>JBEOKA010000391.1:0-2150 GCA_040275325.1 Myxococcaceae bacterium | reverse complement strand
GGCAGAGCGCGTACATCGCGATGTTGATGGCGAGCCGCGTGGCGTACTCGCGCTGACGCTCTCCGCCGGGCATCACGTCGAACTCGAAGGTGCCCGACTCGTCTCGAGCAAGTGCGCCCATGACGTCGTTCTGCGAATAGATGACGGCAGCGCGTTTGCCGATGCTCCACGCGTCGAGCTGAGCCGACGTGAGGGCGCGACCAGGCGCCGTATCGAGCAGGAAGAACGACTTGAACACCACGTGCGTGGCGGGCAACGGACGGGCCTGCACCTGCGGCAGCACCTTCGCCATCTCGCGGCGGAAGCTGGCGTCGAAACCGGTACCCGCAGAGGCATCGTTCGCGTCGGCGAACACGAAGCCACCGAAGGTGAGGTAGCGGCGCAGGTTCTCGGTCTGCGCGGGCGTGAAGGCGGGCAGCTCCCGATCGCTCGAGAGGTAGAGGAACGGCAGCTCGAACAGCTTCGGGCTGTCGAGCGGTGTGGCACGCGCTTCGAGGATCGACTCGACCGAGGTGCGGCGTTGCAGCTCCCAGGCGAGGCGGCGAAGGCCCGAGGCGCGCACGTCCCACGTGCCGGAGTGCTGGGCGACGGCCGGAATGAACCGCGAGGCATCACCGAACGCGCGCGCGAGGGCAGGCGCCAGAGACGACAGCAGGAGTGCCCGACGTGTCACCGACCTCGAACGCACGCAACCTCCGGGGCGTTCCCTTATCCCGGAATCACGCTATACGCCCGCGCATGTCGAAGGCTTCGAAGAAGGCCTCCCCAGAAGCACGGGCCGAGAAGAGCGAGAAGAAGTCGGTGCTGGCCGTGGCTGCCGCGGCGCTCGAGTCGGGCGACGTGGTCACGGCGCGCACGCTCGCGAAGGCCGTCATCGAAGGCAAGAAGGGCCCAGACGACGACGAGGTCGCGAAGCGGCTGGCCAAGGAATACTCGGCGCAGGACGAGACCATCGGCGAGCTGCCTGAGCAGGTCGCGCAGGCGATCGTGAATCGATCGATCGTTCCGCCGAAGCCGTACCTCTACGCGGGCATCTGTCTCGCGGTGTTTCTCGTGCTCGTGACGCTGGCGACGACCCGCTACTCGGGCAAGCCGGCCGACGCAGCCTCGAGCGCGGCTGACGGCGGCGTGGCTTCTTCACACTGACGGAGCCGTTCGTGGAGACGCTGCAGCGAGCCCTCGAGCCGTACAAACACTTCGACCCTGCGGGGTGGGTGGCGTTGTTCCGGTTTCTGCCGGTGTGGGCCGGGCTCGTGATGTCGGCGGTTGGCGTGGCGATGTTGCTGCGCGGCGGCGGCATGTTGTTTCGCGCGGTCGCGGGTCCGCTCGGGCTCGTCATCGGGCAGATCTGGATTGGCCCGCTCGCGGCAAGGCTGGGGTTTGGGACGCAGCAGCAGCAGATCGCGCTCGGCGCTTCGGCGATTCTCTGTGTGCTTGGCTTCGTCGTGCCCGCCTCGAGCGTGTTCTTCGGCTTCGGCATTCCCATCGGTCTGATGGCGGCGAACCTCGCAGGGCAGAGCGATTGGCTGCTCGGGTTCGTGCCTGCGTTCATCATCGGCGGGGCGCTCGGCGTCGTCATGGAGCGGCCCATCAGCGTGCTGCTCGCGACGCTGACTGGCGGGTGGTTGACGCTCATCGGGCTGATGGCGGCGCTCAGCCCTGCACTTCCCGCGATGGTCGAGAAGCTCGCGGGGCTGTGGCCTGCGGCCGTGTCCGTCGCGTCGTGTTTCGCGGTCGCGGGGTTCGGGTACCAGATGTTCGTGCTGCCTCCGCCCGAGAAGGCGGCGCAGGCGAAGCGCGACAAGGTGATGGCGAAGAAGGCCGCGGCCGAGAAGAAGCAGGTCGAGAAGCGCTGGGCCAACTACACGAAGGACAGCGGCAAAGGCGACTGACCGATGACGGCACGCACTGACGCGCTCGCGACGCAGGTGCTGAGCCTTCCCGCCGAACCGGCCGATCTCGACATCGACGACGCGACGTGGGCGGCGCTGGAGCGACGCTTCAACGGTATCGTTCACCCGGCGCTTCGTCGCGTGCTGAGCGACCACACCTTCACCGATCGGTTTCCGTTTCAGACCTGGTTGCCCGCAAGCTGGCAGCGACTGTCGGAGTTCGCGCCAGGGCGCGTGGAGACTCCCGACTTCGTGATC
>JBEOKA010000390.1:0-12245 GCA_040275325.1 Myxococcaceae bacterium | reverse complement strand
GCCAGCCCTCGTCGATCCAGGGCTCTCCGACCGGGTGCTTCTGTCGAAGCTGCGCCGCAATGATCCGTCGGCGTTCGAGACGCTCGTTCGGCTCCATCAAGATCGCGTCTACGACTTCTGCGTGCGCATGCTGAACGATCGCGAAGAAGCGTTCGACCTCACGCAGGAGATCTTCCTCTCGATTCACCAGAACGTGGACAAGTTCAGGGCTGACGCGAAGCTCACCACGTGGATCTTCCGCATCTCGCGCAACCACTGTCTGAACCGCCTCAAGTACCTGAAGCGGCGCGGTCGTGGGCGCAGCGACGAGTTCGGTGAGGCGAACGAGAAGTCGATCAGCGAATCGATGGGTGGGTCATCGTCGCCCGACGAGCTGGTGGTGAAGAAGCGTGAGCGCCAATTGGTGCACCAGGCCATCGAAGAGCTCGACGAGGAGCAGCGCTCGCTGGTCGTGCTGCGCGACGTCGAAGGCCTCAGTTATGACGAGATCATGGAGATCACGGAGTTGCCTGAAGGCACCGTGAAGAGCCGCCTGCACCGGGCTCGCGAGAAGCTGGCTGGAATTCTGGCGAAGCTTGAATCTGCCTTCGCCGATCGAGGAGAGTGACGTCGTGCAGCGAGAACTGACCAAAGCCGAAGTCGAGCGCCTCTTCGTGGGAGCCGTCGATGACTCCCTCGACTCGAGCGACGCCGAGACGTTCCGGCAGGTGTTGGCCGGCGACGCCGACCTGAAGCTGCAATTCGAGAAGTACACCGGCGCGGTGAAGGCGCTGAAGGAGCTGCCGCGCGAGAAGGCTCCGCCGGCGCTCGCCTCGATGATTCTGCGGCGCACCAAGCGTCGTCGTTCGATGTTCCGTTCGATGGCCGAGCACGAAGCCAGCTACCGCGTGCCCGTCGAGGTGATCGTTCCGCTGTTGCTGGCTGCCGTGGTCGCCGCGTTCCTGCTGCTGGCTGCCCGGTAATTTGGCTTGCGCCCCTCGGGCGGCTCGTGAAAAGCCGCCCGCATGTCGGATGAGAGCGAAGTCGAAAAGAAGCTGCGGGAAGAGCGCCACCAGAAGGGCCTGAAGCTCAACGAGCTGGGCATCAACCCGTACGGCAACGGCTTCAAACCCGAGCACCTCGCGGGTGAGATTCACGCGAAGCACGCCAACGACACGGCCGAGCAGCTCGACGCTGCCAAGCCCGGCTATTCCATCGCCGGCCGCGTGGTGTCGGTGCGCGACTTCGGCAAGGCCGGCTTCATCATGGTGCAGGACCGCACGGGCGCCCTGCAGGTGCACGTGAAGAAGGACGTGCTGGGCGACGCGTTCGCGCTCTATCGGCTGCTCGACGTCGGTGACTTCGTCTTCGTGAAGGGCACCGCGTTTCGCTCGAAGACCGGAGAGCTCACGCTCGCCGCCACCGAGTACCGGCCGCTGACGAAGACGCTGCGCGCTCCGCCTGGAAAGTTCAGCGCCGAGATCAAGCTCACGCCCGAGCAGGCCGAGCGTGTGAAGGCCGCCGTCGCTGCGGTCACCGCGGCGACCGACGCCGAGGCCGACCCGGTGAAGCGCCAGAAGCTCTCTGACGACACCGTGGCCGCGCAGCAGGCGCTCCTGAAGGACGACCCGGTCGCGCAGAAGGCGATTCCGCAGGCGGTCGCGAAGGCGTGGGCCGAGAAGCAGGCGCTGCACGACACCGAAGAGCGGTATCGCCGCCGCTACGTCGATCTGCTCTCGAACCAGGCCGTGCGAGAGACGTTCATCAAGCGCACGAAGCTGGTGCAGTTCATTCGCAACTTCCTCGACGCGCGCGGCTACCTCGAGGTCGAGACGCCGATGATGCACCCGCTCGTCTCTGGCGCGGCGGCGCGGCCCTTCGTCACGCACCACAACGTGTACGACGTGCCGCTGTTCATGCGCATCGCGCCCGAGCTGTACCTGAAGCGGCTCGTCGTCGGCGGCTTCGACCGCGTGTACGAGATCAACCGCAACTTCCGGAACGAGGGCGTGTCGACTCGGCACAACCCCGAGTTCACGATGCTCGAGTTCTACGAGGCGTACGCGACGTACCACGACCTCATGGACCTCACGGAGGAGATGATCTCGGCCGCGGCCGTGCACGTCACCGGCTCGGCGCAGGTGAAGTACGGCGAGCACGTCATCGACTTCGCGAAGGGCTGGCCGCGCATTCCGATGCGTCAGTCGATCCTCGATCGCGTGAAGGATCTTTCGGCCGAAGACTTCGCCAACGTCGAGAAGCTGCGCGCCGTCGCGATGCGCAAGGCCGAGAGCCCGGCTGACAAGGCGGCGGTCTCGACGATGAACGTGGGCGAGGTGACGGCGTTGTTGTTCGAGCAGTACGTCGAGCACGAGCTGATCAACCCGACCTTCATCACCGAGTTCCCCGTCGAGAACAGCCCGCTCGCGCGCCGCAACGACGCGAACCCGGCCATCACCGACCGCTTCGAGCTCTTCTGCATGGGCCGCGAGATCGCCAACGCGTTCTCAGAGCTCAACGACCCCATCGATCAGGAGCAGCGCTTCAAGGCGCAGGTCGACGCCAAGAGCCGCGGCCAGCAGGAGACGATGGACTACGACGCCGACTACATTCGCGCGCTCGAGCACGGCATGCCGCCGACCGCAGGCGAGGGCATTGGAATTGATCGCCTCTGCATGCTGTTGACCGACGCCCAGTCGATTCGCGACGTCATTCTCTTCCCGTTGCTCAGGCCGCAGACCTCGAAGTGAAGAAGGCTCAACTCACCGCCATCGGGGCCGTGCTGGCGCTCGCCGGCATGGTGGCGTTCATCTTCGCGTTCGCCATCTCGGGGGTGCTCGGGCCGGTGCTCGGTGAGTTCGGGACGCTGGGCATCGGGTTCGGTCCGTTCGTTGGTTTCCTGCTCGGCGGCGCATCGACGCTGATGCACGAATCGCAGCGCGTGACGTACGCGCTCATGGTGGTGCCGGGCGAGGTGGCGTCGGCCCAGAAGGTCGTCGGCCTGGGCATCGCGCTCTGGGTTGGTGGTTGGGTGGCGCTCGCAAAGGCACTGCAGCCTGATGATGCGGCGGCGGTCGTCGACTCTCCGGCGAAGGGCAAGCCGCTGTTCCCCCGGCTCGCGAACTCGCGCGACTTCCACTGGGGCACGCTGGCAGCGTACGGCTTCGGCCTGCTGTTCTCGGAGCTCGTGTTCGTCGGCGTCTACCTGGCGCTGGTTGGCAAGTCGTCGGGCGCAGGCGCGGTCACCGGAGGCCTGGCTCCGGTCTATGCGTTCCTGGTCGCCTTCATCGTCGCGCTCGTCGCGGCCTTCTCGGCAGGCTTTCTCGGCGCGGCGAACGCGAAGCGCCTGTCGATTCCCGAGCTGACGATCGCGATCATCTACTTCGGCGTTCCGGTGCCGCTGTTCATGACGCTCATGCACCACGTCGGCTGGCTGATGATCAACATCGGCTACCGCCTGCGTGAGCTCGTCTACCTGTCGTCGCTGCTCGGCGAGAACCGGCCTGAGCTCGGGTATTGGCTCGTCACGGCTGCGGTCGCACTGTTCGCCTTCATCGGCATCAACCTGGGCTTCGTGGCGACGGCGTCGGGCAAGTTCGATCTGCGCGCGTCGTACGAGTCGTTCATCGCCTCGCGGCACCTCGCCGTGTTTCGCCCGCGGCTCGTCATCGGCGTGTTCGCGGTGCTGCTGCTGGGCAGCGTGCTGCCGTTGATTCTGCTCGCCATCGTCGTCGCCGCCGAGAACGCGGTGAACCGCACCCGCATCAAGAAGCTCGGCCTCGTCGACCCGCTCCGCGCGGCCGAGGCGCTCAATCAGCAGAAGCTCGACGCGCAGACACCGACCGAGCTGATGACGGCGATCTCGGTCTGGGCCGTCGGCATGGGCGTGATGGCGCTGATCATCGTGCTCTCGGTGATGAGCGGCTTCGAGGCCGATCTGCAGAAGAAGATCCTCGGCACGAACAGCCACGGCGTCGTCATGAAGTACACGGCCGAGATGCCCGAGTTCCCCGAGGTGATGGAGAAGATCCATCAGGTGAAGGGCATCGTCGGCGCGACGCCGTTCATCCTCAACGAGGTGATGGTCTCTTCCGAAGGCAACATCTCGGGCTCGATGATCAAAGGCATCGATCCCGAAACGGTCGGGTCGGTCACTGATCTGCGAACGTCGCTCGGGTGTGACGCCGACAAGCCCTGCCTGCCGATGGAGGCGCTCGACGACCCGACGAAGATTCGTGCGAAGCGCCTCGAGAACGGCCCTGGCCCGGGCGCGTTGGACGAGAAGCCCGCCGGCCTGGAGCCGCAGATCATTCGCGACCCGATGATCGACATGGAGCCCGCGAAGACCGACGAGGTCGCCTCGACGCTGCCTGGCATCATCGTCGGCAAAGAGCTCGCGGCCTCGCTGAAGGTCGTCGTCGGCGATCGCATGAACGTCGTCTCGCCGCTGGGTGGAGAGCTGGGCCCGCAAGGCCCGATGCCGAAGAGCCGCCCGTTCCGCGTCGCCGGCATCTTCTACTCGGGCATGTTCGAGTACGACTCCAAGTTCGTCTACATCCACCTGCGCGAGGCCCAGACGTTCTTCGGCATCAAGGGCGCGAGCGGGGTCGAGGTGAAGGTCGACGACGTCGACAACGCGCGCGGCATCATGAAGCGCATCTACGACAACCTCGACGGCTACCCGTACCGCACGAAGGACTGGGGCGAGATGAACCGCAACCTGTTCGCGGCGCTGCGGCTCGAGAAGCTGGTGATGGGCATCATCCTCACCATCATCGTCATCGTCGCGGCGGGGCTCATCTTCGCGACGGTGATCATGTTGGTGCTCGAGAAGCGAAAGGAGATCGCCGTGCTCAAGGCGCTCGGCGTCTCCGACGGCGGCATCGTGAAGATCTTCCTCGCCGAGGGGCTGCAGATCGGCATCGCGGGCGGCGTGCTGGGCCTCGTCTCGGGCCTCGCGTGGTGCCTCTTCATCGAGAAGGTCGGCATCAAGCTCGACCCGCAGGTCTATTACATTCCCGCGTTGCCGGTTCGCATCGTGCCGCTGCAGACGATGTTGGCGGTGGTGATCGCGATCCTCGTGACGTTCCTGGCGAGCGTGTACCCCGCGCTCAAGGCCTCGCAGGTGGAGCCCGTCGAGGGGCTGAAGTCGGAGTGAACATGAGCGCTCCGTTCCTCGAGGTCATCGATGTCTTCAAGTCGTACTTCCTCAACGGGAAGCGCATCGACGTGCTGCGCGGCGTGACCGTGCAGATTCACCAGGGCGAGCTGGTGTCGCTCATCGGCGCCTCGGGCTCGGGCAAGTCGACGTTTCTGCACGTCGCGGGAACGCTCGATGCTCCGGCGGCAGGCCAGATGAAGTTCAAGGGCCAGAGCGTGTTCGACATGAACGACGCGCAGGTCGCCGAGTTCCGTAACACGAAGATCGGCTTCGTCTTCCAGTCGCACTTCCTGCTGCCCGAGTTCACCGCTGCCGAGAACGTGGCGATGCCGGCGCTCGTGCACCGCGAAGATCGCAAGACAGTGCTGGTGCGCGCGCGTGAGCTGCTCGAGCGCGTGGGGCTCGGCCATCGCGCTGATCACCGGCCAGGAGAGCTCTCGGGTGGTGAGTCGCAGCGTGTCGCCCTGGCGCGCGCGCTGATCATGAAGCCCGACCTGCTGCTCGCCGACGAGCCGACGGGCAACCTCGACCCTTCGACGGGTGAGGGCATTCACAACCTGCTGCGCGAGGTGAACAAAGACCTCGGCATCACGGCCATCGTCGTCACGCACAACGAGGTGCTGGCGAAGTCGCTGCCGCGGCGCCTGCGCCTGAAAGATGGTCAGGTCGTCGACGCCGACACGAGCGGGGCGTGAGAAACGTCGTCGCTCCTCGCAATCACACAGGTTTTCGCTCGTCGGGCATGGGCCTTTCCCCTATATCCGCGCCCTCTCTGTCGTGATTCTGCGCCGCGTCATCACGTGTCTCTGGCTGCTCGCCGTCGCGACGGTGCCGGTGGCGTACGCGCAGCCGGGTGACGCTCCGGTCGAAGAGTCGGCCGATCGGATCATCGAGATTCGCGTCGAGGGGAACCAGCGCGTCGAGCAGGCCGCCATCGCCCGCGCGCTCAAGCAGAAGGTCGGCGAGCCGTTCGACGCCTCGCGCACCGCCGACGACCTGCGCGCGCTGTGGGCGCTGAAGTACTTCAACGACGTGCAGCTGCTGGTGCAGCGCACGCCCGCTGGCATCGCGTACGTGGTGCGCGTCGAAGAGAAGCCCGCCGTTCGTGCCGTCACCATCTCGGGCAACGACGAACTCTCGAAGGACGACCTCAAAGACACCATCGACATCAAGGCCAACAGCATTCTCGACACGGCCGCGGTGAAGCGGAACGTCAAGAAGGTCTCGGACAAGTACGTCGAGAAGGGCTACTTCCTCGCCGAGGTCACCTCCGAGCTTCGGCCCGTCGAAGGGTCGACCGAGGTCGACGTCGTCATCGTCGTCAAAGAGAACGCCAAGGTTCAGGTGAAGGACATCAACCTGATGGGCGTCGAGAAGGTGCCCGTCGCCGAGCTCAAGGCCGTGATGGCGACGAAGGAGGGCGGGTACCTCTCGTTCCTCACCTCTGAGGGCACGTACCGCGAAGAACTCTTTCAGCGCGACCTGCAGGTGATTCAGGCGGCGTACTACGACCGCGGCTTCATCAACGTTCGCGTCGACAAGCCCGTCGTCAGCCTCTCTCCCGACAAGCGCAACATCAGCATCACGCTGCGCGTGGAAGAGGGCGAGCCGTACACCATCGGCAAGCTCGACTTCTCGGGCGACCTCATCGCCACGAAGGAAGAGTTCAAGGCGAAGATGGCGTCGAAGGAAGGCGAGATCTTCAACCGCTCCCTGCTCGCGCGCGACATTCAGGCGATCACCGACGTCTATTACGACTCGGGCTACGCCTACGCGAACCCGGTGCCCGTCACGGCGGTCAATGCCGAGGCGAAGACCATCGACCTGACCTTCGACGTCAACAAGGGCAAGCAGGTCACCATCGAGCGCATCGACGTCGTCGGCAATACCAAGACGCGCGACAAGGTGATTCGCCGGCAGCTGCGCGTCTACGAAGGTGAGCTCTTCTCGGGCAGCGGCATGCGCCGCTCGAAGGAGAAGGTCACGGCGCTCGGCTTCTTCGAGACCGTCGAGGTGACGCACAAGCCCGGCCGCGACGACGAGCACGTGCTGGTCACGGTCGAGGTGAAGGAGAAGTCGACGGGAACGTTCCAGGTCGGCCTGGGCTTCTCGAACATCGAGAGCTTCATCTTCACGGCGCAGGTCGCGCAGCAGAACTTCCTCGGCTGGGGCCAGGCCGTCTCGTTCTCGGCGCAGCTCTCGGGTCTGCGGCAGTTCTTCCAGGCCTCGTATTTCGACCCGTACTTCCTCGACACGAACTTCATCTTCTCGGTCGACGCCTACCGCACCCAGCTCGACTACTTCGGCTTCGTGCGCGACGCGTACGGCGGCACGGCGAGCCTCGGCTACTACGTCATCGCCGACGAGATGTCGTTCAACCTTGGCTACACACGCGAGTTCGTGCGCGTCGAGCCGAGCCGCCAGTCGTTGCTGCTCGCCGATCAGTTCCGCAGCGGCAACACGAGCGCCCTGCGTGCGGGCTGGCTGTGGGACAAGCGCAACAATCGCCTCTTCCCGTCGCAGGGCTGGTTCATGAACGTGACCGCCGAGTTCGCGCCGCGCCCGCTCGGTGGTTCGTACATCTTCAACCGCTACACCGGGAACTTCCGCGGCTACGTGCCGCTGCCGCTGGGCATCGTGCTCAAGGGACAGCTGCAGCTCGGCATCATTCAGCAGCTCGAGCCCGCGAATGGCCTGCCAGCGTCAGAGCTCTACTACCTGGGCGGCATCTTCACGGTGCGCGGCTACCCGATTCGCACCATCTCGCCGACCGAGCTCGCGGCCTCGACACCCGACGGCGTCACCACGCCCATCAACGTCGGCGGCGATCGCCAGCTGTTCCTCAACATCGAGCTCGAGTTCCCCATCTTCGAGAAGGTCGGCATTCGCGGCGTGCTCTTCTACGACGCGGGTAACGCCTTCGCGCGCGGCGTGCCCTTCTTCCAGGACCGCACGTACCCGAACCTGCCGCTGGGCCTCTTCCACTCGGTGGGCTTCGGCTTCCGTTGGTTCTCGCCGATCGGCCCGCTGCGCTTCGAGTGGGGCTTCCCGCTCAACCGGCGTCAGGCGATCGATCTGCAGGTGCCTCAGTTCGAGTTCACGATCGGCCAGAGCTTCTGATCGTCACTTGAAGAAGAGCGCCGCGGTCGTGAGCCCCGAGACGATCAGCAGGGCTCCAATCACGAAGATGGCGATGTCGGTGGGCGCGAAGCGGCTGACGCGAACCGGCAACTTGTCGGTGACCGAGTTCTCGACCGCCTTCATCAGGTCTGAGGCGACCTCGATGTTGCTCGGCGGCTCGGCCGGGGGAGCGGCGGGTGGCAGGGGCAGCTTCTCGATGACCGTGCGCTCTTCAGGAGCCCGCTCGCCTTCGTCGAAGCGCAGCACCGTGTGCCCGAGCTCGATCACGTCTCCCGTGTCGAGCCGCTGCGCGTTCTTCACCCGCTGCCCGTTCACGTAGATGCCGTTGGTGGTCGCGAGATCCTCCACGAAGTACGAGAGGCCGCGGTGAATCAGGCGGGCGTGGCGACGGCTGACGGTGCGGTCGTGCAGGCGCACGTCGACGTCGTCACCGCGGCCGATCGACGTCTCGAGAAAGGCGATCGGGTAGACGTGGCCCTCGTCGGCGCCAGCGACACAGGTGAAGGTCGCGGCGCGGCTCTCGAGTTCGGGCAGATCGTTCGAGAGCAGCTCTTTGGCGAGGAAGTCGGTGCTCTTGTTCTTGCGGCGTTCGCGCGAGGCTTCGTCTTCAGGGCGCTTCACGACGACGTCGTTCGGCAGCGTGAGCGACTCTCCAGGCATCACCAGGCGCGGCACGTGGGCTGGGAAGAGCTGGTTGCCGACGCGCAGCGGCCGAATGGACTTGATGGCGAGCCGCGGACCATCGACCTCGAGGGTGAGCAGCTTGAAGGGCAGGCCCGCGAGCTGAATGTCGTCTTTGGGGCCGCCTCCGACCGAGAGCGCTCCGTCGACCAGATCCACCGGAGTCGTCTCGCCGTTCCAGATGATGTCGAGGTGCATGGTGGAGGGTGGAAGAGCAGGCCTGGCACCACTCCAACCCGTTGGATCGAGGCTGGTTTTCCACGGTTCGTCCCGGTTGCCAGTCCGCGACAGCGCACGTCGGCTGGTGCATGGTGCGCGGCGAATGCGACACCTCTCGACCCTCTGTTTGCTGGTCGCCGTCTCTGCCTGCCGTGACGAGCAGGCCGGCCCGAAGCCGCGTGGAAGCCGGCCTCCGCCCGCAGGTCAGCAGCCGCAGGCCGCGCAGCCCACGGGCAATGTGCGCACGCTCGACGCGCTGCCGGGCCCGCTGAACTTCCCGTCGACGGCGACGTTCGCTGGCGGCACCATCAAGTACCTCGGCAGCAACGTCGAGCCGAAGAACCCGCAGGCAGGCCAGCCGGTGGTGCTCAAGCACTACTTCCGCGCCGACGGTCAGCAGCCGCAGGGCTACCAGTTCTTCGTGCACGTGGTCGACGGCAACTCGGGCCAGATGCTCGGCAACATGGATCACGAGCTGCAGAACGGCGCCGCGATGCTCGGTACCTGGCCGCAGGGGAAGATCATCGAAGACGTGCAGCAGATCGCGATGCCGAACTACCCCGGCCCGATGCAGCTGCTGATGGGGTTCTGGCGTGGTGAGGAGCGGCTGCTCGCCGATCTTCCACCCACGCACGACGGCAACCACCGCATCTTCGGCCCACGCCTCGAAGGGCCGCAGGCGTCGCTGCCAGAGTACAAAGCGCCGCGCGCCGCGAAGCCGCCCACCATCGACGGGAAGCTCGACGACGCGCAGTGGAAGAGCGCTCCCGAGGTGACGCTGACGACGAGCTTCGACGGCAAAGAAGCGCAGCGGAAGACGCGCCTGCGCATGCTGTACGACGACACGAACATCTACGTGGCCTTCGACTGCGACGACCCCGACGTGTGGGGCACGCTGCGGAACAAAGACGACGCCATCTACAACCAGGACGTGGTCGAGGTGTTCTTCGACGCCGACGCCGACGGCGCCACGTACAACGAGCTGCAGGTCTCGCCGCACAACGTGAACTTCGACGCCTCGTTCGTCGCGCGGCGGTCCAACCTCGAAGAGGCCATGAAGTGGG
This sequence comes from Myxococcaceae bacterium, assembly GCA_040275325.1. Lineage (GTDB taxonomy): Bacteria > Myxococcota > Myxococcia > Myxococcales > Myxococcaceae > Xiheimicrobium. The sequence continues at coordinate 2,000 of JBEOKA010000390.1, read as the reverse complement.
AGTCGGGCATGAAGACGGCGGTCGACGTGCGCGGCACGCTCGACGACACCTCCGACACCGACAAGGGCTGGAGCGCCGAGATGCAGATTCCCATCGCGAACCTGAACAAGGTGCCGAAGCTGCCGCCGGGCAAGGGCGACAAGTGGCGCTTCAACGCGTACCGCCTCGAGCACTTCGAGCACTTCAAGCAGATCGAAGGGCAGTCGTTCTCGCCGCTCTTCATCGGCGACTTCCACGCGACGAACCGGTTCGGCTGGCTGATCTTCGACTGACGGTCAGACGAGCGTTCGGTCGAGCCACGCGGCGAGGTGCGCGGTCGCGTGTCTGGTCGCCGTCATGCCCTGCATGCTGAAGAAGCCGTGAATGACGCCGCTGACCTCTTCGATGGTCACCGAGGTGCCGGCCTCCTTCAGCTTCTCGGCGTAGGCGAGGCCTTCGTCATGCAGCACGTCGCACTCGGCGAGCAGCACGTAGGCGGGCGGCCCCTTCTCGAGGGCTGCGCGCAAGGGCGAGGCGTCTTCCTGCGTGCGGGCCGAGGGATCGGGCAAGAACGCGTTCGTGAAGTACCGCATGGTGTCGCGCGTGAGGAAGTAGCCCGTCGCGAAGCGCGAGTACGAAGCCGACTCCTGCGCGCAGTCGGTCACCGGGTAGATGAGCGCCTGCGCAGAGACATCACTGCGTCGCGCGACGACCGCGGCAAGGTGTCCACCCGCGCTGTCTCCAGCGACGGCCACGGCGTTCGTCTTCAGCAACTCGCGGGTGACCGCGAGACAGTCGTCGATGGCCGCGGGGAACGGGTGCTCTGGCGCGAGCCGGTAGTCGACTGAGACGAGGGTGCGCTTCGCCTGGGCCGCGAGTGCACGGCAGGGAAGATCGTGCGTCGTGACATCACCGACGACCCAGCCGCCGCCATGGAAGTAGACGATGACGCCCGCCCGCGCGCCTTTCGGCACGTAGCGGCGCACCTTCACGCCAGCGAGCAGCTCGTCGACGACGTGTTCGACCGGAGTGGGGGCTCCGAAGATCGGGCGGAAGCTGCCGGTGTTCTTCCGCATGGCTGCGCGCGAACGCTCGGGGCCGCTCTTCTCAATCGGTTGATCGAGCGCGCTCGCGAGCCAGTTGAGCGCCTTCCACGTCGGCCGAAGTCCCGCCATGTCAGCGCCCCTTGAAGACGGCTTCACGTCGCTCGATGAAGCTCATCATGCCTTCGGCCGCGTCTTCGCTGCTCATCACGCGCGCGAGCAGCTGCTGCAGGTGTTCGGTCGCCGCCGTCTGGCCCCTCGACTCCATGACGCGCGCGTTCTCGAGCGTGCCGAGCACGCCGATCGGCGCCTGCTTCGCGATGAGCTGGGCGATGGCCTTCGCGCGAGCGACGTGAGCGCCGGGCTCGACGACCTCCTGCACGAGCCCGATACGCAGCGCCTCGGCCGCTCCGAACTCCTCGCCAGTGAGCAGGAACCGCATCGAGTTGCCCCAGCCGAGCCGGGTTGGAGCGCGCATCGTCGCCCCACCGAAGGGAAGAATGCCGCGGGCGATCTCGAGCTGTCGAAAGCGAACGGTGTTGGCCGCGATGACGATGTCGCTGGCGAGGGCGAGCTCGATCGAGAGCGTGAACGAGATGCCGCTCACGGCCATGACGATGGGCTTCGGGACCTGCGGCGCCCAGACGCCGAACGGGTCGTACTTGCGGCCACCGGCGAGCGCGTGCGGGCCTTTCTCTCCGACGGCGGGACCAACTTCAGCGAGATCGAGCCCGGCCGAGAAGTGCTCTCCATGGCCGAACAGCACGCCACACCGGAGCGTCTCGTCATCTCCCAGTCGCTCGTACGCCGCTGCCAACTGTTCGATCGTCGCCAGATCGAACGCGTTGCGCTTCTCGGGGCGGTTGATGCCCATGACCAGCACATCGCCGTCTCGCTCCACCGTCACACGGGTCGTCATGTGAGGCAGGGTGGCCCGCGCAGGTGGTGAGGTCAACCGCCGTCAGTGCTTCGCCTCTC
>JBEOKA010000389.1:0-3508 GCA_040275325.1 Myxococcaceae bacterium | reverse complement strand
ATCGAGAACCTGACCCAGGGGCCCGGTTCGCAGCTCGCCGGCGTGCTGGGTCACGAGATCGGTCACGTCGTCGCGAGACACGGCGCAGAACATCTCGCGAAGGCCGACCTCACCGCGGGGCTCGTGGGCGCGACCGTGGTGGCGACGTCGGATCCAGACCGGCCCGGCGACTCCCGTGCGAAGGCGGCGCTGGCTGCTGCGACGGCGCAGCTCATCAGCATGAAGTTCGGGCGCGATGACGAGCTCGAGTCCGACAAGCTCGGCGTGCGCTTCATGCACGAGGCTGGCTACGACGCCTCGCAGATGAGCGAAGTGATGAAGGTGCTCAAAGCGGCTGGCGGTGGCCGGACCCCCGAGTTCTTCTCGACGCACCCCGACCCCGAGAACCGCCTCGAGCGCATCGCCGCCGCGCTGCAGGGCCTGCCCACCGGTGGAGAGCTGGGCGCCGATGAGTTTCGAACCAACGTGCTCGAGCGCCTCGGTGGTGCGCCGCCGAAGGCCGTCGAGGAGCCGGTCGAAGAGGCTCCGCTGCCGAAGCGCGAGAAGGGCACGACCGAGCCGACGCTGAAGATCTCGCAGCTGCCCGATGAGGCGCGCGACACGTTGAAGCTGATCGAATCGAACGGGCCCTTCCCCTTCGACCGCGACGGCATCGAGTTCAAGAACCGCGAGGGCCGGCTGCCGTACCGGCCGGGCGGCTACTACCGCGAGTACACCGTCATCACGCCGGGCGAGCGCACGAGAGGCGCACGGCGCATCGTCACGGGAGCGAATGGAGAGCGGTACTACTCCGACGATCACTACCAGTCGTTCTCGCGCGTCGTGCCATGAGCGACGTCGAGTCTCCGCCCGAGTTCCGCGAGCAGCACAAGAAGCGCCTGTCGTGGATGCCGTGGCTCTACGCGTCGCTGAAGGAGAAGCACCTGGTCTGGGCGCGCCCGTGGCAACAGGAGCTGCAGGCGAAGCTGATGCGCGAAGAGACGGTGACCATCGCGGAGGACTGCTTCATCGCTCCCGAGGCGGGCATCTTCGCGCAGCTGGGCCGGCCGATTCGCATCGGGCCGAGGTCGACGGTAGCCGCGCATGCGTTTCTGCACGGCCCACTCGCGATCGGAGCCGATGTCAGCATCAACGCGCGCGCGAGCCTCGATGGTGGAGCGGTGGGAATCACCATCGGTGACGGCTGCCGCATCGCGAGCGGCGCAACGATCTACGCGTTCGATCATCGGCTCGCCCCCGACCGCTTCGTGCGTGAGCAGCCCGTGACGTCGAAGGGCATCACGCTCGGCGCGGACGTGTGGGTGGGCGCCAATGCCGGCATCACCGACGGCGTAACGATCGGCGATCACGCAGTCATCGGCATGGGCGCAGTCGTGACGAGCGACGTGCCCGCGTGGGCGATCGTGGGCGGTGTTCCCGCGCGCGTCATCGGTGATCGACGCTCGCCACGCTGAGCCGTACAGTCCGCCCGTGTTGCAGAACGGCTCCCTGCAGGTCCTGAAGTGGAACCGCATTCCGGTGCGGGTTCACCTGCTCGCACCGCTCGGGTGGTTCCTCTTCAACCGCCTCGATCCCATCCGCTGGCTGGCGATGGTGATCATCGTCTTTCTGCACGAGGCAGGACATGCGTGGGTCGTGCGGCGGTTTCACGCGAGGGTCGTGAGCATCGACTTCATGTTCATGGGTGGTGAGTGCCAGTGGCGAGGCGAGGTCTCGAAGCGAGGTGTCGCCACGATCGCGTGGGGCGGCGTCGCTGCGCAGGCGTTGCTCCTGTTGGTGGCGTGGCCGCTCCTCGAATCTGGCCTCGTGATCGACCCGTTCTTCTTCGCACTCGTCTACGCATTCGTCTGGACGAACCTGTTGCTGATCGGAATCAACCTGCTGCCGATTCCTCCGCTCGATGGCTCACGTGCGTGGGCGGCGATCCCGCTGTGGGTGAGGCACTGGCGATCGCAGCGCGCGAACGAGCGCCATCGCGACGTGACCAGACAGCTCACCAACCTCGACCGTGTGCCACCTGCAACTGATGAGGTGAGGGACGCGGTGACGAAGCTCCTTGAAGACGCCAAGCGCGATCTGCGGAACTGATCGTCACCAGCCTGCGGGGAGCATGCCGCCATCTGCGACGACGAACGCGCTCTTCGCGAGATCGGCGAGCGAGGGATTGGTGACCTGCACGTAGTTCTGGTGCGAGGGATCGAGGACACACGGTGACGCTGCCGCCGACGCGTGTGGCTGACCCGTCAGGCAGCCCCAGTTCGCAGCGCCCTGGTACATCAGATCGTTCGCTCCTGATGGGCCCGAGAGGTCGAGGTGCCCGAGCGCGATCGGAGCCGGCGCGTGGTTCGGTGCTGCAGCCGAGACGATGCCGAGCGCGTGCAACACCTCGTGCGCGCCGCTGTACTCCCAGTAGTTGAGCTGCCGGCCATCGGACGAGAACGGATTGCTCCGACAGGCCGGAATGGTCGTGTCGGCGAACAGTGTCGTTCCCTGAGTCGCGGCCGAGGCGAGCGGCGCAGAGAGCGTCAACTGACTGCCCGCCATCGCCGTGACCGTGATGCGCGCCCCACCCAGCGTCGCGCCGAACGGTGGAGCTGGCAGCGGAAGCCTCGCTGGATCGAAGACGGTGACCGACGTGCTGCCCGCGGTGGCATTGGCCGTGAGGAACGTGCTGCGGAAGACGCCTCCGACGAAGAGCGCTGTGACTCGCCCGATGAGCTCGGGTGGATGCGGCCCGCCTCCGCAGTGCCCGTAGTCGAGGCCGTCCCACACGAGCAGGTAGAGCTTGTTGGGCGCGAACGTCGGCTGCAGCAACAGCTCGAGCCGGTCCCTCAGACGCTCGGGGCCAGTGGGTGTCATGCCCGTTCCCGTCGTCATCACCGCCTCGGTGTACGGAGCTGACAGCTTCACGAAGGTCACGTCGAGGTTGCCGCCACACGTGTCGAAGCGCAGCCCGCGCCCGAGCCTCGCGCGCAGGAACTCGTTGAACGCGGTCACGCTGCGGCGAAGCGAGCCATCGGTATCGAGCGGAACAGGCGCCTGACGATCGCTCGGCTCCACATAGAGCAAGTGCACCTGGTACGCGCCCGGCTCGTCATCGGGGAGATCGATTGTCGAGCGCGCTCGCCGAAAGGGATCGTTCGCCGGAGCCCCCGCCGCTGCTGCGGAACACGGCGATGCCGACGAACCACCCGCCGTGCCGCCCGCAACGGCCGTGCCTCCCGCCGACGCTGTGCCTCCCGCCGACGCAGTACCTCCCGCAGACGCCGTACCTCCTGCAGACGCAGTACCTCCCGCAGACGCCGTGCCTCCCGCAGACGCCCTACCTCCTGCAGACGCAGTACCTCCTCCCGGCCCAGTCGCGCGTGGAGCGCACACGCCCGACTGACAGCTCTGTCCGAAGCCGCAGCGCTGGCAGACCCCGCCATTGCGGCCGCACATCGAGTCCGTGGACGGGCTCACGCAGAAGTCAGCGTCGGCGCAGCACCCACTGCAGTTGGAAGCGCTG
>JBEOKA010000388.1:0-12389 GCA_040275325.1 Myxococcaceae bacterium | reverse complement strand
TCGCCGTAGAACGATGGGAATGGGAGGGGAGGAGTTTCACGCAGCGGCATCGACTCGTCGGCTCTCGTCGTAGCCTCTTCCTCCATGTCACAGTAGTCTAGGGTGGCCGACCTGAGTTCAGACATCTCCGGCAGCTTGTGGCAAGCCACACAGGATCCACTCCCTCCTCCTGTTGCAACGATACTGTTCGTTGGCCCAGGGTTGGCTGGCCACCCAGCCGGAATAATCGGCCGGTACCATCCACCATTGGGCATCAAGAAGTCGCGAAACTGGCTTGTTAGACTCTTGAAAGCAGTCTTTTCAGGATGAATCAGAAATGGATTCTCTCCTGCGTGACAATTGCTACACGTGCCGCCGCCATTGAATTCGAGCTCTGCGCCGCCAACAAAATCACTCAGGGGAGTCGATTGGTTCCGCGCAAAGAAAACCCCTTGAGGGTTATCAAAGAAGCAGACCTTCCCGCTCTGTTGTCCCATGCAGATGATGCCGAACGCGCCCGCAACACCAGAACTCCAGCGGGGAAGCGCGAGACAAATTCCCTCCGGGCTCGACGAAGTCCAACTCCACAACTCAGCTTCCAACGAAGCCGCGAGGAACTCATCCTTCACCTCGCCATGATTCACCCACGAGCCATCCAACACATCGGTTGGAAGCGGGACGCCGTTCTGCTGACACTCGGCGATGTAGGCTGCCTTACTGTTCGAGGTGAACACTGCCTGCTGTGTTCGACCGCGTTCTTGGTTTGGCTGCGAACACTGACAGGACGAAACTACTACCAGAAAAACCAGAAGACGGCTGACGGCTGACGGCTGACGGCTGACGGTTCACGCTTCCCCCACTCACTCTGATTGAGAATTCCGGCTGCTACCTGAGGTCCGCGAGCCGCACGCGACAATCTCAAACAACTTGAGCTACGTCAATGCTCGGCTGGGCCGAGTCTAACCATTGAGCTTTTCGAGTGGATGAGCGCTTCACGGAACAAGTTCGCCACATCGACGGCCTCGTTGGCCGTCTCGGCGTGCACGACGAAGTGCCCCATCTTGCGCTTGCTGCGCGCCTCGCGTTTTCCGTAGAGGTAGACGTCCACGACCTGCGGGAAGCGCTCCCACGCCGAGAGGTCGAGCGCGCCGCCGCTGCGACCCTGCGCGAGCCACACGTCACCGAGCAGATTGCCCATGCACCAGGCGCCCGGATGCAGCTCGGGTGACGTGATGGGCACGCCCGAGGTGATGCGCGCGAGCACGTCGAACTGGCTCATGGTGCACGCCTGCCGCGTCACGTGCCCCGAGTTGTGCACGCGCGGCGCGAGCTCGTTGACGAAGAGCTTCCGCGCGCCGTCGCGGCCCGTGCCGATGAAGAACTCGACGGTCAGCAGGCCCACGACCTCGAGCGCCTTCGCGATGGCGAGCGCGCGGTCGCGGGCTTCGTTCTGCAGCGCCGGGTCGATGCGCGCGGGCAGCACGGTGACGTCGAGAATGTGGTGCGTGTGCACGTTCTCGAAGACGGGGAAGGTGAAGGCGCGACCGCCGTCGTCACGCGCGACGATGCACGAGACCTCGGCCTCGAGGCTGAGCACCTCTTCGAGCACCCACTCGAAGCCGGTGTTGGGCAGCGCGCTCAGCTCGGCGTCATTCTTCACCTTGTGCTGGCCCTTGCCGTCGTAGCCGCCGAGCGACGACTTCACGATGCAGGGAAAGCCGAACCGCTTCACCGCGTCGTGAAGGGAGTCGGTCGCCTTCACGACCGAGAACTGCACGGGCCCGAAGCCATGCGTCGCGAGGAACGTCTTCTCGGCCGCGCGATGTTGCGAGACCTGCAGCACCCGCAGCGACGGCGCGAGCTTGTCGGCGAAGGGCGCGAGCGGCGCCGACGGAATGTTCTCGGAGTCGTAGGTGACGCGCGTGCATCGCCCGAAGAAGTCCTTCAGGGCGCTGGCGTCGTCGAAGGCCGCGGGGATGATGCCGGCGAGCCGTTGGGCGCAGGGCGACTCGTCATCGGGCTCGAGCACCAGCACCGGCGTGTCGAGCTTGCGCAGTGACTCGGCCAGCATGAGGCCCAGCTGCCCGCCTCCGAGAATTCCGACGGTCATGCCTTCTTCGCCTTCTTCGGCCGCTCATCGTCGAGCACGAGGTCGTTCGTCGAGGCGCGCGCCTTCTCGGCGTTCTCGACGCGGAAGGCCTCGAGGCGTTTGTGCAGCTCGGCGTCGTCGAGGGCGAGCAACCGCACGGCGAAGAGCGCGGCGTTGGTGGCGCCTGAAGGGCCGATGGAGAACGTCGCCGTGGGCACGCCGCCCGGCATCTGCACGATGGAGAGCAACGAGTCGACGCCCGAGAGCGCCTTCGACTGCACGGGAACGCCGAGCACCGGCAGCGAGGTGAGCGAGGCGACCATGCCGGGAAGATGAGCGGCTCCACCGGCGCCCGCGATGATGAGGCGAACGCCTCGTGCGCGCGCGGCCTGGGCGAACTCGACCATCGTCTCGGGCGTGCGGTGGGCCGAGACGACCCGGCGCTCGCACGGCACGTGAAAGCGCCGCAGCGTCTCGACCGCGTGCTTCATGGTGTCCCAGTCAGACGAGCTGCCCATGATGACCGAGACCGTGGGAGCCACACGCGAAGCCGTTCGAGGTGCCATCGGAGCGGGGCAGGCTATACCGCTCCCAGCCCCTGCCGCGCAGCATTCCGGTAACGTGGTGAAGGACTCCCTGGAGGTGCGTGTGGCGAAGGCGAAGACGTTGGAGGAGCGGCTGTGGGGCGCGGCGGTGCTGAAGATGAGCTTTCGGCTTCGCGGCGCTGAGGAGTCGCCGGCGTTCAAGGCCATCTACCCCGGCGTGCTGCGCGACCTCGACGTCGAGGATGCGGCGGTCGACCAGTTCATCGCGGGGAACAAAGACCGCGTCGAGAAGGCCGCCCGAGGCACACAGGAGTGACGATGCACCCACGCGCGGGTGCGTGATGGAGGCGTTCTTTCAGGCGATGGCACGGTGCCCATGAGGGTTCAGCGCATGCGCATCGACATCAGCGGCTCATTCACAGACAACGCGGCGGGCTTCACTGGCTCGGCCACGTGCTCGGGTGGAAACGTCGGTGCGGTCGCTCCAGTGCCAATCCTCGTTCGCTTCTCGTTCCGCGTCGACGAAGTCGATGGCGGGCTCCTCACCATCGCAGGGGTCGACCCGGGCGGCCCGATGTTGAAGATGGCGACCTCTTTCTGTTCGAACTCGAGCTACGCCATCTTCGTTCAGAGCGACGCCACCGCGGCCCTCGGTGACATCGTCGCCGCCGTCGCGGACCAGAGCCTCAGACCTGCAATCGAGGCCTCGCTCGCTGCGCAGCTGTGCATGCGCGCCGGTGATGGTGGCGTCTGTCCGCTTGGAAGCCGGGGTGATGGAGGCCTCTGCGTCAACTCGGCGGGCCGCTGCTACTCAGGTCTGCACTTCCGCCCTGCCATTCCAACCATTCCTGCCTGTCTGCAATAGCGGCTATTTCAGACAATCAGGCTTGTTCTTGTATCGCCGCTTGAACGGTACGAACGTCATGCACGAGGTGTCGCCGTCGGTGACCTCACACACCTCCTGGCACGTCTCGTACTTGTTCTTGTGCTCGCGCTTCAGCGCCGAACCCGTGCGGGTGTCGACGACGCGGTTGTAGGGCTCGTTGGTGTCGTCGCCGTCTTCGCCGACCGAGTGCAGGCTGGTGATGACGCCGTTCACCGCGCCCTTCTCCCACATGCCGCGCTTCTGCTTCATCGCGTCGCGCTGGGCCTCGAGCAGGTTCTCGGGCGAGGTGCCTTCCACCGCGTAGGCGAGCCCGTGGCCCTGGCGAATCATCTCTTCCGCGAGCTGCGGGCAGTTCACCAGCACGCGGCCGTAGCCGTCGGCCTTGCCGTTGGTGGTGCAGCTCCACTCGCGCGACGCGGCGACCTGCGATGACGCCTCGGCGAGGGCGAAGAGCTCCTTCGCGGTCCACTCGCCCCAGCGATGCACCGGCCCATAGGCCTCGAGCGTGTTGTAGCCGACCAGGCGCGTGCCTTTTCCGTCGTAGGGGCCCGAGAGGAACTTGAACGAGTCGCCGTCGGTCCACCGCACGAGCACCTGCTCGTCGTTGAGCAGAATCGACCCCTTCGCCGAGTGGCTCTTCGACTTCGCCTTCTTCTCTTTCGCGAGGGCGCTCGAGGCGAACAGCACCAGCACCGACAGCAGCACGTGACGCATGAAATTCAGCGTAGCCGCAAGACGCGACGGAGCGCCGCTCCTGTCGTAGACCTGCCCTCAGGAGGCCGCATGTTCTGGAAGAAAGATGATCCAAACGGCCTGAATCAGCCGATTCCCCCGGGCTGGGACATCACCGAGCTCGGGCTGCTCGGGCAGGGCGGAATGTCGCGTGTGTTCCGCGTGCGTGATGAAGCGCTGGGGCGGGAAGTCGCGCTGAAGGTGCTCAAGCCCGACCTGCTCAAAGACGACGACGCCGTCGTCACGTTCATCGACGAGGCGGCCATCACGGCGCAGCTCGACCACCCGAACGTGCCGCCCGTCTACGCGCTGTCGGCCGACAAGAAGCGCTCGACGTGCTTCACGATGAAGGTGCTCGAGGGCTTCACGTTTCAGCAGATGCTCGAGAAGCGGAAGAACGACGGCGTCGAGGGCCTGTTCGCCGCGCTCGAGGTGATGATTCGCGTCTGTGATGCCGTCTCGTTCGCGCACACGAAGGGCATCATTCACTGCGACCTGAAGCCCGCGAACGTGATGGTGGGCGACCACGGGCAAATCTACGTCGTCGACTGGGGCCTCGCGCGCCGCAAGGAGAAGCTGCCGAAGGAGGGCGAAGACGACCACCGCGCCGTCGGCACGCCCGCGTACATGGCGCCCGAGCAGGCGCGCGGGAACAACCACCTCATCGACGAGCGCACCGACGTCTTCCTGCTGGGTGGAATGCTGTACCGCGTGCTGGCCGGAAAGCCGCCGTACGTCGCGGCGACGGCCGAAGACACGCTCGAGCTCGCGCGCAAGGTGGCGATGCCTGCGCCAGAGCTGGTGGCAGCTCCGGGGCGGCCGATGCCGCCGCGGCTCGCGACGATTTGCCGAAAGGCGCTCGCTCCAGAGAAAGAGCACCGCTACCAATCGGTGAGCGAGCTGCGCAAAGAGCTCGAGGAGTTCATTCACGGCACCGCGCGGCTGCCAGAGCAGGTGTTTCAACCTGGCGACGTGGTGGTGAAAGAGGGCGAGCCCGGCGACTGCGCGTACATCATTCTCGACGGTCACTGTCAGGTGACGCGCGTGGTGGCTGGCAAGAAACAGAACCTTCGCCTGCTGGGCCCCGGTGAAATGTTTGGCGAGGCGGCAGTGTTGACGAACAACCCGCGGCTCGCGACGGTGACGGCGTTGATGGAGACGCGCGTGGCCGTGGTGCAGCGCTCCTTCCTGCAAGATGAGATGGAGCGCACGTCGCTCATCTCGCTCGCGATTCGCGCGGTGGCGTCGAGTTTTCTCGACTTGAACGGACAGACGGCGGCCCTGCTGCAGGACCAGGTGGTGTCGAAGGCGTGGGAGTCGATTCTGCGCGAGGTGGCGTTGATGGGCCGCGCCGAGGCCGATGGCGCGCGGTCGATTGCGTGGGGGCCGACGCTGGCGCGCGTGGCGCAGGAGACGGGGCTCGAGGCCGAGGTCATCTCGAAGCGCGTGCTGCGGCAGCAGGGCGTGCGCATCGATGACCTGCAGGACCGGTTGGTCGTCAGCCCGCTGCGGCGGTGAGCTTCCTCAGCTCTCCAGCGTCACGTTCGCGTAGACCTCGTCGACCGGGAACGAGAGTACAGGTGTTTGCAGCACGACACGCTCTCCAGCTCGGAATTCGAGTTCTTCCCAGCCCGTCGCTGCACGCCGAACGACGGTGACTCGCTGGGTGCGGTGAGAGACGAAGAGAACGGCGGCGAGAGACGGCAGCTGTTTGTAGTGGCTCAGCTTCTCGCCGCGGTCGTAGTCCTCGGTCGATGGGCTGGTGACCTCGACGAGGATGACGGGATTCGTCAGCGCGTTCTTGTCGATTGGAGAGTGCTCGCGCGCGCCACAAACCACCGACACGTCGGGGAAGGCGGAGAGGTCGGTGCGCTCGATGCGGACCTTGAGATCAGACGAGAAGACGGAGCACTTCGTGAGCTCGCGCTTCAGAATCGCCGCCGAATTGACGGAGAGCTCGGCGTGCGTCGGGGTGCCTCCCGCCATCGCGTAGATGACGCCCTCGCAGTACTCGAGCTTGAGCTCCGAGACCTCGAGCGCCGAGAGGTAGTCCTGATACGAGTAGTGAGTTCCTCGAGCCATGCTCAGCAGAGAACATACCCTCTTCACTCTGCAGTCGTGACGGCGTGCCAGCGCCCCTCGAAACGAATCGCCTCTGCGAACGCGGCGTGAACCACCGCCCCACCAACACCGAGTGACGTCACCGTCTCGGCCGAGCGCTCGAGCTGTCTCGCCGTCACCGCGTCTCCGTTCGCCTTCGCCGCGCTGATGGCCAACGCGCTCGCGGCGGTGCCAATGCCCAACACGATGGGGCCCGAATCCGAATCCACCTGGCCGTCGACGCCCTTCGGCCACTCCCGAAACCCTGCGATGCCGAGCGGCAACGAGACGAAGTACCCGCTGCGATACGTCTTCCACCACGCGAGCGTGCGCGCCGCGTCGACCTCGGCCAGGTACCGGCTGATGAACGACTGCGCACACCCGCGCGGGTACTTCGCGCCCGGCCCCTTCCCCGTCACCTCTGACTTCGGCAGCCCCGAGCGATGGGTGCCCTTTTCATCGATGAACGCGAAGTACGCCTTCGTCGGCTCGACGTGAAACGACGTGCCATGCGCGACGTCGGCGCGATGCAGCCCGGCGAGGAGCGCCGATTGATCAGCTGGCCAGCGCAGCGAAAGGCTCCGGTACGAGGGCAGGTGCGCGAACGGATCAGCCACCGACGCTTCCGACAGCTCGCGTGACAACTCCACATGCAGCGCCTCGTTCGCGCACGCGCCCATCGCGTCATTCGCGCCCATCACCAGCAACAGATGCGCAAGGAAGAGCGGATCAGCCGAGGTCGCGAGTTTCTTCGCGTCGCACACACCCTTCGGACACGTCTTCGGTTGCAGCGCCAGCGCCTGTGAATACGCGCGCGCGACACACTGCTTCGCCGCTTCGGTGTGCTCGGGCTTCTGCTTCGCGAGCGACACGCACCCATCGGCCACGTGGCTCAACGTGATGCCGCGAAACCCCGCAGGCGTTCCACCAAAGTCACCCTTGTCGAGCACGCGCTGAAGCGAAGTGGGCAGGCCCAGCTCAGTCCACGGACTCGGTGAAGCAGCAAGCACGGCGGCCAGAAGGAGCGTCATGCCCCAACGATGCGACACGTCTCGGCCCTCGAGCGGGCAGACCCCGCGAGCCGTCGCGAGTCAGCCCTGAACGGTCGCCGACTCCACCCGAATCGCGCACTTCACCGACCGCGAGATGAAGCACTCGTGGTGCGCACGGTCATGCAGCGCGGCCAGCTGCTCCGTCGTCGGCCCCTGCCCTTCGGCCCACACGATGCGCGGCCGCAGCACCACCTCGGTGATGGACTGGCCTCCGCCGTCATCGGCCAACAGCCCGCTCGCGTCGTCGTCGTACGACTCGCACACGAAGCCATCGTTCGCCGCGAGGAAGAGGAACGTCAGCATGTGGCAGCTCGAGATGGCCGCCACGAGCGCCTCTTCGGGGTCGACGGCGTTCTCCACCGTCCACGGCTTCGGCACCACGTGCACAGACGCGGCCGCCGGCACCTCGATGCCGCCATCGAACTTCCACACGTGCCCGCGGTGGTACTTCTTCCTCGCGAAGTCGCCTTCGCGCTTCCACCCAACCGTCGCCGTGTGCCGTGACATGCCGCACGCCATACTCGCTGATCCACTCCCATGGGAACCGCGGCAGAAACGTGCGTGACCGTGCAGCGTCGAGGGTAGTGTCACCCGTGCATGGTCGCTCTGCTCCTGTCGGCGCTGGTGGTGGCACAGACTCCGGCTCCACCTTCGGTCGTCGTCGTCACGCGGCGCGCCGGCCTGTCGGCGACCGACGCCCAGGCGCTGGCGAACCAGGTCTCGACGGTGCTCACGCAGCAGGGCGTGCCGCTCACACTCGCTCCCGACGCGGCCAGCCAGCAGCTCAAGAAGCTCGGTCTGCCTGACGCGGCGTCGTGCGCGGGCAAACGTGACTGCATCGTCGAGCTCGGGCGCCAGCTGCACGTGACGTGGGTGTTCTCGATGTCGGTCGCGCGCGTCGAGAAGGACCGCTCGCTGGGCCTCGAGTTGGTGAACGTCGACGATGGCCAGACGCTCGAGAAAGACGGCCTCGTGCTGGCGCCAAAGAGCGCGGTCGCGGCCGAACAGCTCACGACCTTCATCGCCGCGGTGAAGAAACGACTCGCGCCTCCGCCGCCGGCCGACGTGCCAGTCGTGGTGACGACGACGCCGAAGCCCGTCGAGCCGCCAGTCGAGCTGCCGCCACCGCCTCCGCCGCCGACGCCCGAGCGGTCGCACGTCGGCTCCTTCGTGCTCGGCGGAATCGCAGCGGGCGCGCTCATCGGTGCAGGCGTGACGTTGGGTCTGGGCCTGATGAACCGGGCCGAGCTCACCGGCTCCGTCATGAATGGCGTGTCGTCGCTGCCGAGGTCGAGGGCCACGCTCATCAACACCCAAGCCAACACCCAGTTCATCCTCTCGGCCGCGCTCGGTGCGGTGGCCGTCGCCCTCGGAACCATCGCCGTCATCGTCTGGTGAGTCGCATGCGCGCCCTGCTGCTCGTTGGTGCCTGCGTCTTCGCCGCGTGTCCGCTCGACGCCTCCATCACCTGGGCCTGCGAGCCTGATGGGTCGTGCGCTGACGGGCTGGTGTGTGTCGACCGACAGTGCGTCGCGCCCGCCGTGGCAGGCGGCATGGCTGCAGGCGGCGAGGCGGCGGGTGGTTCGACGAGCGGTGGTTCGGCTGGCGGCGATGCGATGGCGGGCGGCTCGACGGCCGGCGGCTCGGCCGGTGGCTCAGTGTGCGTGCCGACGACCGTGTGTCCCGGCACCATCGAGTGCGGGTACTTCGACGGCGGCTGCGGCACCGAGGTGTTCTGTGCAGGCTGCACGGCGCCGCAGGAGTGCGGTGTGACGCGCCCCAACCGCTGCGACGAGCCGAGCGTTTGCACGCCCGAGGGCTGGTGTTGGGAGCATCCGCTCCCTCAGGGGAGTGACCTCACCGGCGCCTTCGCCCTCGGCCCACGGCAGGTGTGGCTCTCGACCAACGGCGGCACGGTGTTGTTCTGGAATGGAGAGCACACCAGCGGCACCAGCTTCCCCACCGTGAACATCGGCCTTCAGGCCATTCACGGCACCGCCGCCGACGACCTCTACGTCGTGGGCGCGAACCGCATCTTCCACTTCGATGGCGCTGCGTGGGCGCAAGAGACCATTCCCGTCGTCGTCACCAGTGGGCTCTCGGTGGTTCACGCGGCTGCAGGCCGCGCCTGGGCTGGCGGCCGAAACGGCGTGGTGCTCGCGCGGGGGCGAGGCGGAGTCTGGACGCAGCTCATTCTCGCTCCGTCGAGCGCGAGCGAGGTCGTCTCGCTCGAAACCGTGGGCACCACCCTGGTCGCCGTGCTGCTCGACGGCTCGACCTACGTGATGCCCATCGACAACGTGCAGCTCAACCGCGTCTCGACGGGGCCCTCGTTTCAAGACGTCAACGCCACGCTGCTCGCCTTCGATGGTGGCGTGCTCGTCGCCGTGGGCAACTCGGGCGGCACCTCGACCCGCGTGGCCTCGTTCGAGTTCACGCGGCCCGACGCGGGCTGGCGAACGCAGCTCACCCACTCCCTCAACAACACGCCACGCGCGGCGGTGGTGCTGGGTGATCAGCTCGTCATCGTCGGCGCGACTGGCATCGTGCTCACCATGCCGCTGGCGGCGTCGGGCGTCGTGCCCACACAGCTGGCCAACGCCAGCCGCGGCATTCAGGCGCTGGTCACGACCTCGAAGGACGAGGTGGTGCACGTCGGCAACGGTGGCCAGTTCGGCACCATTCGCACGAACGCAGGCGTGCTCACCTACCAGGACAACATGCCCTCGGTTCCCGCGACCGACACCATCAACGACGGGTGCGCCATCACGACAGCGACCGGCCCGCGCCTCGTCGTCGCGGCTGACCGAAACCGCTTCGCCGCGCGCACGAACGTTCGGTGGGCCTTCACCGATGGGCCCAGCTCGACGGCCAACCAGCAGTGGACGAAGTGCCACTTCTCGGGCCAGGCCGACCTGTGGGCCATTGGCTCGACCGATGGCGGAGTCGCAAGCGTGGCGAACCAAAGAGGCGCGCAGGCGTGGAGCACCGTGGACGTCGGTGTGGCCTCGGCCAAATGGCTCTGGGTCACTGGCTTCCCCGGAGGACCGACCTACTTCGTCCCGCCAGCCTTCCCCACGGGACAGAGCGTCGTGGTGAACTTCGACGGAGGGCTCGGCCTGCAGCACTTCGCCCGGCTCGCGATCGACGCAGGGGTCAACGCCCTCGCGGCGGTCAGCCTGCAGCGGTCTCCAAACCTCTTCGGCGTCGGAGACGCAGTCAGCTTCAACGCTGACAGCTCGTTCGGCACCATCAACATCAACGCCGTTCCCCAGCCGATGACCGCCATCTCGGGCGGTGTCTTCAGTGGTGGTGTCTGGTCGGTGGCGGTGGGGCAGAACGGCTCCGTTCTCGACCGTCGCACGGGTTCACAGCCACGCCTCACCACCATCGGAGCCGAGACCTTCATCGACGTCTGGGCTGCTGAGACCTTCGACAGCTACCTGCTCGCGACGGGTCCCGGGCCGCAGGTGGTGGTGCGGGCAGCCGATGGCGGCGTGACAAAAGAGGAGCTGCCGATTCGCCAGGCCCGCGGCCTCTTCGGCCTCGACACCGCGACGGGCCATCAGGTCTGGGTGACGGGAGCGGAAGGCACCATTCTTCGCCGCGATTCACGTTGAGGTGCGCCATGGGGAGGCCTGCATGAACCGGAAGCTGTTCGCGCTGTGCGTGGTGGTGTCGTCGTCTGGCTTCGCCGAGACGGCCTGGGAGAAGAAGCTGAACGAGTTCCGGTCTCAGTCGGCGGCGCAGCGCCAGAAGCTGGGGCTCAAGAACGACGCGAAGTCCCCGACGCCCGAGCTCGACTTCGCCGTCGCTCCGGGTGCCGCCAGCAACGGCACCGTCGTCGTGTGCCCCGGCCAGAAGGTCGAGGTGAAGCTGAAGACGAACCTGCCGACGGGCAGCCTCTTCGTCGCCACCTCCGATGACATCGGCATCTCGAACGAGAAGCTCGACAAGGGCGTGTGGGCCGCGACGTTGACGGCGAAGGCGAACGTCAACCCGAGACCGTTCGAGGTGGTGGGCGTGCAGCCGGGCTCGGGCCGCCAGGCGTCGCTGGGCCGTTTCCTGCTCGGCTGCAAACACACGCTGGTGCTCGATGCGGCCGAGTCGAAGCTGACCGTGAAGCTCGACTTCTCGACGGGGCGCACCAGCGTCGAGGCTCCTGGCGAGTGGTCGAAGGGCGGCAAGGCGCTGGGCTCGTGGCCGTACCAGGTGTCGCTGGGTGAGAGCGGCGTCGACCTGACCCGCGTCGCCACCACCGAAGAAGGGCAGGCCCAGCTGACGGCGTCGATGGCGTCGCTCGAGTCACCCGAGCGCAAGGCGCTGATGGCGCGGCTCGAGAAGGCGACGAAGAAGATGGAGCCGTGCGGAAAAGTCGCTCCCGCGAAGATGGGCGCGTGCTTCGCCGCCGTGCAGCCTGAGATGGACGCCATCAACCTCGAGATGAAGAAGCTGAACGACCAGGCCGACCTCGCGGGCGCTCCGAAGGTGGGCTGCAGCTCGCTCTCGGTGACCTTCGGAGCTGGCGGCGCCGTCGAAGGAGACGCGCAGCGCTGCCCCGGCAAGAAGAGCGACGAGCGCGTTCCCGTGAAGGGCACGCTCACGACCCCGTGAGTTCCTCAAAACACCGAGACCCGACCATCCCCCATGGATGACCGGGCCTCGGCATGGACTCGTTCCCCCAGCGGGAGACGATTTCTGTGAGGGAGCGCATCGCTCCCGAAAGGGTCAGCTGCGACGGCGGCGCGCGAAGGCGAGCAGCGTCAGGCCCAGCGCAGCCATCGACGCGTCGACGGGAATCGCGGCGCAGGCGGCAGGCGTGTTGGCTCCACCATCGGGCGTCGCCGTCATCTTGAGCCCCGAGATGGACTCCTTCTTGTCGGGGTACGCGCGGTCGGGGAACGCCAGCTTCGCCTGCAGCTGAATGTCGTAGTCGCCGTCGACATCGCTCGTGAACGAAGGAACGTTCGAGTCGGTGTACGCGTAGGCGTAGTTGCGCGACATGG
>JBEOKA010000387.1:0-6076 GCA_040275325.1 Myxococcaceae bacterium | reverse complement strand
TCGACGCCCGAGGCGAAGGGCAAGGCGCTGCTCGCCGTCTCGCAGGCCACCGACGTCTCTGAAGCGCAGCTGCAGCAGGTGGGCGAGCTGCTGGTGGCGAACAAGCAGTGGGCCATCGCCGACGAAGTGGCCGACGCCTGGCTCAAGCGCAGCCCGAAGAACGTCGAGCCGCACCTGCTCAAGGGGCGCGCGGCGATGAACCTGCGCAAGGGCAAACGAACCGAGACCGAGGTCGCCGAGGCCATCGCGCTCGCGGCGCCTGACGACGTGCGGCCCGAGGTCTTGATGGCCGAGCTGCGCGAGCTGCAGGGCGACGCCCCCGGAGCGCTCGAGGCGTGGACGAAGGCCGCGAAGAAGAAGACCGGCGACGTGCGCATTCTCTCGCGCCAGGGGCACTGGCTGTCGCAGTCGGGCCGCCTCGACGAGGCCGCTGACGTGTTGTCGCAGGTGCTCAAGAAGGGCTTCCAGCCCGAGGCCGCGGCCGAGCTGGGCTTCGTGAAGTTCCGCAAGGACCAGCCCGACGAGGCGCTCAGGTTGCTGGCGCGCGCAGTGAAAGAGAAACCCGACCTGATGGAGGGCCACTACTACCGGGCCGCGGTGCTCTATCAGAAGGGTGACGCGAAGCAGGCGCGCGCCGAGTACCTCGAGGCCGACAAGCTCGCAGGTGACGACTCGCGGCCGCTCGTGGCGCTGTGCGAGCTCGAAGTGCAGCAGCAGACGACGGCCGAGCTCGACGACGTGAAGAAGCGACTGAAAGAGCGCTTCCCCGCCGACGCCGACAAGCTCATCGCCTCGTGCGCACCATGAGACGCGTCATCTTGAACGCCGACGACTTCGGGTACGACCCGGCGGTCTCGCGCGGCATCGAGCAGGCCATGCGTGCGGGCGTCGTCTCGAGCACGACGATGATGGTGAACACGCCGCACTCAGAAGAGGCCGCGACGCGCGCGAAGGGGCTCTCCATCGGGCTGCACCTGAACCTGGCGCGGTGGCGGTCGATCTCCCGCCCTTCACACGAGTTCGTCGAGGCGCAGGCGCACGGGCTCGACGCTGCGTTCGTGGAAGCAGAGACGCTCGCGCAGCTGGACCGGTTGCAGACGCTCGTTGGACGGCCAGCCACGCACATCGACGTGCACAAGCACCTGCACACCGTTTCTGCCGTTCTCGATGGACTTGGCCGTGCAGCGAAGGCGCGTGGGCTTCCCGTTCGCAGCATCGACGCGGGCATGCGACAGCAACTGCTCGCGCTCGGCGTTCGCACCAACGATGTGTTCATCGGCGACGCGGGGAAAGCGGCGTGGTGGACGATGGAGCAGTTCGCGCAGGTCGTTCAATCGCTCCCGGGCGAAGGCGTCGTCGAGCTCATGTGTCACCCGGGCTTCGCGCCGACGCAGGTGACGAGCGGCTACTCGGCGCAGCGAGAGGTCGAGCTGGCCACCTTCTGCGCGCGTGAATCGAAGGCGCTGCTCGAGGCACGAGGGGTGACGTTCGAGCCCTGGAGCTGACGTGGCCTTCTACGACTTCGACTGCGCAGGTTCGGTGATTCGGGTCGAGGCAACGCTCGCCGACATGTCTCGCCCACGCGTGCACCTCGGCGCGTTCTCGGTGCCGGGCGGAGTTCCTGCGCTGACGATTCACCGGCACACGAATCTCCCCGAGCACGCGAAGGTGGCTGAGGGTCCACTCGGGCGATGCCGCTATCTGCTCGAGGGAGACCGGCTCGACGTCGAGGTGCCCGACGGCATGTTCCAGGGCGAGCTCGTGCTGCGGCTGGCCTGGTACCTCGTGGCCACGCGCCGTGGAGCCTTGCTGATTCACGCGAGCGCCATCACCGATGGAAGCCACGCGCTCGTCGCGTCGGGGAAGTCGGGCGATGGCAAGTCGACGCTCTCGCGGTTGTGTCGGTCGACGGGCCTGACGTTGCTCACCGATGAGATCGTGCAGCTGTTCCCCGATGGCAGCGCCGCGGGCACGCCGTTTCGCTCTGATGAAGACAACGTCGGTCGGCCAGGGCGTCACCCGGTGAAGCGCTTCGTGGCGCTGAAGAAGGCGCCGCATGAAGCGCTCGAGCCGCTGTCGGGCATGGAGGCCGCACAGCTGGCGACCTCACAGTGCTTCGACGGCGCGGTGTTCGCGTTGCCTCGCGCCGAGGTGAATCGGCGGGTGCTCACGTTCCTGTCGAACACGACGCTGGGCACCCTCGCCTTTCGCAAAGACCCGGCCGTCGGTGAGTTCGTCAGAGCCCTGCTCGCCGCAGGCTGACCGCACGACGACCGATGACGTAGGCTGCGGCCATGCTCCCGAAGGTGAAGGGGTCACGAACACTCGCTGACTGGCTCGCGCAGCCCGAGGGACACCGCCTCGAGTTGGTGAATGGCAACTTCGTGGAGAAGGCGAGCCCCTCGTCTGAACACGGCGTCACCCAGATGAGAGTTGGCATTCAGGTCGGCGGCCCGTTCATGCGGCGACCAGGTGGCGCAATGCCTGGCGGGTGGTGGATCGCCTCGGAGGTCGACGTTCTTCTGGGCGCAGATCTCTTTCGACCTGATCTCATCGGCTGGCGCCGCGAGCGCGTTCCCGAGGTTCCTCGCGACCGACCGACCGCCGTCAGGCCAGATTGGATCTGCGAGATCATCTCGGAGTCGAACGCAGCACACGATCGCGTCGTGAAGATGCGCGCGTACCATCAGGCACAGGTTCCGCATTACTGGCTGCTCGATCCACTCGAGCGAACGCTGGTGGTGATGCGGCACGCGGCTGGCGGCTACCTCAACGTCATGGCGGCGACGGCCGATGAGCGCGTTCGCCCCGAGCCGTTCGAGTCGGTCGAGTTCCTCGTCGGCTCCTTCTTCGACGACCTCGACGACGGCTGACACCTGGGGCAGGAAACGGCGCTTCATGCCGGTCGACTGGCTCAAGGGAGGACTCAAGCTGCAGGGCTCCCCGCTCTGGTTCGACGCGCGCCGGAAGGCCGAGGTCAGCTTCGTCTCGCACGCGCACACCGACCACATCGCCCGGCACGCCCGCGCCATCGGCACCAAAGAGACGCTGCTCCTCATGCAGCACCGCGTCGGCACCATCGATGACACCGTCGCGCTCGACTACGGCGAGTCGTTTCCCTTCGAAGACCTCACGCTCGAGCTCTTCCCCGCGGGCCACGTGCTCGGCGCGGCGCAGGTGCGCGTCACCCGGCCCGACGGCCATCGCGTCGTCTACACGGGCGACTTCAGCCCAGGCGAGTTCCTCACGGCGAGGCGCTCCGAGGTGCCGGCGTGCGACACGCTGATCATCGAGTCGACGTTCGGTCACCCGAAGTACCGCTTTCCTGCGCGCGGAGACGTCTACGACGAGGTCGCCGCGTGGTGCCGGCGTCACCTCGAGCGCGGCGTTCGCCCGCTGCTGTTCGCGTACTCGCTCGGCAAGAGTCAGGAGTCGATTCAGCAGCTCGCCGCCCGCGGCCTTCGCGTCGCTGCGCACGAGTCGATTCACGCCATCTCGGCGCTGTACTCGCAGCTCGGCGTCACCATCGACGCGCGATGCTTCGACGGCACGTTTCTCGAGGGCGAGGTCGGGCTGTTTCCGCCCTTCAAGAAGCACCGGCCCGAGAACCTCGGCGCGGTCGCGACTGCGGTGCTCACCGGCTGGGCGCTCGAACCGTGGGGCGCACGGCGAGCCGGAGCCGACGTCGCCTTCCCCGTGTCGGACCACGCCGACTACCCGTCGCTCATCGACTTCGCGAAGGCGACCGGCGCACGTGAAGTCATCACGCTGTTCGGGTTCGCCGAAGAGCTCGCCGCCGGCCTGCGCAAAGAAGGGCTGCTCGCGCGCGCGGTGACCGAGAAGGTGCAGCTCGACCTGTTCGGAGCTCCCATTCGGCCTCTGCCCAGACGCCCTGCCCGTTCGTGAGGAACCGCTACCCCCCGCCGCCGTTCTGGCCTATGGCGGCCCGCGTCAAGCGGACGTGAAGGGAAGCAAAGTCATGGCTGAGACCGGGAAGACGCTGCGCCACCTGCTGCTCGGGAAGATTCACCGGGCCGTCGTGACCCGAGCCGACCTCGACTACGTCGGCAGCATCACCATCGATCGCGACCTCATCGACGCGGCCGGCTTCCTCGAGAACGAGAAGGTCGACATCTACGACGTCACCAACGGCTCCCGGCTCGCGACGTACGTGATTCCCGCCGAGCGCGGCACGGGCGAGATCGGCATCAACGGAGCCGCCGCTCACCTCGTGAAGCCCGGCGACCTCGTCATCATCGCGGCCTACGGGTGGATGAAGGAGAAGCAGGCGAAGAAGCACCAGCCGCACATCGTGCTCGTCGACGAGCAGAACCGCCCGCTGAAGGTCGCCAAAGAAGAGCGCAACCCGCCGCAGCACCCGTTCGCGAGCGTCACCAGCGATGAAGCTGACGCCGACTCCGAGCTCGTCGAGGCGCCCGCGAAAGTGAAGAAGGCGAAGAAGAAGTCGAAGTCGAAGCGCTGAGCTTCAGCCTGCGTCGCTGCCCAGGGCGTTCCAGCCGGGCATCACCGCTCCGGGCGTGACGAACAGCATCAGGCAATCTCCGTCGTGCCACTGCCACTCGCGAGCGCCGCTCGACTCGAGCGCCAGCAACGACAGCATGCCTTTCGGCGTCGGGTCGTAACCGAGCGAACAGTGCATGGGGTAGCCGAAGAGATGGTCCGAGCGCTGCGCCTCACCACGCGCTGACTCGAGCGCTTCGAGGCGCGCACGCTCGACGTGACCAAGCTGGTACTGGTCGAAGGGGAGCTCGACTGCAGATGAAAAGCGCACGCCGACCGGAACTCCGAAATTCACCTCCGGAGGAGGTGTCAGGCGGCTCAGCTCGAGACCGGGCGGCGCGTAGTGCGCGACCGCGTACGTCGGGTCACCCCAGAACATCTCTCCCGTTGGGTCGATCTCTCCGGTCGGGTCGTCGCCCACGAAGAGTGACAGCAGGCCTTCGCGCGGCAGCAGCTCGCTCCACGGAGCCGGCATCGTCGCGGTGTGCGGCACGAGCTCGGCCAGATCGAGTTGCCCGAGAAAACGGTACGGCCCGAAGCGGTGACGGGGCCAGCTGACGCCGATGGGCAGCTCCGGCGAGCCGCCAAACCGACTCGCACCAGAGCGCTGAGCGTCACCCTCGAGGATCAGACGAATCGACGGCCTGACCACACTGCGCAACCACGCCGCCTGTTCTCGCAGCGCCGGGTCGGCGTCGATTCGTCGCGAGAGTTCGTCGAGCTGCATCAGCCGTCAGATTCGGAAGCCGATGAACAGGCGCAGCGAGACGCCTGACAGGCTCCAGCTCGTGTATTCGTCGCGCCAGCGGAAATCGACGTTCGAGTTCGGCGGCGTGACGACGACGACGTTCTTGTAGGTGCCCGACGCGTACTTCGCGGTCGCTTCGGCTCCGACGAAGACGCGCTCGGTGAAGAAGTACGAGCCACCTGCGCCGAGGCCGATGCCAGGCCCCACGCCCGTGTCAGACGCGCTCACCTGCACGCCCTGGTACGTCGCCGAGAAGCCCATCGACGAGACGACGACGCCGCCGAACACCAGGCCGTACACGTCGATCTTCTGCAGCGCGTTGCCCGACTTCGCCGGCAGCTCGAGGTGGTAGCTCACGCGCGCCTGCGGGAAGAAATTGCGGCTGCCGTACGAGCCGTTGAGCACCGCGCCGATGAGCAGACACACGGTTCCACAGAACCCGAAGTCGAGCCCCGCGCCCACCGCCAGCACGCCAGGGCCGAGCTTCACGACGCCGAGGTCGGCGTTCACGCCCAGGTTCACGTACGCGAGCAGAATGTCGGTATCGATGGTGAAGCGCGCATCGGCGCGAAACGGCCCGAGCACCTTCGTCGTCTCGGCAGGCGCTTCGATGACGCCGCCGCCAGGCTCACTGGTCGACGACTGTGCGAACGACACCGACCCGGTCAGCAGCACCGTCAGGAGCAACGTTCTCATGTGAACACCTCCGTGATGCGGGGACGAATCAGGCCGGCTCGCCGCCGACGGCCATCGCCTCGACGTGCGCGGTGGCTTCGGCGAGGTACGCGAGGCGGCGCATGCGCACTT
>JBEOKA010000386.1:0-9863 GCA_040275325.1 Myxococcaceae bacterium | reverse complement strand
CATGTCCGTCAAGTATCTCGATGAGCTCACGCTTCAGGGCAAGCGCGTCTTCATTCGTGTCGACTTCAACGTGCCGCTCGATGATCAGCAGCGCGTGACCGACGACACGCGCATTCGTGAGGCCATGCCCACGATTCGCAAGGCGCTCGAGCTCGGCGGCAAGGTCGTGCTCGCGTCGCACCTCGGCCGCCCCAAGGGCGCCGACAAGAAGCTCTCGCTGCTCCCCGCGGCCAGGCGGCTCACCGAGCTGCTCGGCAAGGAGCACGAGGTGCTCATGGCCGACGACTGCATCGGCGAAGGCGTCGGCAAGATGGCCAAGGAGCTCAAGCCTGGCCAGGTGCTGATGCTCGAGAACCTGCGCTTCCACAAACAGGAGGAGGCCAACGACGAGGCCTTCGCCCGTGAGCTCGCCAGCTTCGCCGACGTCTACTGCAACGACGCCTTCGGCACGGCCCACCGCGCCCACGCCTCGACGGCCGGCATGGCGCCCTTCGTGAAAGAGAAGTGCGCCGGCTTCTTGATGCGCAAGGAGATCGAGAAGCTGGGCAAGGTCGTCAAGAACCCCGAGAAGCCGTTCGTGGTGGTACTCGGCGGCGCGAAGGTGACCGACAAGATCAAGGTCATCGAGAACCTGCTGCCGAAGTGCAACGTCATGCTGATCGGCGGCGCCATGGCCTACACGTTCCTGAAGGCCCAGGGCGCCAGCGTCGGCAAGAGCCGGGTCGAAGAAGAGAAGCTGCCGCTCGCGCTGCGCCTCATCGACCTCGCCAAGCAGCACGGCGTCGAGCTGGTGCTGCCGGTCGATCACATCGTCGGCAGCTCGCCTGACGAGAAGAGCGAGGCCCTCGACGTCCCCGACCGCAACATTCCCGCCGACAAGATGGGCCTCGACATCGGCTCCAAGTCGCGGGCGCTCTTCACCCAGCACATTCGCAACGCGAAGACGGTGCTGTGGAATGGGCCAATGGGTCTGTTCGAGGTGGCGAAGTTCGCCGAGGGCACGAAGTCGGTGGCCACCGCGATGTCGCTCAACACGGGCGCGCTCACGGTGGTTGGTGGCGGAGACTCCGCCGCGGCCATCAACGAGTTCGGCCTCGCCTCGAAGATCTCCCACGTCTCGACGGGCGGCGGTGCGTCGCTCGAGCTGCTCGAAGGTCTCAAGCTGCCCGGCATCGCTGCCCTGGAGTGACACTCATGACGACGCGTCGCTGCTTCATCGCTGGCAACTGGAAGATGAACAAGACGGTCACCGAGTCGCTCGCGCTCGCGCGGGAGCTTCGTGGCCTGGTCTCGATGGTGCGGCACGTGGACATCGCGGTGGCGCCGACCTTCCCGGCGCTGCACCCGGTCGCCAAGGCCCTCGAGGACTCGAACATTCAGGTGGCGGGTCAGCACTGCCACGCCGAGGCCTCGGGCGCGTTCACGGGAGAAACGGCCGCGCCGATGCTCAAAGACGCGGGCTGCTCGTGGGTGATCCTCGGGCACTCCGAGCGCCGGCAGTTCTTTCAAGAGACCGACGCGGGCGTGAACCGCAAGGTGGGCGCGGTGCTGAAGGCCGGGCTGCTGCCGATCATCTGTGTCGGTGAGACGCTCGCCGAGCGCGAAGCCAACCGCACGCTCGAGGTGGTCTCGACGCAGGTGAAGGGCTGTCTCGACGGCTTCAAGGCCGACGTCGGTGGCTCCTTCGTCATCGCGTACGAGCCCGTGTGGGCGATCGGCACCGGCAAGACCGCGACGTCTCGCCAGGCGCAGGAGGTTCACGCGCACATTCGTTCGTTGCTCACCGGCCTGTGGGGCGCGGAGACGGCGGCGAAGGTTCGTATTCAGTACGGCGGCTCGGTGAAGGCCGACAACGCGGCCGAGCTGTTGTCGCAGCCCGACATCGACGGCGCGTTGGTGGGTGGCGCGAGTCTCAAGGCCGCCGACTTCGCGGCCATCATCAAGGCGAAGCCCATCAGCTGATCGGCGCTGCGGAGTCGCTTGCAGTTCGGCTCCGACCGACCTAAGCCGCCCGTCCCTATGTTGGCTTTCTTCACGACCATTCACGTCCTCCTCTGCGTCTTCATGATCTTCGTGATCCTCCTGCAGCCCGGGAAGGACGCGGGCATGGGCGCGGCCCTCGGCGGTGGCGCTGCGACCTCGGCCTTCGGTGGCCGTGGAGCCGTCACATTCCTGGGCAAGGTGACCGCGGCCTGCGCCGTGGCCTTCTTCATGACCTCGCTCGGCCTCTCGCTGGTGGGCCTGAAGACGTCGGCCGTGAGCAAGTCGTCGCTCGTCGCCAAGCAGCACGAAGAGGCCGACAAGGCGAAGGCCGAGGCTGACGCCAAGGCGAAGGAAGAGGCCAACAAGGCGCCCGCTCCGACGCCGACGACGGTCGAGCAGGGCGATCCCACGACGCCGCCTGCTCCCACGCCTGCGCCCGACGCCCCCAAGGCCATCGACGCCGTGCCGAGCCAGAAGGTGCCCTGAGATTTTTCTCTTCCGGTGGTCAGGTCTTCTGGTAGAGGGCCGTCCGCCGGAAACGCAGCACGACAACTGAATGACCTCGCCCAGGTGGTGAAACTGGTAGACACACCAGCTTGAGGGGCTGGCGCCGCGAGGCGTGAGGGTTCGAATCCCTCCTTGGGCACACAAAACCTGCGAGCGATCGCAGGTTTTTTCGTTTCTGGCGCTTCACCAGAGGTCGTCGCCGGGAAAATCGGCGGCCACCCAGTGCAGCGTCTCCTGAACTACCTGGCGAACGACGGCGGTCAGCGCGGGCAGCCGGTCACGCAGCCAGCGCTCGCCCCGAAGCGTCGGACGAAGCACCACGAGCGGGTTCGTCTGATCGGCGCAGGCCACGCCCCACGCGATGATGCGGGCGGCGTCTTCGACACCCACCGCAACCGCCGCACGAATCGGAGCGCGCAGCAGCTTCGGCACCAGGTGCGGCCTCAGCTCGCAGCCCGGCGCGATGATCGCGAACGCACACCCGACGAAGTCACCTGCACTGGTGCTCCAGAACGTCTGTCGAATCGCTGCCAGAAACGTTGCGTCGTTCGCCCACGGCATGATCGCGTCGAGCTCGTAGAACCGGCTCAGACGATCGAGGCGCTCCATCGACGACCACTCACGCATTGCGCGCTCAGGACGACCTGCGCTCACCTGGCTGACCCATGAGATCTTCTCGTGGGTGCACCAAGCTCGGTGCCTTCGACTGACCGAGTTCGGTTTGCGCGTTCGAGCCTGATGAAGGTCAACCGCATCGCGCGCTGACGAATGGAAGGGCGCAGACCGAATCGGGAAGTTGTGACGTGCAGCCCAGGAAGGATGCCCTGCTACGTCTGCGCTGCTTGGTCGTTGCTACGCAAGCTCTGCATCGAAATCGTGCCCCTGAGTTGATCTGACACGAGGCGGGCGAGCGGCGCATGCGTTGCACAAGGCGCTCGTCGACATGCTCGACGATCTCATTCTGGGAATGGCGGGTGCGGGAGGAGACGGGGTTGTCAGCGCGGGCGAGTCATTGCTCTCTGCTGCTTCCTCTGAGGGCTACCACGCGCTCATGACGAAGAGCTTCGGCTCGCAGATCCGTGGTGGCGAGTCGTCTTGCCGCGTACGGCTCTCGACGAAGAAGGTGCTCAACCCGGGCGGCGCGCTCGACGTCATGGTCGCGCTGAACTGGGAGGACTTCTTCAAGTTCGGCGCAGAGCTGCCGCTCAGCGTGAACACGGTGCTCATCTACGAAGAGAAGGCCGGCCCTCCGCCCGAGACGCTCGCGGCGCGCGGCGTCGTCCCGAAAGAGCTCGTGCCCGTCGGCATCACCGAGCTCACCAAGAAGTCGGCAGGCTCTGACAAGTCGAAGACGTCGGTCGTGCTCGGCCTGCTCTCGGGCTGGTTCGGCATTCCGTCAGAGGCGATCAGCCGCGGCCTCAAGAAGAAGTTCGGCAACAAGGGTGAAGGGCTGCTCGAGGCCAACGAGAAGGCGCTCGCCGCCGGCATCGACTACGCGAAGTCGCACCCGCTGAAGGCGCCGCACGAGATCGCGAAGCCCGCGGGCACGCCGGGCTCGAAGATGCTCTGCGACGGCAACGACATGTGCGCCGCGGGAGCGCTGTTCGCCGGCGTGAAGTTCTTCGGCGGCTACCCGATCACGCCCTCGACCGAGGTGATGCAGACGCTGACGAGGGAGATCTGGAAGTACGGCGGCACGGTGCTGCAGTGCGAAGACGAGATCGCCGGCCTCGGCGCGACCGTCGGCGCCTCGTTCGCGGGCAAGAAGTCGATGAGCGCGACGAGCGGCCCCGGCATGGACCTCAAGACCGAGATGCTCGGGCTCGCCACCATCGCCGAGCTGCCGCTGGTGCTGCTCAACGTGCAGCGCGGTGGCCCGTCGACCGGTCTGCCCACGAAGCCGGAGCAGGGCGATCTCTTTCAGGCGGCGTTCTCGGGTCACGGCGACGTGCTGCGGCCCGTGCTCGCGCCGACCGATGTCGAAGACACGTTCCGCACCACCGTCGAGTGCTTCAACATTGCGGAGCAGTTCCAGACGCCGGTGATCCTCCTGTCGGATCAGGAGATCGCGCAGCGCAAAGAGGCGGTCGATCTCATCGACACCTCGAAGATGGAGATCATCGAGCGCCGCGTGCCCACCGAGGCCGAGCTCGCCGCGAAGCCGTACGCGCGCTTCGCCCTCACCGAGAGCGGCATCAGCCCCATCACGCACCCGGGCCTCAAGGGCGGCACGTACCTGGCGGCCGGCATCGAGCACAACGAGAAGGGCGACCCCACCTCGAGCGGCGCGATGCACGCGAAGATGAACGCCAAGCGCTTCCGCAAGCTCGAGCCGCTGAAGAAGCGCGCCGATCTCTTCGAGCTGCAGGGCAACCCGAACGCCGCGCTGGGCCTCATCGCCTGGGGCAGCACCGCTGGTGTCGCGCGTGAGGCCGTGCAGCTCGCGAAGGCCGAAGGCCACGACGTGAAGCTGCTGGTGCCGTACCTGCTCTACCCAATCGCCGAGCAGGTCTACGCGAACTTCTTCGCCTCGCTGAAGCACGGGCTCATCGTCGAGCTCTCGCACCAGGGCCAGCTGTACCGAATGCTGCGCATGTTCACGGAAGTGCCGAAGGGCGTGCGCAGCTTCACCCGCGACGGCGCCAACCCGTTCCAGCCAATCGAGCTCGTGAAGCAGCTGGTCGAGCTGAAGGGACTGCCGTCATGAACGCTCCTCTGTTCCAGGCGAAGGACTACAAGAGCGAGCTCAAGCCGATCTGGTGCCCGGGCTGTGGTGACTTCGGCGTGCTGCAGGGCCTCTATCGCGCGCTCTCGGCCGTCGGCCGCCCGCCGCACGAGGTGGCCTTCATCTCGGGCATCGGCTGCTCCTCACGCATTCCCGGCTACACGACGGCGTACGGCTTCAACACCGTGCACGGCCGCTCGTTGCCCATCGCGCAGGGTGTGAAGCTGGCCAACCCCGAGCTGCTCGTCGTCGTCGCCGGCGGAGACGGTGACGGCTTCTCGATCGGTGGTGGCCACGTCGCTCACGCCGTGCGCCGCAACATCGACCTCACGTACCTGGTGATGGACAACCAGGTGTACGGGCTCACCAAGGGGCAGCTGTCGCCGACCTCGCCGCGCGGCCTCGAGACGGTGACCTCGCCGCTCGGCAGCCTCGAAGACCCGATCAACCCGCTGCTCTACATGCTCGCGTACGGAGCGGGCTTCGTGGCGCAGGCGACGCCGGCAGACATGCCCGGCATGTCGGCGCTGATCGAAGAGGCCATTCGCTACCCGGGCTTCTCGTTCGTGAACATTCAGTCGCCGTGCGTGACGTTCGGTGAAGACGATCAGCAGCTCAAGGCCCACAAGGGGAAGATGAAGACGCTGGCGAGCCTCGGGCACGACTCGACCAACCAGCTCGCCGCGATGGACCTCGCCCGCGCGTACGGGAAGGAGCTCTACACGGGCGTCTTCTACAAGAACCCGAACCCACCACCGACCTACGAGTCGCTCGTGAAGCTGCGCCAGGCCGAGCAGTCGAAGAAGGCCCGCGCGCGCCATCAGATTCTCGAAGCCTATCTGCAGAAGTGAGGGGGCCGTCGTGACCAGGCAGCAGCAGACACCCAGCATCGACTTCACCATCTTGACCCTGAAGGACGCGCTCGATCTCGCCGTGTTGATCGAAGAAGAGGCGCGCGATCGCTACGAAGAGCTGTCAGCCCAGCTCGTGCTTCACCGTACGCCCGGCGCCGCCGCCTTCTTCGCGAAGATGGTTCGCATCGAAGAGCTTCATCGCAAGCAACTGATCGAGCAGCGCCACAAGGCGTTTGGTGACGCTCCGGTCGGCGTGCGTCGCGAGATGATCTTCGACGTCGAGGCGCCCGCGTACGACGAAGTGCGCATGAACATGACGACGCGCCAGGCGCTCGAGACCGCACTCAAGAGCGAAGAGAAGGCGCACGCCTTCTTCGTCTCGGTGCTGCACAACGTGCAGAACCCCGAGGTGCGAAAGCTCTTCGAAGAGCTGCGCGATGAAGAGGTCGAGCACCAGGAGCTGGTGAAGGCCGAGCTCGCGAAGCTGCCTCCCGGAGATCCCCTCGAGAGCATCGACGTCGGCGACGGGCCCGCACCGCAATAACGATCGGAAGACGCCATGACTGCTGGTCTCGCGCTGCTCGCCTTCCTCCTGATCGCCGTCGCAGTGTCCGGAACCCTGCTGGTGGTGGCGAAGATCCTCCGCGTCGTCTCGACGAAGAGCGAGCCGCTCAAAGAGCAGACCTACGAGTGCGGTGAGGTGCCCTCGGGCCTGGCCTGGGTGCGCTTTCACGCGCGCTACTACGTCGTCGCGCTCTTCTTCGTGCTCTTCGACATCGAGACGGCGTTTCTGCTGCCGTGGGCGACGATCGTGAAGGAGGCCGGAGCCACGGGCCTCGTCGCGGTCGGCTCGTTCGTGGTGGTGCTGATGCTCGGCTGGGTCTGGGCGAGCCGCAAAGGAGCGCTCCAATGGCAGTGAGCGAGACAGCGCCCGTCGTCGCGCACGCTGCGAGCCTGCGCACCGTCGACACCGGCACCAACTTTCGTCACCCGCTGTACCAGGTGCTGCTCGAGACGCCGGGCCTGACGGTCGGCACCGCGGCGCTCGACGACCTCATGACGTGGGGCCTCACCAACGCCATGTGGATCTTCCCCATGGCGACGAGCTGCTGCGGCATCGAGTTCATGGCGACCGCCGCCAGCCGCGTCGACATCGATCGCATGGGCGTGATCGTTCGCGCGACGCCGCGCCAGGCCGACGTGATGGTCGTCGCCGGCACCATCACCACGAAGATGGCGCCGCGCGTGCTCAAGCTGTGGGAGCAGATGCCCGAGCCGAAGTGGTGCATCGCGATGGGGTCGTGCGCGATCTCGGGCGACTTCTACCGAAACCTGTACTCCGTCGTTCCGGGCGTCGACACCTTCCTGCCCGTCGATGTCTACGTGCCGGGCTGCCCGCCGAACCCCGAAGCGCTCATGCACGGCATGATGCGGCTGCAGGAGAAGGTGCGGCGGCAGCGCAAGGGCGAGAACGTGGTGCCCGAGGTGAAGCCCGAGCTGCTGAAGATCACGCAGCCGTCGGTGCCGCGCCTGACCGACCCTTCACGGCCGTCGGAGCAGTCGCACCAGCAGGAGCTGGCCTCCGATGATCCCACCACGACGGAGGAGACGGCCGCGCTGGTGGTCGCCCCCGGAGAAGCCCCGACGCTCGCGCCGCTCGTCGCTGCCGACTTCGAGGGCTTGCTGAAGGAACTCGGCGTCGCGACGCTGCCCACCGATGGACCGCCCATCATTCCCCTCGCGCAACACCTGGAGCTTGCGCGGCGGCTGAAGGCGCTCGGGTACAAGCAGCTCGTCACCATCGCGGCGTCGCACTGGCCGGCGGGCAAGGGCCGCAAAGGCGCCGATCCCGCCGAGGTCGAGCACTACGAGATTGCGTTCGCGGTGCGAACCATCGGGCAGGGCTCCCGCGTCGCGAGCTGGGCCGTGAAGGCGCTGCCGACCGAGCCCGTGCTCACGCTGAGCGGCATCTACGCGGGCGCCGACTGGCAGGAGCGCGAGCAGTTCGACCTCGTCGGCGTGAAGTTCGCGGGTCACCCCGATCTGCGCCGAATCATGTTGGCCGAGAACGCCGACTCCCACCCGCTGCGGCGCGAGTTCCCCGCCGACGCTCACGCAGCGCCCTGGAGGTGACCGCGATGACTCAACTGATCACCGCCACCGCCCGCAAACGCGTCAACCCGTACGTGTCGATCGACGAGCTCGACTCCGAAGCCGAGCTCATGCTGCTGCACTTCGGCCCGCAGCACCCGTCGACCCATGGCGTGTTCCGCATGGACCTCTACCTCGACGGCGAGATCATCGTGAAGGCCGTGCCGTACTGCGGCTACCTGCACCGCGCGGTCGAGAAGCTCTGCGAGAAGTTGGCGTACGTGCAGCTGACGCCGATCGTCGACAAGAACGACTACGTCTCGCCGATGACCAACGAGCAGGCGCTGGTCATGGCGTTCGAGGCGATGCTGAAGCTCGAGGTGCCGCGCCGCGCGAGGTGGATGAGGTCGCTCTTCGCCGAGCTGCAGCGCATCGCTTCACACCTGCTGGCCGTCGGAACGTTCTCGCTCGATCTCGGCGGTGCGCTCGGCGGCGGCTCGACCGTCTTCATTCACTGCTTCCGCGAACGAGAGCTCATTCTCGATTTGTTCGAAGACGTGACCGGCGCGCGCTTTCACTACAACACGCACACCATCGGCGGAAATCGGCACGACCTGCCGGCGGGGTGGGGCGCGAAGGTGAAGGCGGCGCTCGACGTGATCGAGGCGCGCCTGCCCGAGTACGGGGCGATGACGCTCGAGAACCGCATCTTCCAGCAGCGCACGAAGAACGTCGGCGTGCTCGATGGAGAGCTGGCGCTCGAGCTGGGCATCACTGGCCCGAACCTGCGCGCGTCTGGCGTCGATCACGATCTGCGGCGTGACGCGCCGTACAGCGCGTACGACGAGGTGAAGGTGAACGTGGCGGTCGCGAAGGCAGGCGATTGCTACGCGCGCTCCGAGGTTCGCGTCGCTGAGATCAGAGAGAGCATTCGCCTCTGTCGTCTCTTCGTCGATGGCATGCCTGAAGGACCGATCAACTCGGGCAAGCCGACGAAGCTGCCGGTGCAGACGAAGATTCCGGTGGGCCAGACGTACGTCGGCATCGAGACACCGCGTGGTGAGCTCGGCACCTGGCTCATCGCTGATGGAACGCAGAATCCGTATCGGCTCAAGATTCGGCCGCCGTCGCTGCACTCGTTGTCGGCGCTCCCGTACATCCTTCCCGGGCAGACGGTGAGTGACGCGGTCGCGATTCTCGGTTCGCTCGACCCGATCATGGGGGAGGTCGACCGATGAACGAGTTCCTGCAAGGCGGGCTCTATGGCGGCGGCATCATCGTCGCGATCATGACGAGCCTGCTCTTCGTGCTCTGGGCCGAGCGGAAGATGGCGGCGCGCATGCAGAGCCGCATCGGGCCGAACATCATCGACCCGGTCGGCTTTCTTCAGGCTCCGGCCGACGTGCTGAAGCTGCTGCAGAAGGAAGACATCATTCCCGAGAAGGCCGATCGCGCGCTGTTCAACTACGCGCCGGTGCTCGGAGCCGCAGTCGCCATCGCGGTCGCGGCTGTGGTGCCGTTCTCGGCGACCATCGTCGGAGCGGATCTCGATGTCGGCGTGCTCTACCTACTGGCCGTCGGTGCGATCGGTGTGTTGCCAGTGTTCGCGGCAGGGTGGGGCAGCAACAACAAGTTCGCCCTGCTCGGGGCGATGCGCGCGATCGCGCAGTCGATCAGCTCCCGCGACGTCACTTCGCCCTTCT
>JBEOKA010000385.1:0-14526 GCA_040275325.1 Myxococcaceae bacterium | reverse complement strand
AGGTCGCTGGCTGGTATCGTCACGTAGAGGCCCAGCTCAAGTGATCTCAGCGGTATGCACCTCGTGGGCAGGCGCCTTGTCCGCCTGCGATGCTGGCGATGGTAATGCTGCTGCAGCGCTACGACGGCGTGGGCGACGCTGACGCCGTCGATGCCGCGGAGAATGACCGGCGATGGCAGTTGGTGCTTGGCACGCTGGGAAACCCAGCAGCGCCTTTCGGCCAGGGCTCGTTGGTTCGCTTCCGCATGCGGATGATTGCCCATGACCTCGACAAGCGACTCGTCGAGCGGACTGTCGACCTGGCGAAGCGGACGAAGAAGTTCGGCTGGCAACGACTTCGCGTTGCCCTCGACTCTTCTCCGCTCGCGGGCGCTGGTCGCGTGGAAGACACCTGGAATCTCATTGGCCGCGCGATGGCCAAGGTGGTGCACCTGGTTGCGGCAGCCCTCGACCTCGACGAGTCCGAGGTCATTCGTGCAGCTCGACTCGAGGCGCTCTCTGAGGACAGCGTGAAGGCGTCGCTGGACATCGACTGGGACGACGATGAGGCCAAACACGAGGCGCTCAATCGCCTCGTTGCTCAGGTCGAGCGCCTCGATGCCTGGGTCGCGAAGCGCGCGAAGACCGAAGCGGAGAAGTCGCCCCTCAAAGAGGCCCTCGCGTTGATGCACGACATCGTCGGGCAGGACACTGAGCCCGACCCTGGCGGCGGTGGTGTGCGCATCACCCAGGGCGTCGCGCGCGAGCGCGTCATCTCCGTCTCGGACACGCAGATGCGTCATGGCCGGAAGAGCCGCTCTGTTCGCATCGACGGCTACAAACGCCACATCACCGTCGCCAACGGCTTCATCCTCTCCACGGCCGTCGAACCCGCCAACCTGCGCGAGCACGAGCCCACCGAGCGGCTCCTCGCCGAAGCCGCCACTCACGGCGACATCGATACCCTCGACATCGACCGCGGCTACCTCGCCAGTCCTGCCGTCATCCGGCTCCATCGCGCTGGCGTCACCGTCAATTCCCGCGCGTGGTCTGTCTCCAACCATGGGCTCTTCACCAAGGACGACTTCGTCATCGACCTCGCTGCCAAGCAGGTGACGTGCCCGGCTGGAAAATCCGCGCCCATCACTCCAGGGCTGCAGTCCTTCTTCGACCCGAAGGCCTGCTCTCGCTGCCCGCTCAAGGTCAACTGCACCACCAGTGAGAAGCGTTCCCTCTCCATCCACGAGGCCGAAGACCTCCTCATCGAGCTTCGCGCACGCCGGCGGACGAAGCGTGGACGTCGCGAACTCCGCAAGCGCGTCGTCGTCGAGCACCGCCTCGCAAGACTCAGCGCGATTCAGGGTGACCGAGCCCGCTACCGCGGCGTCCGGAAGAACGAACTCGACACCAACCGCGCCGCTGTCATCGCGAATCTTCACGTGCTTGCTGGCTTCCGAGCTTCCGCTTAGCGGTTCGGGTATCTAGAACCGGCACTTCCGATGCGCTGGCTCATGCTGCTGCTGATCAGCTCCTGCTCGTTGACGCCGATTCCCGACGTCACCTCGAACTTCGTCGAGCCCTGCGACACCGCCCAGCGCGTCTGCCCGGTCGCGTTCAGCCTGAAGGCCGTCATGGAGCGCTCGGTCGAGCTGCGCGGCGACTTCCGTGACGCGGGCTGGAGCGACGGCGTGGCCATGGAGCGCGTGAACGACGCCTGGAACGCGACGCTGCAGGTGCCGTGGGGCGCGACCGTTCAATACAAGTACTTCATCGACGGCACCCGGTGGATTCTCGACCCCGCCAACACGCAGTCGGTGCCCGACGGAAAAGGGAACACCAACAGCATCGTGCGCAACGTGACGTGCGCGAAGTGGTCGTGTGGCGCGGCGCAGTGATGAAGACGGCGTGGACGCGAGACGTGACCGAGTACGACCGCGCGCGCGTCGACGTCGACCCGTGGGAGGTGCGGCTGCAGAGCGGCTACCACCCGCTCTACGACTACGAGCGCAACCACGCCGTGCCGCATGCTGAGTGGCGCAACAGCTCGCTCCGAGACGAGGCCATCACGGGGCTCGGCCCAGAGGCGGTCGCTGAGATTGACGCCGCGGTCGAGAACGCGCGGTCGATTCCTTCACTCGAGCAGCGCCGGCTCGCCGACGAGACGTTGGCCGCTGCGTGGCGCGCGATTCCCCTCGAGGCGTTGGCGTCGAACCCCATTCACGGTCCTCGCATCGAGTACGGCAGCTCTTTCGAGGTCGGTGGCGTG
This sequence comes from Myxococcaceae bacterium, assembly GCA_040275325.1. Classification (GTDB taxonomy): domain Bacteria; phylum Myxococcota; class Myxococcia; order Myxococcales; family Myxococcaceae; genus Xiheimicrobium. The sequence goes on along the minus strand of JBEOKA010000385.1, from coordinate 12,281 downwards.
CGCGTGACGTGGGCTGCGGGCGAGCGGCCGGTCGATGTGTGGAGACACGTCGCGGCGTTTCCTCAGGGCCCGCTGAGGCTCGGCCTGGTCACCTTCGCCGCGCACTCACCTGCCGCGTTCGTCTTCGCGCTCGAGCAGACGCTGCCCATCGTGGTCAGCGTCGACGGCAGGCGGCTCGAGGCCTTCGACCTGCAGGCTCCGTCGCTCGGGCTGCAGCCCGGCTCCTTCTCGACCGTGTACGTCAGCTCGGTCGCGACCGTGAACGACCAGTTCCTCCTGTGCTGTCACACCCAGGCGCACGCTCGTGGTGAGGCCTTCGCCGTGACGCGGGCGAGCTGGTGGGCTCGCCTCGACCCCCAGCACGGTATCGTCGCGCGTGCATTCTTCACATCGACATGAAGTACGAATTGCCTGTATCGATTTCGTACCTGATGACGCCAGAGAGCACGACAAAGTAGAGAATGTTCGAGTCGGTCGGGTCGTAGGCCACCGCGCCAAAGCCGTTGTAGTTGTTGTTGTCGAGTGCACCTTTGGCGCCCTGTACCTCGGAGTACTTTCCCTGCAGGACCGGCATGGTCTTGCCAATCTGGAACAGACCCTGCGCCTGGTTTCCATCGGCGAGGCGGTGCACGGAGCACTTGCGCGAGGCGTCGGTGCCGCAGGCGAAGAAGAGCTGTCGTGGCTCGTCGATGAAGAAGCTCGTCTCGCCAATGCCGATGACGTTCGACCACAGCGTTGTGTTGCCCGTCGCAGGGTCGATGGTCAGCAGCACGTCTTTGGTGTTCGCGTAGAGCTTCCCGTCGCGGAACAGCAGGCCGCTGATGGTTCCGTATTGCGGCGTGTAGCCCGTGCCGATGTCTGGCAGCGGCGCGGTGAGGTTTCGAGAGGCCCAGCGTGACACGTGGGTGCAGGTCGCGCCGTCGCTCGAGATGCGCACCACGCCGACGCCGTCGTTGTTCCACCCGAGGAAGAAGGTGCCGTTGGGCCCGAGCGCGAAGGAGCGGTCGGCGTACTGCACCGGCTCGAAGCCTCCAGGGTAGGTCTGGCTGACGCGGCCGTCGAAGCACTGCCCGTACGGGAAGGCCATGTTGCTCGCCTCTGCCAGGGACTGACGGCGCCAGATGAGCGTGCGCGCGCCCGTCGTCGGGTCGACCCGCGTAATCTCGACGTGCGTGAGCGTGTTGGAGCCGAGGCCGTAAATCATGCCATCAGCGCCCAGCTTGAGTTCGGTGAGAAACGGCAACGCCTCGCCCTGCACGGTGTGACCGCTGCCGACGTCGACGCGGCCGTTGGGCCCGAGGTACGAGCCCGAGACGACGCGCCGATTGCCCGTTCTGATGTTGATGGCGTAGATGGCGCCCGGCTTGAGCGCGGCTGCGTTGCCGCCAGTGTAGTGAACTGGCGCGAACAGCTCCTCGTTGAGAATGAAGCCGCCGCCCCACTTGGCCAGGTTGATGCCGTGCATGTTGGGCCCGGAGCCGAGGCGAAGGCCCATGCCCCACGCGTCGGAGCCCGGCCGGCACTCCTGCATCGCTGCGTTGGAGCGGTTGCACCGGCAGTCCATGCGCAGGCCCGTCGTCGCGAACATGTAGATCTCGTCGTCGCAGGCCAGTCTGTAGAACGGGCTGTTCTTCTGCGACGGGTCCATCGACGAGGCGCAGTGCGCGCCGGCCGCTTCGTTCACGCCACCATCGGCGAACCACGTGTACCAGCAGCGCTCTCCGATGAGGCACGTGGTGGCGACCTCGGACTTGAGCACGCCGCAGCCATCGAACTCCGAGAGCGTGGTTTCTTCAGGACCGCTCGCTGCGCCCTTCGTGTTGCAGCCGAGAATCGGCGGCGAGGCTGCTGCACAGTTGCATTGATTGCCATCGAGCGGACAGAACAGCTCGTTGCCCGTGCCGCAGTACGCGTCACCACCCGTCGTCGAGGGCAGGCACTTCTTGTCGTTGAGGCACTTCTTCGTCGCCGAGCCCGTCCCGAACCCTCCGCAGCTGTCAGCCTGAACGAGGGTCTTCGGGTCATCGGGCTTGCAGATGTACTTTGCAGGCCCCGTTGGTTTGCAGCCTGCGTCCACCATGCTGCTCCCCACGGGGCTGCACGCGCCCAGAAGGGCGACGCACACGACGAACGGGCCGACCAGACGAACCACAGGCATGGGTGCTCCTTGGTGGAAGATTCCACCAGACGTAGTCACGTTCCCGTTCGCGCCGGAATCGTAAGAATTCTGATTGCGGCCCCGACAGAGGAACTCGCGCCACGCTCTCGGCTCCTTGAGATGGCTCGGTCGCGCGCTGGAGGGGCACGTCAGAGGCGCACGAGGAACCGTCACTCGAGTGACGAGCCGGGCAGCTCAAGCTCCGAGAGCTCCTGGCCCGGAGCGAGCGCCGCGTAGTCACACGCCGCCTGCACCAACGCCTCCACATCACGCTTCGGGTCGAGCTCGCTGCGCACGTACGTCGAGCGCTTCTTCCCTTCGAGCTGCGCGTTGCACGGCCAGCTGCACAGGTTGAGACAGCCCGTCTCGTCGACCTTGAAGACGTCTTTCAAGTCGCGCGCTTTGCGCAGTTTGCGAACGCGCTCGTACAGCGCCTCGCCTCCGTCACAGCCGGTGCAGATGGTGAGCGTGGGGCGGGGCATGACGTCAGTCGGCGCGAACGAGCAGGTGCACGGTGGCCACGGCGATGGGCGTCGACGGGTCGTCTTGAAACGCGCGTGCCTGCACCGTCGCCACGCGCCGCCCGTGCTTGAGCACCTCGGCCACCGCGAACGTGTCGACCGGCTTGCCCGAGCGCAGGTAGTCGATGGTGAGGGTGATGGTCTTCGGCAGCACGGCCGACTCGGCGCGATAGAGCAGCTCGCACTGCGCCACCGCCTCGAGCAGCGCGCCCAGCGTTCCACCATGCAGCGCAGGCAGCGTGGGGTTGCCGACGAGGTGCTCGCCGTACGTCATCGTCGCGGTCAGCTTCCCGTCCTTCGCCGACAGGCCGATGCCCATGAAGCGGAAGTAGGGCACCGTCTCGAGCACGGGCCGCCAGTCACCTGAAGCGCGCGCGGTCGAGATGAGCGTCTGAAGGGGCGTCACGAAGAACCTCTGGGCCTCGTTTCCCGCTTCGGCGCCGGGGCGTCAACGGTGACGCGTCACGGGCACTTTTGGAAGCGCACGGCGCGGAACGTGAAGCGCGGTGCCGCGTAATTGCCGCCACCCGTATACGTCTCGTGCGCGGTGAACTCGCGGTACTCGCACCACTTGCCTGGCGCTTTCGCGAGCACGGCGCCGGTGCGATAGCGCTCCGTCGGCACGCCGAGCGCGGTCTTGTCGATGGTGGCCTGTGCGAAGAGCATTCCCGACTTCACGGCCGAGCGGCCGGGGTACTGCTTTGCGAGCGCCACCTTCGCGCCAGACTCGAGACCACTGTCGTGATGCGGCGCTTCGAACGGCCACGTCGGCGCGAGCCGGTCAATCTCTGCAGCGAACGCATCGAGCGCCTCGTCGAGCTTCGCGAACGGCTTCTCGGGCATCCGCTGGCCGGCCGCGTCGAGTGCTGCCTTGAGCTGCTTCTCGAGCTTCGCCTTGCCGCCCGCGCGGTCCTGCAGCAGCTCGTACGGGCGGTCGTCGACGCCCACGTGGCCCTGGTTCTTCGCGAGCGAGGTGCGGGCCTCGATGACGTCGGCCACCACGCGGTCGAGCGACGCCGCCGCGCCTGCGCTGATGGCCGCGTTCGCGATGGAGTCGGCCTTCGCCGCCGTCGCGCACCAGGTTCCCGGCTCGATGTTCAGCTGGAAGGACAGCTTCGGGTCGTCGGTGATGCCGGGGTACTTCGACTTGCACAGCGCATCGAGCTTCGCGAGCTGGGCGGCGGCGGCCTTCAGGTCTTGCGGGCTGCCCTGTGGCCCGTGGCGGAACGCGGTGACGGCGGCCTGGTACGGCTTCGTCTCTTCACGGAACTCGCGGAACAGCTTGTCGTTGGCTGCGCTCGTCGCCGCGCCGCCTTCGATGGCCTTCTTCAGGTCGTCACGGAATGACTGAAACGCCTTCAGCTTCTCCGAGAGCTCGGCCACGGCGGGGTCGGCCTTGTCGGCTTCGGGAATGGCGCTGAGCTCGCGCTCCCCGCGGGTGCAGGCCGTGTCGAGGTCGCGCAGCAGGTTCTTCGCCGTCTGCTCCTGGCCCGGCGGCACGGCGTTGCGAAGCTCGGGCACCAGCGTCACCGAGCCGAACACCGAGTTGAGGTTGCGAACGGCGCGCTGGGTGGCGGGCGAGGCCGCCATCACCGAGATGGACACGACGAGGCCAACGAGGCCGACGAGACGAGGCATGCAGGAGTTCCCCCGAGTGAGATGAGAAAGCGTGTGGCGCGGCGTGCGGTGCGGCAACGAAAAGTGCTGATCAGCCCTCCCATCGCTGTCACCTGGATGTCAGTCAGCCGCGTGCGTTTGTTGTCACCTCGTCACGGTGGCTGGTGCGCGGGTGCCGCGAAGGCTCGTCTTCTTCAGAGGTTGGAGCCCGGCATGTGCCTTGCGAATGGGTCCCTTCGCATGAAGCGGTTCAACCCCGTCGACGCGAAGAAGGAGGTGCACGGAACGACCGCGGCCTGAGCTCCACCGCACCCACCACCGCAACGTGTCCCATGACCGGCCAGTCGCCTGTGATGCTGCCGCACCCGCTCCCGGTGTGGTGTCGTCGTCACGGGCAGGCGCGCTGCGAGGGTGACCCACGATGCGTCGACCTCGCGAGCCCGCTTTTCCACTCATGACGGGTGCTCGCCCACCTGGCGTCGACGCGTCGTGGCTCTGATTTTCCGTCGGGCTCAGGCGGCCTGACGTGGTTGAAGCGCCGCTGCGAGCCGCTGCTCCCACGCCTCTTTCCCGACCGCCGACATGGGCGCGCGCGAGATGAGTGAGGCGGTGTTGATGGCCAGCGCGATGACGGCCGAGCGTTGCAGGAAGAGAATCTCGGCGTAGCGCTCCTTGTTCGCCCTCACGTAGTTCTGCGAGGCGCTGGCGTAGGCCGGCTCGACCGAGCGCACCGCCGAGGCGTCGCGGAAGATGCGCAGCTTCGGCACCTCGTGGTGGAGTGCGTCGTAGAACGGCACCTGCGGCGGCCACAGGTCGCGGGTGATGAAGCCCTCGCTCACGGCGACGATGATGTCTTTGGCCGGGCGGTACAGCGTCACCCGCCCGTTCTCATTCTTCACCTCGAGGACGGCCTTGCCGAAGTTCATCCGCGTCTCCCGCGCGCGAGCTGTGCAAGCGCCTCTCCATGACTTCGAGCACGCAACCCTGTGCGATGTCGGCGCCGCAGAGAGTCGGGTGTGAACGCTGAGTCGACTGCGACTTCAGGCCGAGCTGGTGCGTCACCCGATCGCCCGAGCGCCAACCTGTTGGGGCGTGGAAGCAGGCGTGATGGTCGACAAATCATGACATCTGTCGCCGGTGTGGAACATCAATTGCTGTACACGCGCCCATGACCCCCATTCATCAGATTGCCGGAAAGCTGACCGTGCAGTTCGAGCCTTCGCTCAAAGCGGTGGTGGACACGTGGACGAGCTACTTCGTGACGCTCGACGAGTTCAGAGACGCGGTGCTGGTGAAGGGCATGGGCTACGCGCACCCGCGGGGCGTGCAGGCGTGGATCGTCGATTCTTCAAGGGCGAAGGGCGCGTTCTCTCCCGAGTGCCAGGCCTTCATCGCCTCTGACGTCTTTCCGTCGTTCGCGAAGCACGGCGTGAAGTACTTCATCACCATCAACTCCGAGAGCGCGGTGACGAAGATGACGGTGCGCGAGTACCAGTCGAAGGCAGGCCCGCATGGGCTCAAGCTGGTCGAGGTGAAGAACCTCTCGGACGCGCTCGAGTGGCTGCGTCACGAGCTGGGCCTCAAGCGCGCCGCGTGACGTTCACAGCCAGGGCGGGCGGGGTTGACCGGGCGTCGGTCTCCACGGCTCGGGTTGTGGCAGGGCGCGGCCCAGGGCGCGGCTCATCTCGTCACGCCGCTGCTTGAGCTCTTTGCGCAAGGGCGCGACGAAGGCGCCGCTGATGGTCTGCGAGTGCCCCTGCGCCGCGCGCTTCGAGTGCCACTTCGACAAGCCGAGTCGTGACGCCACCTCGACGAAGCGCCGCGCCGGAGCGCCACCCCACGAGAACGTCGCCTTCCACCAACTCCACACGCTCGTCACCAGCTCGAGCTCGGCCGGCGTCATGTGGCCCGTGAGCACCTCGTCTTTGAGGTGCTCGCCGATGATGCGGCCCTTGCGGCGCACCAGCAGGATGACCATCACGAAGAAGCCCGTCACGAAGAGCAGCCACAGCGGCAGCATCACCAGCACCAACATGCCTGAGGCGGTGGCGGCCGTGTTCCACACCGAGTGCAGGAACATCGCGATGCAGTAGCCGCCCAATGGCGCCATGAACTTCACCCAGCCCTTCGTCGTCTCGCGCGCGAGCCCGAAGCCGATGCCGGTGAAGGCGGTGAAGAGCGGGTGAATCCACGGAGTCATCAGGCCGCGCATGAAGAAGGTGCCGACGAGGGCGCTCGCTTCTTTCGTCGAGCTCATGTCGGCCATGGCCGCGCGCCCGTAATAGATGACGTTCTCGACGCCCGCGAAGCCGAGCGCGACGAAGGCCGCGTAGATGATGCCGTCGACGACGCCGTCGAACTCGCGCTTCAGGAAGTACGCGATGCCGAAGACGCCGAGGCCCTTGAAGAGCTCTTCGAAGATGGGAGCGCTGACGCACGCCGAAAGAAAGCTGCCCGCCTCGGGGCCGCCGATGCTCGCGCCAAAGGAGCCGATTGCCGAGTTGATGACGGCCGAGAAGCCGCACGCCGCGATGGCGCCCCAGCCGAGCGCGCCCGCGAGCGTCCAGATGGGCTCGGGGTCGAAGCGGTCGACGATCCACGGAATCCACACGTAGAGGAACAGCGCGGGCAGGGCGAGCAGCGCGCCGATGAACATGCCGCCGAGCTCCATGCCGGCGTTGTCGCCGAAGAGCGCGGGTACGAAGAAGGTCAGCAGCAGCAGGCCGGCTCCGAAGAGCATGCCGAGGCCGTAGAGGAGACAGCCCGCAGTGCGACGGCCGGAGTCGAGCGCGCCCGGGTTCACCGGCGCCGTTGGCTGAGGAGTCACGGCCGTCGACGCTACACCCCCGCGCTCGAATATCGAGGCTGTTCGACGGTACACAGGCCGCATGAAGCGACTGGTCGCAGCGGCGTTGGGTCTCTCGTTGTGTGCGTGCCCGGGCGCGATGGTGATGAATGACGCAGGCGTGCCAGTCGACGCGGGAGAGACGCTCTCAGACCCGTTCGATGCAGGCGCGTGTCTTCCACCCATCATCGTCGATGCCGCGAAGGCCGATGCCGGTCACGCGTTTCTCTTCACCGGGCAGGTGGGTGGGCAGCTGGTGCCGCGGCTCGCCTTCGACAACCTGTGGCGGGTGTGGACAACGACTCCGCCGGCTGACGTGCCCGCGGCGATTCGCGAGCGGTACGGCTTCGCGCCGGCGCTCACCGCGAATGACGGGCTGCCGATGGGTTTTCGCCTCGAGGGCTCGATGGTTCGCGTCGACTGTCTCGTCTGTCACGCCGGAGAGGTGGCGGGCCAGACGGTGGTTGGAGCCGGGAACAACCGCGTCGACCTCGAGCTGTTCGTCGATGACTTGAAGTCGTTGGCCGTGGCGTTCGGGTTCACGCCGCCGAATCCTCCGCGGCTGCGCACCGGCGCGAAGGGCGTTGCCGACATCATCGGCATGACGCTGCAGCTGGGCTTGCGAACGATGCAGCCGCCGTTTCCGGTGAACACCGAGATTGGCTACCAGGACGCGCCCGCGTGGTGGACGCTGGCCGACAAGACGCGTGTGTACACCGATGGCAGCGGGCCGCAGGCGGCGCACCGCACGATGATGGCGACGCAGCTGGCGTTTGGCACGACGCAGGCCGAGCTCGAGCGGCTCGAGCCCGAGTACATCGCGCTGCGGGAGTACCTGCTGACGTTGAAGGCGCCCGCGTGGCCGTTCACACCACCCGCGATGGATGCCGTGGCGAGAGGGCGCGCGCTGTTTCGGCAGCAGTGCACCATCTGTCATCGCGACGACCGCTGCGAGCGTCAGGAGTCGAACATCGTCGCAAGGGAGACCGTGGGCACGGACCCCGAGCGCAGCCTGAAGTACGGCATGAACGAGGTCGCGCTCATCAACACCACGTGGTTCGGCGCGAACGACGCGCATCGGGCGAGCGGTGGGTACACAGCGCCGTCGCTGCGTGGCGTGTGGGCGAGCGCGCCGTACTTTCACAACGGGTCGGTGCCGACGGTCGAGGCCGTGCTCGACTCGACGAAGCGGCCGAAGTTCTTCCGCGTGCTGGGCACGTCACGTGACGAGTACGACGAGCAGGCGGTGGGGTTGAAAGTAGAGGTCCTGACCGCGGCTCCAGTGAACCCATCGCGAGGCGACCGCGCGGCCGTCTACGACACGACGAAGGTTGGGCTCGGGAATCAGGGGCATCTGTTTGGAGACGCGCTCACGCCTGCGCAGCGCTCTGATGTGCTCGCGTACTTGAAGACGCTGTGATGCTCAGGGGCCGCCGTACAGCCACGTCTCGTTCTTCGCGACTGCGCTGCCGCTGTCTCCGTCGGCGCCGCCGAAGAGCATGAGCCGGTTGAGCCATGGCACCCAGTTCATCGTCGCGTAGAAGCGCCTGCCTGGCCCGGGAGTGATGGGCGTGACGCCCACCCACGTCGTGCCATTCCAGCGATGGAGTGACGTCACACCACCGCCGCTGTCACTCAGCCCACCGACATAGAGGCCGAAGCGTCTGATTGGGACATAGGTGAAAACGCCAGCCTGAACCGACGCGGGCCAGTCGACTCCTTGAGGCCCAGGTGTTCCTCCAGTGGCCTGCCAGATGGCGCCGTCGAAATAATAGGGAGCGTGGAAATACTGCGAATTGCAATAGCCACCCCAGAGCACGCGCTGATTTCGGAAGGAATCGAAGATCATCTTCTGGTTGTACGCGTGCGGAGCGCCGCTGCTCGCGACCAATTGCCAGCTCGCGCCATCGAAGGACCACATGTCGTTCGAGCAGGGCTGACCTGTGGCGTCGCCTCCGAAGATGACGACCCGGCTGATGCTGCTGTCCCACGCGTCGGCGTGCAGGTAACGAGCTGGCGGCTGTGTTCCCGAGAGCGTCAGCTCAGCCCGTCGATGCGTCGCTGTATCGTATTCCCAGGTCTTCGATTGCAGCACCTCGCTGGACGCGCTGACGTTTCCACCAAAGAGCACGATTTTCCCGCGCACCGGGTCATAGGTCATCGTGTGCCCAATCATGCCGGGTGGGTGTACCGGAGTTGAGTTCTGCGTCCACCCGGCCTCGGTCCACTCCCAGGTATCGGATAGGAAGGTTCCGGCGCCGAGGCTGCTCTTTCCACCAAAGACGACGACGAGCTTGCGGTCGGTGTCGACGGCCATCGCGTGGTTGAACCTGGCTGGTGGCTCAAGGCCGCCGTCGGCGTTCCACCGTCGCCACTGGTCTGCGAAGCAGGTGCCAAGCTGACACGACTGCGTCGCTCCACACGTCGTCGCGTCGGTGCAGCCGAACTCGCAGGCGTGCGTGGCGCCGCAGCGCTGCTCGAGCGGGCACTGGCTGCCAGCGTCGAACTTGCAGCCGGTGAGACATCGGCGAGACGCATCACAGTAGGAGCCGCTCACGCACGTGTCGTTCATCGGGTCGCAGACGACAGCGCTTCCTCCTGCGCTTGCTGTTCCGCCCGCGCTCGCTGTTCCGCCTGCGCTCGCTGTTCCGCCTGCGCTCGCCGTGCCTCCCGCGGTCGACCCGGCATCGGTCGCGACGCAGACGCCAGCAAGGCAACGATGGCTCTGCCCACAGTCCTCCGTCCGTTGACACGTCTTCCCGAGGAGGTCGGGCTCCGTGATGGACAGTGAGCAGGCGGCGACGAAGGGAGCGATGACGAGGACGAACTGACGCATCTGCGACCCGTGTATCAGCCAGAGAACAGCTCGTGCTCGAACATCGCGCTGGCCATCACCCGCATCGTGCGTGCGTCAGTCACCGACAATCGGAACACCAGGTCGGTCTCGACGCCGAGCCACACGGGGCCCACCTTCACGCCCAGACCCATCGAGATGAAGAGCAGGTGCTGCGGCACTGGCGCGACGAGCGACGAGAGCCCGTACCCGAGGCCCGTGGTGATACGCAGCCACTCGAGGAAACGCATGCCCAGCGTCATGCTGCCGAAGCCATCGGTGTGCGGTGCTCCGAAGTCGTGGCGAAGCTCGAGCGCCGGCATCAGCGAGAAGCGCCCCGTTCCCTGCGTCTGGCGTGACAGCGTGAACGCGAGCCCGACGCGCGCGCCCAGCGAGAAGCCACCACGCCCGCCGCTCACCAGCGAGCTGTCGCGGTCGACGACGGCAGCGCCGACGAGCGGCCCGCCGAAGACGGTGAACGACGGCTCCTCAGGCCCGTTCGCGGCGAGCACGGCGCAGACGAGGGTGATCAGCACGACGCTCCTTTCGCACCAGCACGCAGCAGCATTGCTCCAGTCGTCGCGCGGCGCGAGAGTGCTGCACCCATGACCGACCGGCCAAAAGTCAGCGCCGACCTCTCGACGGCCAACCGCATCGACCTCGAGGCCGAGGCCGACCTCGCTCGCTGCGGTGCCCTGAAGGACTACTGGTACGTCGGCTGTCTCTCGAGCGAGCTCACCGCGAAGAAGCCACTCTCCCGCACGCTCTTCGGCACGCCGCTGGTGCTCTTCCGCGACGCGAGCGGAAAGCCCGCGGCCCTCTTCGACCGCTGCCTGCACCGCAACGCGCGCCTCTCGGCCGGAGACACCTTCGACGGCAAGCTCGGCTGCCCGTACCACGGCTGGGTCTACGACCAGACCGGCGCCTGCGTCGAAATCCCCTCCCTCGGTCCTTCACAGCAGGGCGCGCTGCTCAGCGAAGACGGTCACGCGCGCGCGGGCCTCTGTCTGCGGCCGTGCGACGTCGGCACAGTGCGCTCCTTCGCGACGCTCGAGCAAGACGGGCTCGTCTTCGTCTTCCTCGGAGACGACGTCTCGAAGGCGAGACAGCCTCCGTTCCGCGTGCCGAAGCACGGCGAGCCCGACTGGACGACGTACTTCATGGTGACGCGGTTCCCGAACGGGGTGACGAACCTCGTCGAGAACTTCATGGACGTGCCGCACACGGTGTTCGTGCACAAGGGCTGGTTCCGGAATCGCAAGCGCACGCAGGTGCCGGCGACCGTCCACCGCACCAACGGCAGCGTGCTCGTCACCTACGAGCAGGAGAACGACCAGCTCACCGGCGCGGGCCTGCTGATGAACCCCGGCGGCGAGCCGATGAAGCACACCGACAACTACTACGTGCCGAACGTCACCCGCGTCGACTACCTGTGGGGCGAGCGCAGCGGCTACGTCATCTCGAGTCAGGTCTCGCCCATCGGCCCGCTCGACAGCCTCGTCTACACGTCCATCTCGTACCGGCTGCCGTTCGACCTGCCGAAGAACCTCGCCGCGCGCGCGCTGCGGCGCTTCATGAAGTGGTACACGACGCAGGTCATCGGGCAAGACGTCGACATCATGCGCGTGCAACACGAAGGGCTGACGAGCGCTCCAGGCGGGCTCGACTTTCGCTCGACCGAGGCCGACCTGCTGCACGCCGACATCGAGGCGTACCGCGCGTGGCTGCGTGATGGTGGGCACGGTGAAGGCCCCGAAGACGCAAAGCGCCGCATCTCGTTCTGGATTTGAGGGGCCGTGGACGAACAGCTTCAGCCAGGCGTGGTGTTGCTCGGGAAGCTGCGCGTCGTGCGGCTGCTCGGCGCTGGCGGCCTTGGCGCCGTGTACGAGGTCGAGCACGAGCTGACGAAGCACCGGCGCGCGCTCAAGCTGCTGCACCCGAGGCACCGCGAGAACACGGAGGTGGTGCAGCGCTTCTTGCGTGAGGCCTCGGCCGCCGGCCACATCGGAGACCCGCACATCGTCGAGACCTTCGACGCGGGTGAGCTGCCCAGCGGAGAGCCGTTTCTGTTGATGGAGATGCTCGAGGGTCAGCCGCTCGCGAACCTCTTCCGCGACTCCGGCCGGCTGCCCATCGCGCTCGCGTGCGACCTGGTCTGTCAGGCGGCGGAGGCCGTCGATGCCGCCCACCGCGCGGGCATCGTCCACCGCGACCTCAAACCCGAGAATCTCTTCGTCACCCAGCGCGCGGGCAAGCCCTTCATCAAGGTGCTCGACTTCGGCATCTCGAAGTTCGACTCGCAGCAGA
>JBEOKA010000384.1:0-33944 GCA_040275325.1 Myxococcaceae bacterium | reverse complement strand
GGAGCGCCGTCGACGCCGGTCTCCCAGAGCGCATGCGCCCAGGCCATGCCGGCATCACGCGGCCGCTGAACGCGCGCGTACAACTCGGCGAGCCGGGCCCACGCCTGCTGGCGCTCGACCGAGTCGGCCTTCGCCTCCATCTCGAGGAAGCTGTTCTCTTCGCGCCCGACGAGGGCTTCGAGCTCGCTCGGCGTACGCGCGACTTCGACGGCGAGGGGCGCAGGCGCGCGAACCGTCTCAGGCGCCGCCAACGACGGCGCGACCCGCGTCTCGGTGCGGCCTCTCGGGCGCGAGCGCTGCTTCTGCTCTTCGTCAGGCTCACGCTTCTCACGCGCTCCCGATGGAGCAGCCTCTTCGGACGCGACGAAGGGCTCGAGCTCGAAGACGGCCGAGCGCACCCAGGCGTCGAGCGTGTCGGCGGCGCCGTCGATGACGTACTCGACCCAGTCGGTGAGGGGCCGGAACGCCGCGTCGGCGATGCTGAGCCGCGCGAAGCCCTGCTCGGTCGGCTCGAGCCAGGTGACGAGATCGGGATCGGCCGCGAGCCACGTGCGCAAGCGATCGCGACGCAGCGGCGGCTCCACCGTCATGCCGACGGGCACGAACAGGTTCTGCAGGTCGGCGACGCGCGCGTACTGCGTGCCGGGCAAGGCGCCGGTGTTCGCTTCACGGCCGGGCCGCGCTCGCAGCACCACCAGGTCGCCCGAGACGGCGAAGAGCACGTTCTCGAGCTGCGCCTCGGGCAGACCGCGCACGAGCGCTTCGACCTGCTCCTTCGGAGAACGAGGGTGCGACGAGGGCCGCAGCACGAACAGCGTCGGCGCCTCGGAGCGCGCTGCCCGCGTCAGCGTGAGCGTCACCGGAATCTTCGGCAGCGACTGCTCGGCCTGCTTCTTCGCCAGCGGCGCGAGCGAGTCGGCCTCGACGAGGTTGTCGACGTCGGTCCAGTTTCCGACGGGCAGCCGCCACCACGCGCCTTCGCCCGTGATGCAGAGCAGCTGGTCGTCTTCGACGTTGAACGCGCCGTCGAGCGGGTGCTCGTAGCCGACCTCGGTCCACACGCGGTCCTGGCCGGCGGGCGTGGGCACGAAGGCGCGAAGCCCATCGAGGTGATCGAGCGCGCGCGAGAGCACGAACCAGGGCGCTTCCACGACCTTCACCAGCGCGACGAGGCCCTGCGAGCCATCGAGCGCGCGGAGCTCCTGACGATCGCACCCGAGGCGAAGCAGCTCGCCCGCGAGGTCGAGCAACGTGCCCTGGCCGGTGACGGTGAAGAGCACCAGCGCCGGGTTGCCCTCGGGTTCGCCGATGCGGTTCGGCGCCAGCGCCTCGGCCCAGCACGAAACCTTGCCGACGAGGTTCGACACCGAACGCTCGAGCACGCCCGCCGCGAGCAGCGCCTTCTTCGCCCTGGCGGTGACGGCGTGGCCCGGCGCAATCAACACCTCGCCGGCTTTGGTGCGGCCGATGGAGGCGGGGGCGCGCTGCACGTCAGCCGGAATGAGCCCCGACTTCAGCGCGACCTGAAGAGCTTCGTCACTCGGAAAGACCAGCGCATCCATCGGGGCGGGGACTGTAAACGAAGGGCTGTATCGGCGCAGTGAATGATCAGCCCGACGGGCGGGCCGACGCGTTTCAGATTGACTCCGAAGCCATCAGTCCACCGGCGGCTGCGCACCCAGCATGAGCCGCTCGAACATCGTCTGCGCCCGCGGGAAGTGGCGGCGCTCACCCACGGCCGGCAGCTGCACGCGCGAGAGCGAGTCGCCGTCCCACCACACGAATGAGAAGTCTTCGACGGGGAGTTCGAGCTCGAACCGAACCCTCGTCGGCTTGCCAGCATCGACCGCCAGCACCGTCGCCGTCGCGGCCTCGAGCCGAACGCGATGCCCCACCTCGATGGGGAAGTTGTCGTTGCGGAAGTTCTCTTCGAAGACCGAGTCGATCATTCGGCCGCCGACGACCGAGAGCTCAACCTGCCGCTCCCCCGTTCTGCGCACGTCGACCGGCAGCGGCGCCATCGACCACACGTGCCAGGTGCGCGGCATGGAAAGGCCGAGGTCGGCCATGAGCGGCCCGGTGTAGATGGCGGGAACGAACTCCGAGCTCGAGAGCACGACGAAGCGCTCGGTGGGCTTCGGCTCGAGCCGCTGCAGGCTCTCGAGCGCGCGCGCGCTGACGGTGGTGAAGGCGATGGGCATGACGAGCCACTGGGTGAGCGGCTGCAGCACGAACGCGCCGCCGAGCCAGAGCACGCCGAGGCCACGCCGAACGCCGACGTCGCGCCAGGCAGCCCGAAGCAACGTCGCGACGACTGGCGCGAGCCCGAGCGAGGCAGCCGTCAGCAGCCGAGTCGCAGGAAACGTCGCGAGCGTGGGCAGCAACGAGCCAGCCGCGCCCAACAACAACCACCGCAGCGTGCGTCGTTCGCCCTCGTCACTCGGAGCCCAGCGCCGCCACGCCAGCACGCCCAGCGGCACGGCCACGACGCCTGACGCGATGAGCGCCACCTTCGCCTCGGGGAGCGCAAGGTAGACGTCGGGCGCTCCAAAGGCCTGCGTGCCGACGTTCGCGAAGAAGCGCGGCAGCGCGAGGGTGAGGAAGGTGAGCGGCTCACTCATCGGGTCGAGGTACGTCGCCGAGCCACGCGCGCCCGAGTTGAGCAGCTTGTAGAGCACCGCGTAGACGGCGAGCACCAGCAGCACCGGCGTGAGCCCGCGGAGCCGGCTGCTCCAAGACTGCGGGCGCGCGAGCAGCTCCCAGGCGAGCACGTAGGCCAGCGCGGCCACCGCCGTCTCTCCCGCAGCGAGCCCGAACGCGAAGGCCAGCGCCGAGAGTGGAGCGCCCGGCCTCCAGCCATCAGCTCTCCACCGAAGATGCGCCAACAGGCCGAGCCACACGAAGACCACCGCCAGCAACGCGTTGCGGTTTGCGAGCCACATCGTCGGCATCACGTGCGCGTCGTCGATGGCGAAGAGCACGCCGGCGAACACCGCAACCGAAGGCGTGAGCCGTCGATAGAGCGCCATCACGACGGCGAGCAGCGCGAGGTACCAGAGCGTCGAGTGCAGGTGCTGCGGCCACGAGGTGGCTCCGAACACCTCGGTGTCGAAGACGATGAGCGCCGACGAGAGCGGGCGAAGGAACCGCAGCTTCAGCTCTGGCAACGTGAACCAGGGGAACGGGCCACGCTCGATGAGCGGCTTGAGCGCCTCGACGTCACCCGCGCCGAAGTTGAACAGGGCGTACTGCGTCGTGTGGCTGAGCTGGCCTTTCACGACCGCGCGCTGCGCCCAGTCGTCGAGCGAGAAGCCTGCGCCCAGCGACGGCACCGTCACCAGGAACGCGACGACGAAGGGGACCCAGCGCACGGCGTCGGTTTAGCCCCGCAGAAAATGAAACACCCGCGAAGCCTTGGGCCTCGCGGGTGTCTCGACTCGCTCTTCGTGGGTCGTCGGCGCGTGACTTACGCATCCCGCTTCTGGCGGTCGACGCCCACGTAGAAGTGGGTCTGGGCTGCCTTGCCCATGTCCTTGAAGGCCTCGAGCTCCTTCACGCGCACCAGCGAAGGGTTCTTCTCGATGAGCGCCGCGAAGGCCTGGTCGAGCTCGAGCTTCTTCTGCTGGTTCTCGAGCGCCGTCTTCGCCTCGACGCTGGCCACCTGCGCCCGCGACTGCGCATCGAGGGCGGCGATCTCGGCGCGCGACTTCGCCGCGATGAGGTTCGCCTCGGCCTGGCGCTCCGTCTCGATGACGCGGTTCATCAGCTCGCGCAGCTGCCCGGGGAAGATGATGTCCTTCACGTCGGCGCGCAGCACCGTCACGCCGAACTGCTTCGCAGGGCCCGAGATGTCGGCCTGAATCGCCTCGGACAGCTCGTTGCGGTCCTTGAGGATCTGGTCGAGCGAGCGCGTCGCGAGGAACCGGCGCGCCGACAGCTGCACGTCTTCGTAGAGCCGGTCCTCGTAGTTGGCGACGTTCAGCACCGCGGCCTTCGGGTCGGTGACGCGGAACGAGACCAGCAGCGACAGGCGCACCGAGACCTTGTCGCCGGTGAGGATCTCCTGGTTCTTGATGGTGCTCGAGCGCTCACGCAGGTCGACGATCTCGACCGTGGGCGCTGGCCCGAAGAAGGTGCCCGCCTTGTGGCGGCCTGCGCCCAGCTCACGGGTGAGCACTCCGTTCTCGAACAGCAACCCGGTGAAGCCCTGCTTGATGGTGACGGTGATCTTCATGACACGACTCCTGAGACGAAAAGGTGGGGCGGAACGCGATGAACACCCGATCTGAAAGGACGGGTTGGTCGACCAGATGACGATGGCTGGGCCAGTCCCTCTGGAGGGAGTCGACCGCTTTCTTGGCGTCAGCGTTCGAAGCGCCCCGCGCCTTCAGACGAAGCAGCGCGCCCGCCCTGACGAGTCACGCGAGCTCGAGCGCGCCCGAGAGCTGAATGACGCCGCGGCGCACGAGCTCACGCAGCACGAGGGTGATGGTGTCCTGCGCGACGCCGAGGTGGGCGCTCAGGTCAGACGGCGCGACGTGCAGCTCGCACAGCGCCTGGGCGATCTGTCGCTGCAGCACCGAGCCGACGTCGGCGTACAGGTGATAGAGCGGCTCGTTCACCGACACCGCGACGGCCTGCGAGACGGCGAGCTGGCCCAGGTGGTGCTGCTCGATGGCGAGCCGCTGCTCGACGACCGAGAGCACGGTGCCGGTCGGGTGCCCTTCGAAGCCCTCACCGGCGGGCACGGTGCCGGCCTCCAGCGTCAACGAGCGCGGCCGGGAGGCGAGCACGAGGCGCAAGGCATCGAGGCCCGCGCAGCGCCCCTGCTCGAACACGCCCTGCGCCTGCACCAGCCGCCCGTCGGAGAACCAGAGCGCGAACTTCGCCTGCGGCGCTGTCCCCCGCACCATGCCGGTGACGTGCGCGCGCTCGAAGGCGAGCAGCAGCCAACCGATGCCGACGCGATCGAGGTTCTCGAGGGTGACGGTCTCGTCGATGGAGCGGCTCGCGAGCCGGCGCTCGAGGCGCACGCGTGGCACCATCAGCTCACGCACGTGACGTTCGACCTCGGTGAGGCGCGTCGTCTTGGGCACCGCCGCGTGGCTCGTCGGGCCAGCGCGCGCGAGCACCTCGCGATACCGATCGTGCGCCGAGAAGAGCAGCACCTGCGTGTCCCACGTGCGCACGTCTTCTCGCATCGCGCCCAGCACCATCCACCCGTCGACCTTCGGCATGTCGAGATCGAGGATCGCGACGTCGACGTGCTCGCTCGCCAGCGCCTGCAACGCCTCGGGCCCACCCGGCGCGGCGCGCACTTTGAAACCCCGGTGACGGAAGAAGTCGTGCATCAGCTTGAGCACGCTCGGGTCATCGTCGACGACGAGCAGCGAGGTTTGCTGCGGCACCACGTCGGCGGCGGTGATGGCGGGCGTCGCCTCGACGACGGCGTCGATCAACGGCGGCTCTTCACTGGCGAGCGGCTCGAACTCGCGCTGCGCCTCGGTGAGCGGCGGCGCCTGTTCACGGAAGAGCCACGGCGTGTTCTCGGCGACGATGGGCGAGCCGTCGGGGCCCAGGCCAACACCCTTCGCGTCGAGCACCCTGCCCCACCGCAGGTGCAGCGTCGCGGGCCCCTGCGGGAGCGACAGCTCGAGCACCCCCGTGCGGCCGTAGTGGGTGATGGCGTCGTAGAGCTGCCTGAACTCGTGGAAGGAACCATTGCCGCGCAGCAGCCCGGGCCGGCGATCGAGCTCGAGGAACGCGCTGCGCAGCACCGCCTCCGTCAGCCGCCGCAGCGGAACCAGCTCGACGATGCCCATTCGAAACGCGTGCGCCCACGGCGCGTCATGGGCGTCGTCGGTGACGAGCACCACAGGGCGGTCTCCATGACTGGTCTCTTCGAGGTGGCGCAGCAGGGTCTGGAGCGGCGCTCCCGGATCGGCCATGGCGACGAGCGCGCTGATGCCGTTGAAGTTGAGATCTTCATGCAGCGTCGGGCTGCTCGACAGAAAGCCCCAGGTCTCGAGCCAGGGCACGTCGAGGTGCAGGCGCACCTGCTCGACCGCCTCTTGCGTCGCCCCCAGCGCTGCCACCCGAAGCAGCCGTTTCCCCTTCATGGAGGGCACGGCACAGCAATCACCACGCCGCCTCCCGACGCGCGCCACGATTGATCAGACCCTGGGTCACGAACCGTCGACGAGGTGTGTTTGACCCGGCGTGAATGTGTGACGGAGCGCATCGTCCCTCAGGGCGTGCGCTGGCTCGGACTCTTCTGTTTCCTCTCGACGGTGGCGATGGCGGAGCCGGCGTGGACGCCGCAGCGAACGTCGGTGGGCGTCTCGGTCGGAGGCCGTTGGACGAAGGCGGTGCGGGTCGGCGGCTCGGGGCGCGCGTATGAGGTGAGCGGCGCTGGCCCAGCGGTCGGGTTCGCCGGTTCGTTCGGGTGGAACCACGGCGCGCTGAGGCTCGGCGGCATCGCCAGCTACGAGTTCATGATCGACCCCGAGTGGGACTTGTCGGTCGCCGCCGGCAGCCCGCTCGGTGGGCTCTCGTCGACCACGCTCGACGTTCGGAGCGCGCACTTCATCAGCGCCGGGCCCTTCGTCGGAGCCCGGGCGGGCGATGGCACCCTCGAGGGCTTCGCGGACGTCGCGGTGCTTGCCGACGTGATGGCCGCAGAGCTTGACGAGGCCGGCACCCGCTTCGCGCTCCGCTTCATTCCCACGGCGCGCGTGGGCGGCAGCGTCGACATGGGCTTCGCGTCGTTCGAGCTGTGGCTCTACGGCAGCGTGCTCGTCACCCCGCGGGTCGGCTTCTGCTTCGCGCTGGGGTTCTGATCACTTCTTCTTCTTCGCGGCCTTCTTGTCGAAGGTGACGGTCACCTTCGTCGCGATGCCACCACGCACCCACCAGTCGGCCTCGACCTGCATGTGGCGGGGCGCGCAGGCCTTCACGAGATCGTCGAGCACGCGGTTGGTGACGGCTTCGTGGAAGGCGCCCTCGTCGCGGAAGCTCCAGAGGTACAGCTTGAGGCTCTTCAGCTCGATGCACGTCTCGTCGGGCACGTAGCGAATCTTGAAGTGCGCGAAGTCGGGCTGGCCGGTGAGCGGGCAGAGGCAGGTGAACTCGGGGCAGTCGAACGCGATCTCATAGTCGCGGGTGGGCGCCGGGTTCTTGAACGTCTCGAGGTTCTTGCTGGGCTTCGAAGGCATGGCGGGGCCTTACACACAAAACCGGCTACCATCACCTGCGTGAGTGACGAGGTTCAGCGCGCGGCGAGAGCGCTTCGAGAAGGTGGGCTCATCGGGCTGCCGACCGAGACGGTGTACGGGCTGGGCGCCGACGCCTCGAACGAGCTGGCGGTGCGGCGCATCTTCGCGGTGAAGGGCCGGCCGTCGAACCACCCGCTCATCGTTCACGTCGCGAGCGCCGAGGTGGCGAAGCGATGGGCCGCGAGCTGGCCGAATGAAGCGGCGCGGCTGGCCGACGCGTTCTGGCCGGGGCCGCTCACGCTCATCGTGAAGCGATCCTCGCTGGCGAGTGACGCGGTGACGGGCGGACAGGAGACGGTGGGTCTTCGGGTGCCCGACCACCCGCTCGCGCTCGAGCTGCTGCGGGCCTTCGATGGAGGTGTGGCGGCTCCATCTGCGAACCGGTTCGGGCGCGTGAGCCCGACGACGGCGAAGCACGTGCGTGACGAGCTGGGCGACGACGTCGAGCTGGTGCTCGAGGGCGGTGCGTGCCGCGTGGGCGTGGAGTCGACCATCGTCGACCTGAGCGGTGACTCCCCTCGCCTGCTGCGCCCCGGTGGTGTTCCCAAAGAGGCCATCGAGCGGGTGCTGGGGCGTGAGGTTCCACTCGCGACTCATGCGACCGACGTTCGCGCGCCGGGAATGCTGGCGTCGCACTACTCGCCGCGCGCGGGGCTGTGGTTGGTGACGACGGCGACGCTGGCTGACGAGGTGGCGAAGCGGCTCGCGGCGGGCGCGAAGGTGGCGGTCGTGGCGCCGAAGGGAACGGCGATTCCCGACGGCGTGACGCGCTTCGAGGTGCCTGACGATGACGGCGGCTATGCGCGCGCGCTCTACGCGACGTTGCGTGAGGTCGACGAGCGGGGTCTCGACGTGGTGCTGGCCGTGCCTCCCGCGGAGTCTGGCGTCGGGCTGGCCGTGGTCGATCGCCTCCGCCGCGCGAGCGCTCCACGAGGTTGAGCTGAGGCGAAGGTCACTTCAGCAACGGAGCCTTCTCGAGGGCCGCCATCAACGGCGCGCACCAGCTCACCCTCCCGAACGGCGTTGCGCTTCCCACACGTGGGCCTGCACCGAGAGGCAGAACGCGTCGAACGTCGCACCGTCGGCGAACGCAGACGCTGGCACCGACAGCGGCTCACCGCCCTCGAGCCCGATGAACACCATCTGGTGACCGTGTCGATCGAAGTGCACGCGCTGCCACCCGAAGAGCTCGGAGGAAGGAGGCGCTCCCGCCGGCTCACGCCCGACCTGCAGGCCCAGCTCGAGCACCTGCACCGTCACCTGCTCGGCGATGGTGTTCTCCTCGATGGCCTTCTGCCAGTCGATGGTCTGCATCGTCTTCGCCGCCGAGCGGGGTGCCTTGCGAACGGTGAAGAGCGCGCCCACCACCCAGCCGGCGAGCCAGAGCAGCGGCAGCGCTCCGAAGAAGGCACAGAGCCCGACGCCGACGGGCTGGCCCGAGCGCTGGGTCACCCACGCGAGGCCGGCCGCTCCGAAGACGACCAGCACGCCGCGAGCGAGCGTCGCGCGTCGGCCGATTCCAGTCGCGACGTCATCGAGGGCCTGGGCGCCTGCGACCGCAGCAGGAGGCACACCCAACTTCGGGCGGCGGTGCTCGAAACGAACGACCTGGTCGAACACGGGCGCCACGGGAGCCACGCTCGTACTCCGGCTCACCGGCAGAGGTCGACGACGAGCTGTCGAAACCACGCGTGGCCGTCGTCGTGTCGGTGCCGCTCGTGCCACGCCTGCTTCAGCGTGAAGCCATGCACGGGGAACGGAAGCACCCGCGAGACGAGGCGCCAGGGCTTACCGTGCACCTCGATGATGCGGCGGGGCAGCACGGCGCCGAGATCGCTCTGCGCGATGAGCGAGGGCACCACCGCGAACGTCGGCACGTGCGCGACGAGCTGCCGCCGGTGCCCCAGGCGCTGGAGCGTCTCGTCGAGCGGGTTGCCTCCCGGCCGCCCGTCTGGCGAGAGCGCGATCTGCTGAATCGACAGGTACCGCTCGAGCGTGAGCGGCTTGCTCCCGAGCGGGTGCCCTTCCCTCACGACGAACGAGAACGTCTCGTCGAACAGCTTCGTCCACACGACGGCCTGGCTCATCGGCCGCTGAGGCGCCCACAAGAAGTCCCACGTGCCCTGCTGCAGCGCAGCCTCGGCCTCAGGCGCGGTCTGCACGACCCGCACGGTCACGCCCGGCGCCTCTTTGCCCAGGCGCTGGAGCAACGGCCGCATCAGCACCGAGGCGCTGTAGTCGCTCGTCGCCACCACGAAGGTGCGGCGCGAGGTCGAGGGCTCGAAGCTGGTGCCGCTCGCGAGCAGGTCGTCGAGGCGGGTGAGCAACGCCTCCAGCTCGGGCTGCAGCGCCAGCGCACGAGGGGTCGGCACCAGCCCAGCTTTGTCACGCACGAACAGCGGGTCGTGCAGGGCCGTACGCAGCCGACCCAGGGCCCGCGACACGGCCGGCTGTGACAACCGCATGCGCTCGGCGGTCGCCGTCACGCTGCCCGTCGCCAGCAGATGCCGGAAGGTGGTGAGCAGGTTCAGGTCGGCCAGCGCATGCGTCTGATGCATCTGCTTCTCTCGCCTCATGCATTGGACACATAGCGCACCCGGACCCATGGTGCGCCCCGCAGTCACAACCCGTCTTCCCCCGGAGTCACCATGTACGTCATCGCAGGAGTCTCAGGTCACACTGGCGCCGTCGTCGCAGACACGCTGCTCTCGCAGGGCAAGAAGGTGCGCGTCATCGTTCGCAACGCCGAGAAGGGCGCGGCCTGGCAGAAGAAGGGCGCCGAGGTGGCGATCGCCGATCTCGGTGACGTGAGCGCCATGACGAAGGCGCTGACCGGCGCGACTGGCGCGTACCTGCTCTCACCCCCGAACTTCGCCGTCGCCGACTTCATCGCCGACCGCAAGGTGCTGCTCGGCAACCTCGCGAAGGCCATCACCGCCTCGGGCCTGAAGAACCTCGTGTTCCTCTCGTCGGTCGCCGCTCAACACTCCGCCGGCACCGGGCCCATCGTCACCGTGCACCACGCCGAGCAGCTGTTCGGCAAGCTCGCGCCCTCGGTCACCTTCGTGCGCGCGGCGTATTTCCTCGAGAACTGGGGCTCGGTGATTCCCGTGGCGAAGGCGCAGGGCGTGCTCCCCCACTTCGGCGCGGTCGACGTGAAGTTCTCCCAGGTCTGCACGAAGGACATCGGCGCCGCGGCGGTGCAGGCGCTGCTGAACCCTGCTGACGGCCTGCGCGTCGTCGAGCTGGCGGGAAAAGAGGACTGGTCGGTGCAGGACGTCGCGGCGGCCGTCGGAACGCTGCTCGGCAAGAGCGTGCAGGCCGTGTCGGCGCCGGTCGAGGCCGCGAAGGCGGGGCTCATGCAGGCGGGGCTGCCCGAGACGATGGCCGGGCTGTACGCCGAGATGTACGCGGGCATCGGCAAGGGGCTCATCTCGTTCGAGAAGCCGGCGAGCCTCACGCGCGGCAGCACGGCGCTCGTGGACGCGCTGCGGCCGCTCGTCTGAGCCATCTCGTGAACACGTTCCCGGCGTCGAAGGCGGCGCCGGGAGCGCAGGCGACACGCCCAGCGAAGGTCAGGCGAGCGACTTCAGCTCGGCGTGCAGCGTCAGCAGCGCCGTTCTCGTCCTCGTCTTCACGGTGCCGAGCGGCAGCCCGGTCTTCGCGGCGATCTCGCTCTGCGACAACCCCTCGTCCCACGCGAGCTCGAGCAGCGTGCGCTGCTCGACGGGCAGCTTCGCGACCCGGGCCCGCACGACCGAGCGAGCCCGCGCCGAGTCGAGCACGTCATCGGCGGGCTTCACGGGCTCCGACACATCTCGCCGCTCGACGTCGAGCGTTCGGTCGACGGTGGTGCGCGCGCGCAGCCTGTCGATGGCGCGGCTCTTGGCGATGGTGACGAGCCACGCCGCCACGTTCGCGCGCTCGGGCTGGTACTGCTCCGCCCGCCGCCACGCCTCGAGGAAGGTCTCCTGCACCAGCTCTTCGGCCTCGGCGCGGTCACGCACCAGCCGCATCACCACGGCGAACACGACCGAGCCATGAAGGGAATAGAGCTCGCCCAGCGCCGAGCGATCGCCCTTCGCCAGCCGGTCTGACAGCGCGCGCTCATCGGCCTGGCTCATGGAGCCTCCGCGAGCTGAACGACCGACGCGCAGAGGCACGGCACGCCCGGCAGCGCGGTGAAGCTGTGAGACGTGCCCTCGGCCCGAATGTCGACCTCGCCGCGCCAGAACTCCTGGCCGCTCTGGTCGTCGCGATAGCCACCTTCGAGCACCAGGACCTGTTCGCGCGACGCGTGCGTGTGCATCGGCAGCTGCGCGCCCGGCTGCAGGCGAACGACGACCGTCATGAAGCCAGCCCACTTCGGCCCCGCCGCGACCGGCAGCAGCTCGAGCCCTTCGGCAGGCCCAGGGCCCCAGCTCGCGCCGTCATCGAACGAGTTCACCAGCGCGCGCGCTTCGGCCTCCGAGACGTCGAAGTGCGCGGCGAGCTTCGGAACGAGGTGCTCGAAGCGGCGGCCTCCCTCGAGTGACGCGGCGAGCTTCGCCCACCCCGACGCAGGAGGCGTCTGGCTCGCCGTCACCAGCGCCATCGAGCGCTCGACCTCTCTCAAGCGCGTCGCCACCGCCGCAGACGCCTCGAGCAGCGCCTCGACCTCGGCACGCTCCTCGGGCGTCAACGTACCGAGCGCGTACTCCGCGAGCAGCCCCTGCAGGTCGTCGTGCTCACCCATCGCGACTGTCGACCATGCCTCAGTTCAGGGCGTTTGGCTGCGTCAGCGGGAACTCCGAGATGCGCGCGTCGAACATCGACTTATCCTCGCGCTCCATCTGGTAGCTGCCGCGCATCGAGCCGAACGGCGTCTTGAGCATCGCCCAGCTCTGGTACTCGAAGCGGCCTCCGGGCTCGAGGCGGGGCTGCTTGCCGACGACGCCGGGGCCGCGCACCTCTTCGACGCTGCCGGTGGCGTCGGTGATGAGCCAGTGCCGCGTGCGCAGCGTGGCGGGCGCGGTGCCCTCGTTCGAGATGGTGATGGCGTACGCGAAGGCCCACTGCCCGCCCTCGACGTTGGAGCGCTCGGGCCAGAAGGTGGCCTTCACCTGCACGCGGATGCCTTCGGTGACGGTATTCGACATGGGTCAGTTCGGAGCGACGGGCTCGTGGGCCTTCTTTGGCGCCTCGAGGGTGGGGGGCGGCTTGATGAGCACCGACAAGCCAATCGACGACGCCAGCGTGCCCGCGATGACGCCGAGCGAGACGATGATGAGCAGGCCTTCGTGCTGCGCGACGAAGTCGTGAAACGCCGTCTCGACGATGAGCTTGATGCCGACGAACGCGAGGATGATGCCAAGCCCCGTCTTCAGGTACCGGAACTTGTCCATCAGCGACGAGACGAGGAAGAACAGCGAGCGCAGGCCGAGAATCGCGCAGGCGTTCGAGCTGAAGACGATGAACGGGTCCTGGCTGATGCTGAGCACTGCGGGGATCGAGTCGAGCGCGAAGAGCAGGTCGGTGGACTCGACCACGAGCAGCACGAGAAAGAGCGGCGTGAAGAGGAACTTGCCCGCCTCGCGCGTGGTGAAGTGGTTGTCGTCGGTGTTCTTGCTCGAGACCGGCAGCACCCGGCGCGCCCACTTGAGAACGGTGAGGTTCTCGGGGTCGACCTCATCGTCCTCGGCGTTGCCGAAGAGCAGCTTCCACGCGGTGAAGAGCAGAAACGCGCCGAAGAAGTACAGCACCCAGTTGAAGCGCGCGACGAGCGACGCGCCGAGGAAGATGAGCGTGCCGCGCAGCAGGAACGCGCCGATGATGCCCCAGTAGAGCAGGCGGTGCTGCGCGACGTTCGTCACCTTGAAGTACGAGAAGACGATGATGAAGACGAAGAGGTTGTCGACCGAGAGCGCGTACTCGATGACGTAGGCCGTGAGGAATGGCGCCGCCGCCTTCGCGCCACCGAGCCAGTAGAGAACGCCGGCGAACATCAGCGACAGCGATACCCACACGCCGGTCCAGATGGCGGCCTTGCGCGGTGTGACCTCGTGACCACCCGATGCACGCAGGTCGACGAAGACGACGGCAACGACGCCCAACAAGAAAGCTGTCCACAGCAGGGGTGTTCCCAAGGCGGCGTCCCTTTACGTCAAAGCCTTCCCGATGCATCGCGACAAAGACGGTCGGCGACAAGCCTGAATGCGTCGCAGCAGAGGTCATTTGGGGGTTGTGTCGCCCTGACAGGAGACCCCAGAGCGCCCCACCGTCAGGCATGACCGGCACGCGCGAGCGGTGCACACTGACGTCATGATCACGACGTTCGCGGCGATGGTGCTGATGGCTCCCGATGCGGGGCTGTCGTTCAGGGCGGCTGATGCCGGGCTTCGTGCTGATGCGGGCGTGGTCGTCGCCGAGGCGCCGCGAGACCTGGCGTCGGCCGCCGAACTCGAGCGGCTCAAGAAGCGCGTGGCCGACCTCGAGACGAAGAACCTCGACCTCGAGCGCCAGCTGAAGACCGTGGACGCCCTCTCGAAGAAAGTCGACCAGGCGCATGACGACTTCGTGGCCCTCAAGAAAGAGGTCGAGGAGCGGGAAGAGGCGCGCAAGGACGCCGAGCGAAAGGCCGTCGAGGCGAAGCAGCGGTTCGAGACGGCCAGCCGTGGCCTCTTCATCGCCGACCAGACGCTCGCCTCGGGCTCGGTCGCCAACGTCTCGGAGCAGCTCCGCGCGGCCGAGGCCAGCTTCACGGGCCTGTCGCTGCAGTACGTGCAGGCAGCGCGCACGGCGCTGGGCAACAACGACCTGGGCTCGGCGCGACGAATGTTGATGCTCGCCATCTTCGAGACGCAGTTCGGAGGCAGGCCATGAACAGACGACTCCTGCTCCTTGCGCTCTCGTTCACGCTCGGTTGCTCGGCCGCGGGCGCGAACGCCATCGTGAACACGGCCGTCGGTGTCGGCGTGGCGCAAGCCCGTCGCGCCAACGGCGAGTGCTACACACCGTGCACGCCGGGCAACACCTGCAACCCGCAGTCGGGGCTGTGTGAGCCGCTCCCCTGCCGCGGCGAGTGCCAACTGAACGAGGCGTGCGAGCTGACGCCGACTGGCGAGAAGTGCGTGCCGGCGGCCGCTGCCGTGCCGCTCGAGGTGCGCACCTCGTCGTCGACCTTCAAGCCCGGTGGAGCTGAGGACGCGGGCGTCACACCGACGCAGCCGCCCTCGAACCGCCTCCTGCCCCGTTGAGCCGTCAGCAGCGCGTCACGAAGTTGCGCAAGATGCGAACGCCCCACGGCGTGTCCTTCGCGCTCGCGTCGAGCTGACGACGCCGCTCGTCGTCGATGGTCTTCTCGTTGCCGATGGCGAACCGAATCGAGGCCGCGTTCATCTCGGGGTGAAACTGCACGCCCCAGCGCGAGCCATGCCGAAACGCCTGCACCGGGCACGCAGCGTTCGTCGCCAGCAGCGTGGCTCCACCCGGCACCGTCGCGGCTTCGTCGAAGTGCGTCGCCTGCACCTCGGCGTTCACCGGCAGGCCGTCGAAGAGCGGGTCCACCCTTCCCTGCTCGGTCAGCGCGACCGTCACCGTCCCCAGCTCGAGCCCGCGCGGGTTGCGACGCACCTCGGCGCCCAGCCGCCACGCGAGCAGCTGATGCCCGAAGCACACGCCCAGCACCGGCACGTTCGCGTTCACCAGCACCTCGGCGGCCTCCACGACCCACGGCGCGGGCTCGGTCACCGACAGCGGAGAGCCCGTCATGATGACGGCGTCGAAGTCCTTCAACGACGGCGCACGCTCTCCGGCGTGCAGCTCGACGGGGTGCATCGTGGCGAGCCCAGCCGTCGCTTCGCCGAACCAGAGTTCGTAGTCACCGAGCACGGCTTTGGAGCTGGTGACGCCCGGCTTCAGCAGCAGTACCCGCTTCATGGCGTCACGCAGGCGGGAAGTGGGTGCGCCGAGAGGAACATCTTCGCGCTGGCCTCGAACGACTCCACCGTCGTCGCCGCCGCGAAGTCGACGCCGTCGAGGAAGGCCTTCGTGTGCGCCTGCACCGAATCTCCGCACGCCTGGCCCGTCTTCGTCACCAGCACCGCGCGCGCGTCGGTCACCGACTTCCACGCAGAGTCGGCGCCGGTGAGGGCCGAGTCCTTCACGGGCTCCTTCGCGAACTCGGCGTTGCGCTGACGCAGCGTGACGACCTTCACCACGCCGTCGACCGTCATCAGGTCGAGCATGTCGAGGTCGAACAGCACGCGCGCTTCGGGCGTCGACGGTGCGGGGTACTCGCGTTTGCAGAAGCTCGTCATGAAGCGCTTCTCTCCGCACGGGCCCATGTGCTGCTCGATGGCTTCGGCGACGCGCGCGACGTCGGCAGAGGCGTAGCCCAGTGATGGAAGCTCGGCCTTCGCCAGCGCCGCGCCCTGTTCGTGATGCGTGCAGAAGCGCTCGTACGGCGTGCCGCTGCCGTCTTCCTTCGTCGCGTCGTGCAACAGCACGGCAGCCTCGACGATGCCGGAAGAGGCGCCTTCTGCCTTCGAGAACGCGGGCACCAGGCGCGCGAGCCGGAGCATGTGACGGTGGTTCGGCCCGTCGGCCTTCACGTGACGGAGCATGAGCGAGACGACGTCGGCGCGTGGCGCGGCGGGCGAATGAGCGCAACCGACGAAGAGCAGGAAGACACCGAAGCGGAGCATCGGGCGCGTGGATTACTCCGAACGAAGGCCGGGGCACACGCTGCGTGCGTCGGCGAGCACTTGCTGCGCGCGCGGGTCGGTCGGCGGCAGCCCGTCACCGAGCGGGAGGAACTCTTTCTCACCGTCGTCGAAGAGAAAGGCGACGTTCAACCCGAAGCCGTAGCGGCGATGCACCTTCTCGAGCCGAACCACCCGCACCTCGGGAAGCCGTGCGATGAGCCGCTTCATCAACCCGGCCGTGTGCGCGAGGCGACGAAGGAACACTCCGACACCAAACACGACGAGCGCCCCCAACCAGGGAATCCACTCCTCGGGCCGAGGCGCGCGCGCCATGCGCACGACGTACTGGGTGATGAAGGCCGCGACACCAAAGCCGCCGAGCGCGAGCACCGAGCCGAGAATGCGCAGCTCCCGCCGCAGGCCCTGGTCGTGGTCACGCAGCGCTGTCGCGAGGGCGGTCGGGAGCGGCGAGAAGACGTCCACCCGGAACATCGTACACGGGCTTTCCCGCGACCTCGTTCACCCGCGCGAGCACGGGCTCGAGCTCGAGCACCTCGTCGATGAAGCGTAGCCCCGAGACCTTCGGCGCCTTCGCCACGCCCTCGGCCATGACCGCGATGGCAAACGCGGCCGCCTCCATTCCATCGCGCGAGGTGAGGTGGCGCTCGAAGACACGTCCATCTTTCTCTGCGCGCGCAAGCATCTGCACCGACGTCGAGACGCCACGCAGCAGCACCCGGCGCAGCACCGTGAAGTACGCCTCGAGGAGCCAGCGAAACCACCTGGCCTGCAGCAGGAACGTGGGCAGCATCGTGAACGAGCTGACGAGCAGCCCGGGCTTCGGCGCGAAGAACGTCTCGACCGAGCGCGCCTTCGTGCTCAGCGGCAACATCTCGGACTCGGCGAGCGACATGCGCAGCGAGGGGCGCTTCGTTCCGGCGAAGTCGAGTTTCGGGCCCGCGGCGAGTGCGGACTCCTCGCGTTGGCCATTCACCGTGCGCACGACCTTGCGAGCCGAGGCGTCGACCATGAGCGCGATGGTGCCTTTGCCCGCTGCCGAGAACGGACTCGACGCGACGGCCCACGACAACGACGCGCCGTCTCCAGCTTCGTCGGCCACCGCGTGCGCCATGAGATTGCTCACGCCGGTGAAGATGCCTGCGCCGAGAATGACGCGCCCCGGACCGGTGGAGCTGCGATGGGCGTCGACCAGCCGCCGCACCGTCTCGGCATCGGACGTCGCCTCGAGCAACGTCTTGCCGTGCTCGAGACACCACGCCGCCAGCGCGTCGGGGCGACTGCGCGTTCCATCGGTCAGGTCGATGATGACGTCGGCCGAGGAGAGCTCGGCCCAGGTCTCGCGTCGCTCGACGTCGACGATGAGGGGCCCACGTCGGCTCGCCACCAGCACCTCGACCCGAGGGAGCTGCTTCAGCGCCGCCACCGTCTTCGCTCCGAGAAACCCCGTTCCACCGAGCACGATGATTTTCATGACCGGACGAATAGCGAGGCGACTGGGCTGCTCACCACTCGCGTTCACGAACGCAAGCGCTCGCGCGTTCGTCGACGCAAGCGCTCGCCGCCGCTCACGTTTTCTCGCAGCCCACGCGAGCGGTCGAACGACGTCTCGCGTTTCGTGAACCTTGGCGCTCGACTGGAACGGGCGCGGTTACCGAGTGGTGACGAACGCTGGTTACTGCTGCGGCATGCGATTCGAACAGCCAACCTCACCGTTTCGAGCCGAGCTCACCCGCCGCGTCGACGCGCACTTTCAAGGCCGGAGCCGGCACGCGACGTTCTCTGCGTGGGCCGTGGGCCTGCTCTCGCTTGCGCTCACCGCGGGGGGTTGGGCCGCGCTCGTCTTTCTCTCGTTGCCCTGGTGGCTGGCGGTGCCGCTCGCGTTGCTGACAGGCTTCTGCATCGCGCAGGTCGGCTTCAACGTCGGCCACGACGCGATTCACGGCGCGCTGTCGTCACGTCGCTGGGTGAACGCGCTCTTCTCGCGCAGCTTCGACCTCATGGGCGCGAGCTCGCGCATGTGGGCCTGGGCGCACAACGCGATTCACCACACGTTCACCAACGTGCCCGGCGCCGACCATGACCTCGAGCCCGCGGGCCTGCTGCACCTGTACAAGAAGCCCGACGCTCCGTGGATCGTTCGCTTCCAAGACGTCTACGCGTGGCCGTTGTATGGGCTCACGATGCTGTCGTGGGTGTTCCTGAAAGACTTCGTTCAGCTGCAGGAGCGGCCCGGCAAGGTGACGGTGGCTGACGTCGTCGACGTGATGGCAGGCAAGATCGCGCACCTGTCGCTGTGGCTTCTGGTGCCGCTGCTGGTGAGCGCACGGCCGTGGTGGCAGGTGGCCATCGGCTACGTGTTGGTGATGATGGCGACGGGCTTCACCGCGGCGGTCGTCTTCCAGCTCGCGCACGTGGTCGAGGGGCCCGCCCTGCCGACGCCCGACGCCTCGGGAACGCTCGCCGATGACTTCTTCACGCATCAGCTGCGAACGACGGCGAACTTCGCGCCCGGGAACGCGCTGGCCACGGCGCTGACTGGAGGCCTCAACCATCAGGTCGAGCACCACCTGTTTCCGCGCGTGAGTCATGGGCACTACCCCGAGCTCGCCCGCATCGTCGAAGCGTGCGCGAAGGAGTTCGGGCTGCCGTACCACGTGAACGCGACGTTCCTGTCCGCGCTCGCGAGTCACGCGCGCATCATTCACGACGTCGCACGCGCGGCCGGGTCAGAGGTCTCGCACGCCGCGGCGTAGTGAAGCCTGGTGGGCGACGCGTTCACGGCGAAGGCGCCACGAGGCTGACCACCTCTGCGGTGGTTGAAGTCGTGCTCGCGTCGAAGCTGCCCGAAGCCGCGACGACCACGAGGCTGACCACCTCCTCGGTGGTTGAAGTCGTGCTCGCGTCGAAGCTGCACGGAGCCGAGGCGACCACGAGGCTGGCCACCTCCGCGGTGGTTGAAGTCGTGGTCGCGCCAGCTGCACCACCGAGGCTGGCGTCGCAGTCCGTGCTGGCGTTAGCACCGCACCATGACGACACGACGACGGGCCACGACGAAGGCGCTCCCGAAGCGGCTGCAGCCGCGCAAGCGCCCGTCACAGTCGCGCAGCCGAGCGCTCGTCGACGCCATCGTCGAAGCCGGCAGCACGTTGCTCGCCCAACACGGCTGGGAGGCGCTCACGCTGCAGCAGGTCGCCACGAAGGCAGGCGTCTCTCCGGGCAGCCTGTACCAGTACTTCCCCGACAAGGCCGCGCTCGTCGCCGAGATCACCGAGCGCCAGTCACAGCGAGAGCTCGCCTTTCACCTCGAGCGCTTCTCGACGATGACGGCCGAGACGACGCTCGAAGACACGCTCCGCCTCATGGTGCGCGCCATTCTCGACTTCCAGCGACACGAGGGCGCCTTGATGCAGCAGACCCTCGCGGCCCTGCAACACCTCGGGCGCTACGAGCAGCTCGCCGCGCGCGCCAGAGAAGCTGCGCAGCTCTTCCGCGCCGTGCTCGAGCAGCACCGCCACCGCCTGCGCGCCGACGAAGATCTCGACCTCGCCATGCACGTGCTCGCGAACGCGACGCACAGCCTCACGCACGACGGAGTCCTTCGACGCCCCGACTCCCTCGACGACGACACGCTCGCGCACGCCATCGAGCGCCTCATGCTCGGCTACCTCGGCCTTCGCTGAAGACCCCTGAAAATCAGAAAGGGCCCGTCGTTGCCGACGAGCCCCTTCAGTTGCTTCACGAGGAAGCGATTACTTCAGGTGCTTGCTGATGAGCTTCGTCATCTCGAACATGTTGACGGTCTTCTTCCCGCCAAACACGGCCTTGAGCTTGTCGTCAGCGTTGATGTTGCGCTTGTTCTTGTCGTCCTGAAGCTTGTTCTTCTTGATGTACGCCCACACCTTGCTCGTCACTTCGGTGCGGGGAAGCGGCTTGGAGCCGACGATCTCTGCCAGGGTGTCAGAGGGCGTCATCGGCTTCATGAACGCTGCACTGGGCTTTCGCTTCGCGGGTTTCTTGGCGGCCATGTTCGTTTTGTCTCCTCCCCTCAGGGGGACTTGGCGGTTCCTTTTCGTGCGAACCGGGCGCACGAGGTAGCACGTCACAAGCGAGAAAACAGCCCCTCGTTGATTTCTTTCGAGGGAGAGTGCCCGGCATGCGTGTGCTCATCACCGGCGCCAACGGCTTCGTGGGGGCCTGGTTGGCCTCGTTTCTCGCCGAGCGAAAGCATGAGGTGAGGTGCCTCGTCCGGCCGGGAAGCGACCGTTCCGCCCTCGCACACCCTGAGGTTTCGATCGTTTCCGGCGACGTGACCGACCCCGCCAGCCTCGCGGCCGCCCTCGATGGCGTCGAGGTCTGTTACCACCTGGCTGGAATCCGCCGAGGGACGACACGCTCCGACTTCATGCGCGTGAACGCCGAGGGCACGCGGCTGCTGGCCGAGGCGATGGTGCAGATGAAGGCGCGTCGGCTGGTGCTGTGTGGTTCGCTCGCCGCGTCGGGCCCGTCGCTCAACGGCCAGCCGCGCCGCGAGGAGGACCCGTTCGCTCCAGAGGAGTGGTACGGCGAATCGAAGGCCGAGGCCGAGCGAATTCTGTTCTCGTTCGGTGACAGGCTCGAGGTGACCAGCTGCCGCCCTGCGCGCATCGTCGGCCCCGGCGACCACGAGAACCTGACCTTCTTCAAACTCGAAGCGCGGTGTCGTGCTCAAGCTGCTGGGCCGCGAGCGGCGCATCTCGTTCATCGACGTCGAAGACGTGCTCGAGCAGCTCGTGCTGCAGGGCGAGCGGAAGGAGGCCGTGGGCGAGGCGTTCTTCTGCGCGTCGGCGCAGACCGAGAGCGTCGAGTCGTTGATGACGTACATCGCCGAGGTGCTGCAGGTGAAGACGCGCACGGTGCCGCTGCCCGAGTCGGTGCTGCTCGGCGCGGGTGGCCTCGCCGACGTGCTCTCGACCGTGTCGGGCCGCAAGCTGCCGCTCAACCGAAAGCTCGCCCGCCAGCTGCTCGCTCCGGGGTGGACATGCACCACCGACAAGGCGACGCGGCTGCTCGGCTTCACGGCGAAGCGCAGCGTGCGGGAGTCGGTGAAGCGCTCGGGCGCGTGGTACCTCGAGCACGGCTGGCTCTGAGTCAGCGCGGCGCTTCGACTGGCGGAACGAGCACGGTCACCTCGACGGAGGGCCCCGCAGCGACGACCGCCTCGAGCTTTCAGGGCCTCCCGTCACCGCCAGCATCGCGAGCACGAACATGGGCTCCATCTTCGCCCAAAGTCCGGGCACCTCGGAGCCACGTCGCTGCGGGTGCCTCGGCCCGAACTTGTGCTAGGCGCCGAAAGCCATGAAGCACGAGCACCTCGCGAAGCCCGACTCCTCCACGCCCGCCGAGCGGCGCGCGCAGGGCAAGGCCGCCTTCTTCGACGTCGACGGAACCCTGATCAGCACCAACGTCGTGCACGCGTACGGCTATTACGCGATGAACGAAGGCAGCTACGCGGGCATCGCGCGCCGCACGCTGCAGACCGTGGCGAACCTGCCCGTGTTCGGCGTGCTGAACCTCATCGACCGCAAGATCTTCAACGAATACTTCTACCGCCAGTACGAGGGGCTCACCGAAGACCGGCTGCTCACGCTCAACGAAGACCTCTTCAACGACGTCATCAAGCCCGCCATCTTCCCCCGCGCGCAGGACCTCATCGACCAGGCCCGCCGCGCCGGCTGCAAGGTGGTGCTCGTCTCGGGCGCGCTCGACTTCACGATGACGCCGCTGTCTCGCCACCTCGGCGCTGACGACCTCATCGCCAACCGCATGCAGTTCGTCGGTGGCAAGGCGACCGGCAAGGTGATTCCGCCCATCATCGAGGGCGCGAACAAAGCCGACGTCATTCGCGAGTACTGCGAGAAGCACGACATCTCGCTGATGAAGAGCTTCGCGTACTCCGACTCGGCGAGTGACTACGCGATGCTCACCGCGGTCGGCCGGCCCACGGCGGTGAACCCCGACCTGCGCCTGCGTGCGCTGGCGCGAAGCTACAACTGGCCCGTGCTCGACCTGCGCTGACTTCAGGCATCGGAGGGTTGGGTCCAAGTGCAGTCTCGCGACAGAGCCTGCCGGCGACGGCAACAACGCGTTAAGTTCCCCCCATGTCGATTTCGAAGGGCTCGGAACGCGTCAAGGCTTGGATCTACGTGATTATCAACCCGTGGTCTGAGGCCATGGAGAATGAGAACTCCCTCCTGGGCGAGGGGAACACAACGTTCCGATGGTCAAGCAACAAACTCGAGTATCTCCGGCCCGTCGTCGATCACCTTGCAGGCAGAAGCGCGCGTCTGATTCTTGACGACCTTATCCGCGGCCAACCGGGACTGAAGGAATACGTTCAAGTGCATGATGACCTCGTGCGGGACCTGGAGAAGGCCGCCCAGAGGGCTCATCACGAACTGACTGCTGACGATGCCTTCACTGAGGCGGTCGCACTCCTGGCCAAGCAAGAGCCTTCAGTGGTCCCCAAGATGGATGTGTCTGAACTCGCAAAGTGGGCTGCGCAGCGAATCATCAACAACGGCAGTGACGTTTCGAGTCGGTGGGAGGACTACGCCTTCTGGACCCGTCACAGAGTCCCGTTGTTGACGTACAGAGATCGATTTCCAGATGTGCTCGCGTTTGCGGAGCAACTGCGATCGAAGAACGATTGGCTGTTGGCTCGCCTTGGCGAGGTCAGGAACGACTTGGTGGAAGAGCATGACGTGCCGCCCGCCTTCGTTCCCTGAGCCATGGCAAAATACTGGGTTGTCGACACCAATCTCCTCGTCGACTGGTGCATTTTCAACGTGGCAGAGACCTACCCGGCCCCGGACTCGGCTCAAACAGTCCAGCGTCTCCAGTATCTTCCGCTGGCAATCTACAGGGACTTTCTCGTCGAGAAACTCCGCGAGCGAAAAGTCACAACTTCACACATCGTGGCTGCGGAGACCGGCTGGGTGGGACACCGATTGGTCAAGCGCGGCACGTCCCACCAGTTCTTGCAGTCGCTCCATCGCATCTGCCACCAGCATGAGATTGCGGTGAGCGCGCCAAACTACGAGCGGGTCTCTGCGCTCGCACAGGAAGCAGGGTTTGGCCACGGCCATCCAGATGCTTCACTTGTGGTGCTGAGCCAGGAGTGCAGCGAACAGGGTCATTCGCCAACGATTCTCACGGGTGAGCAGGCCCTCGCCAGTTGGTGCGCGATCAACAACGTCTCAGCCGAGCGGTTCGAGTTCAACGGCCAATGAGTCTAGGCCTGCCTTTTCCGAGTCCAGTTTGCATGGCCGCTCAGTAGTCGGTTGCACGAGTGTGCAACGGCTTGCACCCGCGCCTCATCCAAGTGCCTGATGTTCACGGCCTTCGGCGCGGCCCGCCGCCTGCTCAAGGCAGGTGCATGCTCACGACCCGCCCCGACGCGAAGCGCTGCACCGACGTGAAACCCAGCCGCGCCATCATGCCGTTCCTGATGCCGACGCGAACCGAGTCGACGGTGGGCTTCGAGCAGGAGCTCGACCTGACGAAGACCCAGGCCTTCGTCGACCGCTGGAACGCCGAGCACCCCGAGCAGAAGATCTCGGTGTTCCACGTCTTCCTCTACGCCATGTCGCAGGCCTTCACCGAGTGGCCGCGCCTCAACCGCTTCGTCTCGGGCAGCCGCCTGTGGCAGCGCGACGGCGTCTTCATCAGCTTCGCCGCCAAGAAGAAGCTCGCCAACGGAGCGCCCCTCGTCGTCATCAAGCGCCGCGTCGACACCGTGAAGTCGTTCGCCGAGCTCGTGGCCCTCACGCATGGTGACGTGAAGGCCGGCCGCAGCGAGAAGAAGAGCTCGCAGGACAAAGAGCTCGACCTGCTCGCCGTGCTGCCTGTCTTCCTCCTCGGCCTCGCGATGAAGCTCGTGAAGCTGGCCGACCGGTGGAACCTGCTGCCGAAGCAGTTCATCGACCACGACCCGCTCTACACGAGCATGTTCGTCGCGAACCTCGGCAGCGTCGGCCTCGAGAGCGCGTACCACCACCTCTACGAGTACGGGAACTGTCCCTTCTTTGCCGCGCTCGGCCGCTCGAAGACCGTCATGACGCCCGAGGGTCCGCGGCTCGTCTGCACCATCAAGTACACCTTCGACGAGCGCATCGAAGACGGCATGTACTGCGCGTCGGCCCTCGAGACGCTGAAGGCGCGCGTCGAGAACCCGGAGTCGATGGTGGCGTCGAAGCCTGCCCTGGCCCTCGCCGCCTGAGTCAGGACGACGCGAGCCCCACCCGCCAGCCGCGGGCTTCGGGCGCCCTCGCGAGCAGCCGCTTCATGGTCGGCAGCTTGTCGCTCGAACGCACCAGCTCGTGCCACACGGTGGGGTGTGAGGCGCGCTCGATGTGCGCTCGCCAATCTGGTCGGTGCGACGCCGCTGCCGTGACGTAGCTGTTCAAGAACGACTCGAAGCTGCGCGCCGCGACGCGCCTCGTCTCGCAGAGCACATCGCGATTGAAGCCCAGCACCTCGATGGTGAACTTCGCGCGCTCGAGCTCCCGCGCCGACAGACCAGGGCGAGGCACGAAGGCGAACGTCTGCAGCACGTCGAGCATGAGGAATGCCGTCGGGTCGTCGACACGCGGGTCGAGCAGCAACGGCGCCGTGCCCACGGGCTCCAGCTTCGGGTCGAGCTCGAGCCACGCCTTGCCCCGCCCGGTGAAGAGCGCGAAGCGGTTCGACTTGGGCCCGTTGCACGGGCCGCACGCGAGGCAGTAGTTGCTCCAGACGAAGGCTCGCTCGGGGAAGAGCGTCTTCGGCCAGATGTGCTCGATCTCGTCGCCCATCGAGTCTTCGCAGTAGCTGCAGCGAAGGACCTGGGCGCACATCTTCCCCAACTGGCGCTTCACCTCGGCGAACGCGGCTTTGGTCTTCTTGCCGCTCTTCGTCTTCCACAGCGCGACAGCTCGTTTCGAGCGATCGACGAACCCTTCCTCGTCAGAAACGAGGGCCTGAAGCCGCGAAAGCTCGGCGAGCGTCTGTGACGACGGCGGCTGATCAGTCAGGCGAAGCACGGCTCAGCCTCCGGTCGGGAGAAGAGACTGGAGCGTCTTCTGCCGGCTCCGCTCGGGAGGCGTGAGCTTGCCCGAGAGCGTCTTGATGTTGAGTTCGGCAAGCTCGCGAATCAGCGTCTTTCCGCTCTCGGAGCGTGTCTCGAGGGTTCCGAACGCCTGGGTGCCGTAGGCCTCGAGGACGTTGCCGAGACGAAGCCGCTGAAGCTCGATGCCCTCGACGAACCGGCTCTCGCCGTTGGCCATGAGCTGAAACACGCTGCCGCCACCTTCGGAGGCCTGGCACACGAAGGGGCTGTGCGTCGTCACCAGGAACTGAACCTTCGGAAACATGCGGCACAGCCACGGGCCAATGACCCGCTGCCACGTCGGGTGAAGGTGGGCGTCTGCTTCGTCGATGCAGACAATGCCGGGCACAGTCACCTGCTTGCTCTTCTGGTCGAAGACCTTCTGCGAGCCACTGTGGAGAACAGCACGGCGGAGTAACTCGAAGACGAGGCTCAAGATGGAGCGGAAGCCATCGCTGAGCTGCTCGACCTCGACACGTGCGCCGCGCCCGTCACGGAAGACGACGCGGTCCTGGTCGACTTCTTCGAGCCGAACGCCTGAGGGAAGAAATCCCTCCTGATTCAGGAAGTCGGTGATGCGGCTGACGAGTCCCCAACCGACAGCGAAACTCGGGTACTGCCGTCGGCCGGTCGAGCCCACCGGCCGCAGCGACTTGAGCCATGTTGTCGCCGAACCGAGTGACACGCTCTCGTTGAAGAGTGAGAGATGCGCGGAGAACGGCACGCCCGACTCGAGCAGTTCATCGAAGCGCGCGTCTCCGCCCGAGAACCTGCGAAACGGACCGAACGATGCCGCGAACGGGCCCTTCTTCGACCACGAACGATCTCCGCGTTTCGAGGCGACGACGCTCGGGAACGGCTTGCGAACGACCCGCACGTCGAACTCCCGCTCGGCACGAGTTCGCCCCAGCGTGGCGCGCACACGCGAGTGGCTTTGACCGAACCGCACCCACTGGTTCCAATTCACCTGCAGCCCGCTCGACTGCTCGGGGCCGATGAGCGAGAGGGCGACGGCTCGAAGCACCGACGACTTTCCCGAACCGTTCTCGCCGAGAATCACGTGCCAGCCGGGGCCACGGGCGCCCTTCGGCAGCTTCCACTCGAGTGACTCAATGGACCGGAACTGCTCGATTCTCAGGCGTCGGAGGTACACGGTCACTGTTTACGCGACCAGCGATGAAGTCACGAGTTCGCCTTGACCTGCCCTGCCCTCACGGACAAAAGCCAGCCCGCGATGCGCCCTCTGAAGACCCTGAAGAAGCTCTACGACGAAGAGAGCCACATCATCATCACCGAGAAGGGCAGCCCGCCCCGGGTGATGTTCTACGGAGAGGACTTCTGGGTCGAAGACCTGCCCGTCGGCACGCGCGTCATCTGCTCGCGCCCGCCGCTCGAGGGCGTGCCCAACCTGAAGGCCGCCATTCGCTACGCCATCAACCACCCCGAGGGCATGGACCCGCTCCACGCCCTGCTCAAGCCGGGCATGAAGGTCTCGGTCGCGCTCGACGACATCTCGTTGCCGCTGCCGCCCATGAAGACGCCCGACGTGCGCCAGGCCGTGCTCGAGATCGTGCTCGAGCTGCTGGCCGACTCCGGCGTCGACGACGTGCACCTCATCATCGCCAACGCCCTGCACCGGCGCATGACCGAGGCCGAGATGAAGCGCATGGTCGGAGAGAAGATCTTCGACGCGTACTACCCCGACCGTTACTACAACCACGACGCCGAAGACCCCGACGGCATCGTCGAGCTCGAGCGCACGGCCCACAACGAGGTCGTCGCCATCAACCGCCGCGCGGCCGAGTCAGACCTGCTCATCTACGTGAACATCAACCTCGTCCCCATGGACGGTGGGCACAAGTCGGTCGGCACGGGCCTGACGAACTACGCCTCGCTGCGCGCGCACCACAACGCCCAGACGATTCGCGACACCGAGTCGTACATGGAGCCCTCACGCTCGAAGCTGCATCGCTCCACCGAGCGGATCGGCCGCGTCATCGACAAGAAGGTGAAGGTCTTCCACATCGAGACGACCATCAACAACCGCATGTTCGAAGAGCCGGTCGGCTTCCTCATGAAGAAAGAGGAGGACTTCACCGAGTTCGATCGCCTGAAGCTGCAGTCGTTCAAGTACGGGCTGTCGAAGATGCCGCGCGCGATGAAGCGCAAGCTCTTCTTCAACATCGCCGCGCCCTACGACGTGACGGGCGTGTTCGCCGGCGCCACCGAGCCCACGCACGAGAAGACCCTCGAGATGTCGTGGAAGCAGTACTCGGTGCCGGTGCAGGGCCAGAGCGACATCGTCATCTTCGGCATGCCGTACGTCTCGCCCTACAACGTGAACAGCATTCTGAACCCGCTGCTCGTGCAGGTGATGGCGCTGGGGTACCTCTTCAACCTGAACCGCGGCGTGCCGCTCGTGAAGAAGGGCGGCGTCATCATCTTCACGCACCCCTGCTACGACGAGTTCGACCCCGAGCACCACGCGCCGTACATCGAGTTCTTCAACCGCCTGCTGCCCGAGACGCGCGACGCGATGAAGCTCGAGCACAAGTACGAGCGCGAGTTCGCCACCAACCCGTCGTACGTGCACCTCTACCGCAAGGGGCACGCGTACCACGGCGCTCACCCCTTCTACATGTGGTACTGGGGCGAGAACGGTCGCCAGCACGTCGGCAAGGTCATCGCCGCCGGCGCCGACAACAACCACGTGCCCGCCATCATGGGCTGGGACCGCACCGACACGCTGAGCGAAGCCATCGAAGAAGCGCGTGGCTTCATGGGCCGCAGCGCCAGCATCAGCTTCGTGAAGATTCCGCCCATTCTTCAGACCGACGTGCGCCTCTGATCCACGCCGGTTGATCAATCGCAGGGTCGTCAGGTGCCGCAGCAGTCGTGGGTGACCCACTGATGAGATGATGACTCGGCGTGGTGCGGGGCTCCCGACGGGAGGGACCCGGCACCTGACTTGCTCCATTCGTCGTCATGCGAACGAAACAGTGGCACTGGCGCGCGGGCCAGGGGTGGCCGGTCATCGATGCGGGTGGCCAGCCTCCGACGGTGGTGTTCCTCTTCGGAGGGCGTGCGGCACTCGAAGAGGGCGACGCCATCGCGAAGCTCGCCGAGCACCTGCCGCGCGAGCGCTTCTTCGGCTGCAGCACGGGCGGAGAGATCGAAGGCGCCAACGTTCACGACGACACGGTGGTGGCCACGGCGTTGTGGCTCGACCGCTCATCGATGGTGGCGACCTCTGCGCGGCTCTCGGAGGCGCACGACGCGACGGCGCTGGGCAAGCTGCTGGCGCAGCGCCTCACCACCCCCGACCTCAAGCACGCCTTCGTGTTGAGCGACGGCCTCAAGGTGAACGGCAGCGAGCTGGCGCGCGGGCTGGTCGCGGGGCTGCCCCCGAAGGTGTCGCTGACGGGCGGGCTGTCGGGTGACGGCCCCGACATGAAGCGCACGGTGGTGGTGCACGCGGGTCAGGTGCTCGACGACTGCATCTCGGT
This sequence comes from Myxococcaceae bacterium, assembly GCA_040275325.1. Lineage (GTDB taxonomy): Bacteria > Myxococcota > Myxococcia > Myxococcales > Myxococcaceae > Xiheimicrobium. The sequence continues at coordinate 5,335 of JBEOKA010000384.1, read as the reverse complement.
GCTGGGCTTCAGCGGCGCCATCACCATCGGCACCGGCAGCGTCGCCGGGTGGGACTCGTTCGGGCCTCCCCGGCGCGTCACCAAGTCGCGCGGCAACGTGCTCGAAGAGCTCGACGGCGAGCCGGCGCTCGCGCTCTACAAACGCTACCTGGGCAAACAGGCCGAAGGGCTGCCCTCGAGCGCGCTGCTCTTCCCCCTCATGGTGCAGACGGGTGACGGCTCGGCGCCGGTGGTGCGCACCATTCTCGGCATCGACGAGAGCACCGGCACCATGACGTTCGCCGGCGACGTGACGGTCGGCAGCAGCGCCCAGCTCATGCGGGCGAACTTCGAGCGCATCATCGAGGCCGGAGAAGGCGCCGCCGCTGCCAGCCTCGGCGGTGGCACGAGCCCCGGCTTCGCGCTGCTCGTCAGCTGCGTCGGCCGGAAGTGGATTCTCAAGCAGCGCGTCGAAGAAGAGGTCGAAGCGGTGCGCAGCGTGCTGGGCCCCAACGTCACCACCACGGGCTTCTACTCGTACGGAGAGCTCGCGCCGAACACCACCAACGAGCCCTGCCAGCTGCACAACCAGACCATGACGGTCACGACGTTCATGGAGGGCTGACGTGCACCCGCTGCTCGCGCGCCAGCTCAAGCGCTACTTCAAGGCGGGCACGCCGACAGACCCCGCCTTCACCGCGTTCGCCCAGGCGGTGAGTGACGCGTACCGGGCCTCGGACGACGACAGCGCGCTGCTCGAGCACTCCCTCAAGCTGGCCTCGACCGAGCTCGAGGAGCGCTACCACACGCTGCAGAAGGACATCGCCGAGCGCGAGCGCGTGCAGGGTGAACGTGACGCCTTCTTCCGCGCGTCGCCCGACATGTTGTCGGTCATCGATCGTGACCTGCGCATCGTGCTCGCGAACCCGAGCTGGCAGCGCGTGCTGGGGTACGACCCGGCAGGCCTCGTCGGCGCGAGCTTTCTCGACACCATTCACCCCGAAGACATCTCTCGCATCACCAACGGCGCCCAGTCGCTCGAGGAGCAGTCGAAGGCCGGCGTCGAGCAGGCCACCGTGCGTGACTTCGAGTTTCGGCAGCGCACCGCGAGCGGCGAGTGGCGCACCATCTCGGCGGCGACCACCATCGACGCGCAGCGGGGCCTCTTCTTCGCCGTGGGGCGCGACGTCACCTCGCAGCGCAGCATGGCGCGCGAGCTCGAGCAGACCCATCGCCTCGAGGCGGTCGGCCAGCTCGCCGCCGGCATGGCGCACGAGATCAACACCCCCGTTCAGTACATCGGCGACAACGTGCAGTTCGCGGCCGACGGCTTCGCGTCGCTCGACGAGTACTTGAAGTCGGTCGACGAGGTGCTCCAGCCGCAGCAGCGCAAAGCGCTCGAACCTGCGAGCGCGAAGGCCGACCTCGAGTACCTCACAGAAGAGCTGCCGCGCTCGCTGAGTGAAGCGAAAGATGGCGTTCGCCGCGTGGCCGATCTGGTGCGGGCGCTGAAGGAGTTCGCGCACCCCGATCAGAGCGAGAAGTCACACGCCGACATCAACAAGGCCCTCGAGCGCGCCCTCATCATGGCCCGCGGCGAGCTTCGCCACGTCACCCGCGTCGAGACGCACTTCGGCGACCTGCCTCCGCTGCGCTGCCACATCGGCAGCCTGAGCCAGGTGTTCCTGAACCTGCTCGTCAACGCCGCGCACGCCGTCGAAGAGCGCACCACCAAGCAGGGCGTGCCGATGGCCGACCACCGCGTCACCGTCACCACCCGCCTTCAGGGCGACGAGGTCACCATCAGCATCGCCGACACGGGCTGCGGCATTCCCGCCGCCATCAAGGAGCGCATCTTCGAGCCCTTCTTCACCACCAAGCCGATGGGCAAGGGCTCGGGCCAGGGGCTGCCGCTGGTGCGCAACGTCGTGATTCAGAAACACGGCGGCCGCGTCGAGGTCGAGAGCGAGGTGAACGTGGGCACCACCTTCATTCTGAGGCTGCCGCTCGAAGGCGGGTCGCAGGTTGGAAAGGCGGCGTGACGATGCGCAGGCTGCTGCTGGTCGACGATGAGCGGGCGCTGCTCGACGGGCTCAAGAAGGTGCTGAGGCCGTGGCGCGCGGAGTGGGAGGTCGAGACGGCCTTCGGCGGCCGCGCGGCCCTCGAGGCGCTGCGCTCGGGCCGAACGTTTCACGCCGTCGTCTCTGACGCGCGCATGCCCGACGTCGACGGAGAGGCCGTGCTGCGAGCGGCGCTGGAGAAGCAACCGCTGGCCGTGCGGCTGGTGCTGTCGGGCCAGACCGACGCGAAGACAGGGCATCGGCTCGCGTCGGTGTCGCACCAGTTCCTCACCAAGCCCTCGAGCGCCGGCGCGATCATGGCGGCCGTCGAAGAGTGCTGCCAGCTCTGCGAGTCGCTGCAGCACCAGTCGGCGCGCTCGCTGGTGGCCAGCCTGGGGCAGCTGCCGGTGTCTCCCGAGGTCTACCATCGCGTCACCGAGGTCATCGACCGGCCGAACTCGTCGAGCGACGAGGTGGCGCGGCTCATCGCCGACGACCTGGTGCTGACGTCTTCGGTGCTGCGCTTCGTGAACTCGGCCTTCTTCGGCCTGCCGCGCGCGGTGGCGAACGTGCGCGAGGCCATCGTGCTGCTGGGCTTCGAGCGGTTGAGAGAGCTGGTGCTGCTCGCCGAGCTCTACCCCGCCGCTGATTCCCTGGGCCTGCTCGACGACGTTCGGCAGCGCGGCCTGTTCCGTGCGCAGCTCGCGCGCCTCATCACCGAAGGCAGCCCCGTCACCCACCTGGCCTCTGAAGCCGCGTTGCTCACCGAGATTGGCGTCTACGCGCTGGCCTGGAGAAGGCCCGACGACTACCGCGAGGTGTGGACGGGCGCGATGACGGGCCGGGCCCAGCTGAACGAGCTCGAGCTCGCGCGCTTCGGCACCACCCACGCCGAGGTCGCGGCGGTGCTTCTCGGGCTGTGGCGAATTCCCAGCACGGTCATCAACGCGGTTCGGTGGCACGAAGTGGTGCCCGCGCCTGACGCCGCGCTCGATGCCCGCACCGCCACTGCGCTGGCGGTGATGATCGAAGAAGAGGCCGTGTGCGGCCTCGAGCCTGGCCGAGCCGATGGCCTGGCCGCCCAGCTCGGCGTCGCGTCGCTGCTGCCGACGGTCAGGGCGTTCGCCGCGCGCTGGGCCGCCGAACACCGCTGCCAGCACCCGCCGTCGATCGCCGCCTGAAGAAAAGGTGTCAGAGACTCTTCTCGAGGGCGTCGAGAGTCGCATGACGCCGATGAAGCAGCTTCGAGCCGTTCACGATGAGCGCACGGTGCTCGTCTATCAGGCCTACTCGCACGCCATCGCCGACGCCGCCGTGAAGGCCCAGCGCTTCGTCGCGCCCTTCTCCGTCGAGCGCATGACGTGGGTGAAGCCGTCGTTCTTGTGGATGATGGAGCGCTGCGGCTGGGCCACGAAGTCGAACCAGGAGCGCGTGCTCGCCGTACGGCTGCACCGGCCCGCGTTCGAGCAGCTCGTCGCGATGGCCGTGCCGACACATGGAGCGCCCGAGCAGCTGAAGACCGCGCAGGCCCTCGTGCAGTGGGACCCGGAGCGAACGATGCGCGGCGCGAAGCTGAACCACCGCACCATTCAGCTGGGCATCGGCCGGTCGCTGGCGCTCCGCTACGCCTCGGAGTGGATCGCCAGCATCGACGACGTCACCCCGTTGGTGGCGAAGCTGCGCGACCTGCGTCGGCGCGGCGAGTGGGCGCATGTCGAGCGGCTGCTGCCCGTCGAGCGCGAGCTCGTGCTCAGAGCAGCCTCGTGAGCTTCTTCGCCTTCAGCGCCTCGACCACCTTGCGCACGTCCTGGCTCTTGTCCTTCGGCAGCACGAGAATCGCGTCGCCAGCGTCGACGACCACGACATCCTTCATGCCGACGACGGCGATGGGCTTGTCCTTGCCGACGACGACACAGCCCGCCGAGTCGATGAGGAAGTTGCTGCCCAGCGACACGTTGCCGGCCTCGTCGAGCGGGCGCACCTCGGACAACGCGTTGAAGCTGCCGACGTCACTCCACCCGCAGCGGCTGGGCACCACGGCGATGTTGGCGGCCTTCTCGGCGATGCCGTAGTCGATGCTGGTCGCGGGCATCTTGGGGAACTCGCGCTTCACCGTCGCGGCTTCCTTCTTCGTGCCCAGCGCGCCGCGAATCGCGTCGAGGGCCAACGAGAGCTCGGGCATGTGGTGCTTGAAGGCCTCGAGCATGACGTCGGCGCGGAAGACGAAGAGCCCCGCGTTCCACAGGTACTCACCCGAGACGAGGTACTGCTCGGCGGTGGCGCGGTCGGGCTTCTCGGCGAAGCGGCTCACCCGACGGGCCGAGCCAGACAGCACCTCACCGACCTGAATGTAGCCGTAGCCCGTCTCGGGCCGCGTCGGAGCAATGCCCAGCGTGACGATCTGCCCGGTGCGCGCGACCGCGATGGCCTCGGCGAGCGACGCCTGAAACGCGGCGACGTCGGCGACGTGCTGGTCCGAGGGAATGACGACGACGATGCCTTCGGGGTCGTGCTTCGCGACGTGCGCGGTGGCCAGCGCAATGGCGGGCGCCGTGTTGCGGGCCTGGGGCTCGACGATGACGTTCTGCTTCGGCAACGACGGCAGCGCCTTCTTCACCATCGGCGCGTGCACGGCGCCGCAGACGACGAACGACTGCTTCGGGCCGGCCACGCCCTTGAGCCGGGCGAGCGTCTCGACGATGAGCGGGCGGTTCGTCGCGAGCGGCAGGAACTGCTTGGGGCGCGAGGTGCGCGAGAGGGGCCAGAAGCGGGTGCCGCTGCCGCCAGCCATGATGACGGGGAAGACGCCGGTCGTTTTCTCGGAAGCCATGGCGCGCCTCTTATCCGCTTGCGCTCCTGAAGGAAGAGCGTTGCAGGCGGCGCCGCCGTGGTGGAGCGTGGCGTGATGCCTGACGCCCTCGTCCGTTTTGCGACCCCGAAGCACTGGCACGACTGGCTCGCGAAGCACCACGCGTCGATGACCGATGGCGTCTGGCTCGAGCTCGCAAAGAAATCGGCGAGCTTCAGCACCGTCACGTACGCCGAAGCGCTCGAGGTCGCGCTGTGCTGGGGGTGGATCGATGGGCAGAAGGGCGCCATCGACGAGCACCGGTGGAAGCAGCGGTTCACGCCGCGACGCGAGCGCAGCATCTGGTCGAAGGTGAACTGCGCGAAGGCCGAGGCCCTCATCGCCGATGGGCGCATGCAGCCGAGCGGGTTGCACGAGGTGATGCGCGCGAAAGCCGACGGGCGCTGGGAGCGCGCCTACGACTCTCCAAAGAACGCGAAGGTGCCTG
>JBEOKA010000383.1:0-13005 GCA_040275325.1 Myxococcaceae bacterium | reverse complement strand
TTGCTCAGTTCGACTTCGCCGTCGCGAGCCAACGTCGCCGCGGGCGGAGCGGCAGTGATGATGGGCCGCCGCTCCTCAGGCTCGCTTTGGGCTTCGTCTCGCGGACCCCGACGTGGAGCGTGTGCTGGTCGCCGGGCGAACCTCCCTCGGCCAGACGCACCCGAAACTGACCGAGCTGATCAAGTCGGACCTCTCGAGTTGGGTCGACGTCGAGCCCCAGCTCGCGGGCATCGACGCCTGCTTCTATTGTCTGGGCATCTCGTCGGGCGGCATGAGCGAGGCCGACTACACGCGCATCACGTACGACTTCACGATGGCGCTGGCGACGAGCCTCCATCGCGCCTCAACATCGGCCACGTTCTGTTTCGTCTCTGGAGCCAGCACCGACGCGACCGAGAAGGGCTCGGTGATGTGGGCACGCGTGAAGGGCCGCGCAGAGAACGCGCTGGCGCGCATCGGTTTCCGGCAGCTGTTCCTCTTCCGGCCCGGCTACATCCAACCGATGGATGGCATCGTGTCGAAGACGACCTCGTACCGCGTGATGTACGCCGTGATGAGCCCGCTCTACCCGTTGCTCAAGCGCGTCGCGCCGAAGCTGGTGACGTCGACGCGTCAAATCGGTCGCGCCATGGTGAACGTCACGAAGCGCGGCTACCCGAAGCAGGTGCTCGACAGCACCGACATCAACCTCGCGGCGCAGTGAGTCACGAAAGCGGTGCAGCCGCGCCGTCGTCTTCGCAAGCCTTGCAGCCCCGTCAGCCCTCAAGCCGTTGATCAGCGAGTTGGCCCCGCGCTTGCTCTGCGTCACCCGCGCCTGCGCTGGGGGAAACGCAATGAAGCCTGACGTTCTCGTGGTCGAGTCGGACATCTCAGCTTTCGCCATCGCCGAGCGCCGCCTGCGTGACCGGTTTCATCTGGTCTGGGCGCCCTCGTACGAAGCAGCGCACTCGGCCCTGAACCGGCTCCCCTTCGACGCCGTGCTCGCGAGGGCCGATGACGACGCGAGCTTCGCTTTCATCGCCCAGGCCACGGCTGAACATCCGGGCGTGCCTGTGATTGCCATCGCACACTGGGAGGTCCAGGGTGACCGCGCGTCAGACTGTGGCGCGAAGGACTGGGTCTCGGCGCCGGTGAACTTCCATCGACTCGCCGCGGTGCTCGACTTCGCGGTGGTGAGCGGTCGCCGTGAGAGCCCCAAGCTCGAGACGCAGGGTCACTTCATGGTGGCGCCGGCCTGACGCGTCACCAGACCCAGGGAATGAGCGCGCGTCGGGTCTTCGGGTAGTCGGGAAACGTCTCGCGGTACCAGCGCCAGTGCGCTCTCGCGCGGGGCACGAGGTTGGCGGCGGTGTACGCAGCGAACGCGAGCCCGGCGAGCGACCAGGCCGCGAGTGAGAACCCCAGCCACTCGAGCAATTCACCGAAGTAGTTCGGGCACGCGATGAGCTCGTACAGACCGCCGCGGGGAATCGAGTAGCCGCGGTCGTTGGGCCCTCTCAAGCCTCGCAGCACCGCGTCGGACCAGACGTTGATGCCGAAGCCGATGAGGAAGAGGACAGCGCCGATGAGGAACCGCGGCTCCGAGAGCCAGCTCGCGGGGTAGCGGCCTTCGACGGCCAGCCACCGGCCGTTCAGGTACGCGTTGAAGAGGTTGAAGCCGATGGCCATCGCCGCGATGAGCACCGGCATCGTCTTGCCGTCGGCGCGCATGCGGAACGGGAAGATGAAGGTGCGGTTGCCGTAGTGCAGCAGCCACAAGCCAAGCAGCGCGATGGCGCCGGGCTGGAGTGGCGACTGGCCGGTCAGGTGAAAGCCCAGCAGCGCGAAGACAGCGGGGCTCTCCATCAGCACCCAGCCCAGCCGCGCGGGAATCACCGGGCCCCACCCTGCGCGCGTGTATCGGCCGTACGGCGCGGCGATGAACGAGACCGCGATGACGGTCGCGGCGCCCAGCCCGAACATGGCCCACAGCAGCGAGTCACTCATCGTGCCGGGTGTAGAGCGCACCGATGTCGCCGTGGCCAGTTCGCTGGTAACCAGCCGCGAATGGAGTCGTCCGTTCTCCAGCGCCTCGTCATCGTGCTCGTTCGGCCCGAGGGCCCGCTCAACCTTGGCAGCGTGGCGCGGCTGTGCGGCAACTTCGGCTGCGCGCTGCGCCTCGTGCAGCCCATCGCCGACCGCGACAGCTCCGACGCGATGAAGCTGGCGCACCCGCAGCAGACGTTCCTCGCGCAGGCTCCCCTCTTCTCGTCGGTGCGTGAGGCGCTGGCCGACGTCTCGCTCGCCGTGGCCACCTCGTCGAAGCTGCTCGACGCCGTCGAGACGCCGGTGCTCTCGGTCGCGCGCGCGAAGCTGCTGCTGCCTTCGCCTACCGAGCGCGTGGCGTTGGTCTTCGGGAATGAGCGCACCGGGCTGTCGGTCGACGAAGCCGAGGAGTGCCAGCGCGTCGTTCGGTTGCCGACGCCAGGCCCGGTCGACAGCCTGAACCTGAGCCACGCGGTCGCGGTGACGCTGACGTTGTTCACGGCGGCGCTCGAAGGTGAGCTCGAGCTTCGCGCGTCGCAGCCGTCACGCGGGGAGCTGCGGGCATTGATGATGCGGCAGCTCGAGGCGCGCGGCTTCTTCAAGGGCGGCGCGCGCGCGCGTGAGGGGTTTCGGCCGCGGCTCGAGGAGCTCACCGACAAGATGGACCTGAGCGAGCGTGACGTGACGCTGTTGTCCGATGTGCTGCGCGTCATCGGCGGGTGAGCGAGCGCGTCGTTTCGGCCCCGTCGACGCGAGCCTCGCGGTGCAGATGCGCTGCGGTTTGGGCTCGTCACTTCGTCTGACCAGCAGCGAGCTCGCACCACCACGAGCCAATCCACAAATCGGCGAGCGACTCGGTCTTCTGACGGTCGGTGCCTTCACGTGCGGCGCGTGCGTTCAAGAAGCGCAGCCGCGCCGCGAGGGGAATCATCTTGGCGTCACGCTTGGCGCGCCCGCACGACTGCAGTGTTCGAAGCCGCGCGAGCTCGAGCTGGGTCGAGAGCGCCCTGGCGTTGCGCACGGTGAAGGCGCCCGAGCCGTCGACCGAGCCGCCGAGCGCCGAGTACGTGTTCGAAAGCGAGGCCGAGTAGACGTTCTGCCGGGCTGCCATCACGAGGCGTGCACGAGGGTCACGCTCGGCGCGGAGCAGCTCACCAGCGGCAGCGAGCTCGGCGGCGGTCGCGTCGCGCTTCATGTCGGGCGTGAGCCGCGCTTCGAGTGAGGCGTACGAGGCGGCGCTGGCGGCGACGTACCAGGCAGCGAGGCGCTCGGTGTCGATGGCAGGCGCCTCCTTCACCGTCGGGAGCGAGATGTAGAGCTCGAAGAACCGGCGGCCGTTCTGCACGCGCTCGCGCGACTGGGTCAGTGCTTCGAGGAACTGACGAGCGAGGCGCATCGCGGTGGCGGAGTCTCCGGGTGGGAGCGACACGAGCCGGTCGACGCGTGCGCCTGGCGCGGGCTCGACGTGCTCCGGCGCGATGCTCTCGAGCAGGTCCATCGCGTAGAGGTCGTTGGCGCGCGTCGTGTGGGGAAAGCGAACTTCGATCTCGCGGCGAAACTCGAGGCGTTCGCGGTTGAAGGCGGTCTCGCGCTGCTGCACGAGGTCGAGCAGCACGCCAGCGTCGGCCGCCTCGAGCGCGCGCAGCTCGGCTCCGACGCGCACCATGCCGAGGGCGGCGCTCCACACCACCAGCGCACGAACGGTGTCACCGCCCTGCTCGAAGTCGGTCGCCTGCTTCGCCACGCGGTCGAGGCGCTGACGCACTGACGCGACCGTTCCACCATCGAGGCTCTTCTCGTACTGGCCGCGCTCGGCCTCGAACTGGCTGCGCACCAGCGCGCTGCTCTTCGCGACGGCGGCGAGCTCGGCGGGCCACAGCTCCATGTCGGAGTCCTTCGCGGGCGCGGGCCTGGGCAACACTTCGCCAGTGAGGAAGAGGTACGCCTCGTCGAGGCTCGTGAGCTCTTTCGTGGTGACGCCGAGGCGCTGTCCCTCGGTGAGCAGGTCGACCACGGTGCCCGCGCTGTCTCGTTGCTGGCGGCTTCCTGCAGGGAACCCGAAGCGGGTGATGCCTGCCGCCGCCGCCGCGCGCAGTCTGACCAGCACGTCGTCGACCGGGCCGACGCTGCCATCGGGGTTGAGCCCGCCCGTCATCGAGGTGTGAGGCAGGGGCTGTTTGTTGCGAAGCAGCGCCACGAGCGTCGAAGCGGTCAGCAGCCCGGCCGAGGGTCCATCGATGGGCTCGTCGACCTGCAGCGAGAAGGTGGACTCGAGCGGGCTGGTGCCGGTGGCTTCGGCCGCGACGAACACGGCCCGCCAGAGCGTGGGGAGCCACTGGTCGCCCGCAGCGCCGACGATGGTGACGGCCGGCGCCTGCGGGCGGTTCGCGGTGACGGTGCCGGTGACCTTCATCGTCGCGCGCACCGCACGGCCAGCCAGGCCGCCGTCGGCGGGCGCCAGCGAGATGGCGCGAAGTTCAGCCTCGCGCGGGGCTGGCGGCTTCGCGAAGGCAATCGGGGTGAGCACCAGACCAAGGGCGAGCAGGGTCGTTCTGGTCAAGCGCATGGAGCGCGACGCTACTCGGCTGCCCGCCGCGCTGACACGAATCATCGGCGGCCTGCAGTACGGTCGACACCGCGCCCAACCAGCCAAAGGACCCTGCCATGACCTTCGAGAAATCACTCGTCGACTTCGACGCCTTCAAGCAGCTCGTCTCGGTCGTCGAGGCGCACCGCGCGAGGCGGCTCATCAACCTCGAGACGTTCCTGCGCATGAGCAGGGAGCCGAAGACGGTGATTCTCGACTCGCGCTCCGACTTCCGCTTCGGGCGAAAGCATCTCAAAGGCGCCATTCACCTCGACTTCACGGACTTCACGCAGGCGAACCTCGAGAAGCTCATCCCCGACCCGAACACGAGAATTCTCATCTATTGCAACAACAACTTCTCGGGAGACCAGGTCGACTTCGCGACGAAGATGTTCGTGCCGCGCGCTCCGCCCGAGACGCAGATTCTGTCGAATCAGAAGCCGCTGATGTTGGCGTTGAACATTCCCACGTACATCAACCTGTATGGCTATGGGTTTCGGAATGTCTACGAATTGGAAGAGCTGGTGAGCGTGAACGACCCCCGCATTCAGTTCGAGGGCTCGGTCGTGAAGAAGTGATGGTCAGCTCGTGCGCCTGCGAATCGCGATGATGAGCGCGAGGGCGGTGACCACGGACGACGGCGCGAAGGAGCATCCGCAGGGCTGGGCTGGTGGCGTCGTGGGTCGAGTTCCAGCGTCTCCCGTCGAGCCAGAGCCTGCATCGACCACGGCGACCGAACCGGCATCGACCATCACCCCCGCGTCGAGCCTCACGCCCGCATCGACGGGCGGTGTTCCCGCATCGACCACGCCTTCATCGAAGAACGCACCGCACGCGGGGTCGATGGTGCCTTCAGCGCGCTGGGCGAGCGCGAGCACGTAAGCCCCGGCGCCAAAGCCAACCATCGGCGCATTGAATTTCCACGCGCCCGTCGTTTCATTGAACGTCTCGGGAATGATGCCGGCGTTGGCGAAGGCGTTCTCCGTCACCCAGTTCAGAATCGCGTCAGCGCGGGCCGTCGCTCCCTGCGCGCGAAGCACCATCGAGCCGCGCAAATCAGTGATGACCCACTCGGCCGAGTCGTACTCGCTGCCCCACGGAGACAGGTCGGTGCGGCCCGCGTGGTCGTTGCGGTCATCGTTGCGCGACCAGCCAGGTCCTGCGGCCACGCGGAGCCGCTCGAGCCCCGTCGTCGTCGCCCGGCCGATGCGCCCACCCGGCGCGAACAGGCCCAGCGCCATCGCGTCGAAGGTCGCGGCATCGAAGAAGTCGACGCCGGCGAGCAGCTCTTCCCGGTTCGACGCGAGCGCGCCGTTCGAGTCGGTGAGGCTCGTCGCGATGCTGCGGCGGAGCGCTTGCGCGGCTGTTCGGTACTGCATCGCGCGCATCGGGTCCTGCTTGCGCTCGGCCAGCGCCGCGGCGTCACAGAGCCCTCGTGCCGCGGTCAGGCTCGTGTACGTCCACGCGCGCTCCCGCCCGTTCCAATGCGTCTCCCAGATGGAGGAGTCCTTCCTGATGAGCCCCGTCGTGGGGTCGATGAGCGCCACGAGCGGGTCAGCCACCTTCGTCGCCACCTCGTTCCACCGCGCGTCGGTGAGGGTCGTGTCGCCCGTGCGCAGCTCGTGCTGCCGCAGCGCCCAGAGGAACAGCCCGAAGCCGTCGAACTCGAGGTTGGGCCCGTGGTCGTTGAAGTCGGTCTCTTCGACGCCGAAGCCGACGTAGCGGGTCAACGAGATGACGTACGGCGGCATCGCGTACGGCCGCAGCTCGTTCCAGTCCTTGAAGCGGCCGCCTTCGGCATCGAGATAGAAGCGCAGCGCGTCGCGTGACTCCGTGGTGAGGCCGAGCGTCGCCATCGCCGAAGCCGCGTAGGCGCCATCGCGAATCCACGAATAGGTCCACTCTCCCGGCGGCAGGCTCGCGAGCACGGCTCCAGCGCCCCGGTGCACGACGGTCGCAGGCAGGGTCGAGCCTCCATCAGCCGCGCGAAAGCGGGAGCGACGAGGCTCTCCATCTCGCGACAGGTGCTCGCGCAGAAACGCGGAGCCAGCCTTCACCTGCGCCATCTCGAGCACGACCGCCGACTGCCGCAGCACCTGCTCCTCTTTCATCGACAGGCCCGGCGGCACGGTGAGGGCTCGCTGAAACGACTCCCACGACGCGCGCTCGGCCTCGACGAGCTGCTGCGCCGTTCGGCCCGCGACCCACGTGTCCACCGCGGCCTGCGTCTGCGCACCAGCGAACGGGTCGGCGTGGTGGGCGACGACGACGGCGAACCAGCGCTCCTGGCCGGGCGCGAGGTCGGCCGTGTCTGACTGAAACGCGCTCGCCCAATCGTCAGCGACGCCGAGGTCACCAGCGCGGTCGTTCAAATCGTTCGTCGTCTGCTCGACGACGCGAAAGGCATTGTCGGCATCGGTCGATGACGGGTTCCACGCGCTGGCCTTCGTCGCACCGAGGGGTCGCGCGACGACGACGCCCGCGAAGCCCCGCTCGAGCACGTCACGGCCGGCGGCGATGGTGACGGTCTCTCCGTTGCTCTGGAGCTCCTGTGAGACACCCGGCCGGCCGTAGCCGAGGTGAAAGTTGTGCAGGGAGAACGCGCTCACGCCCGTGATGGTGCTGGTCCCGGCGTTCCTCAGCCTGAGCGCCATGACGAACGACGCCATCGGCAGCGTGCGCGGCGCGAAGACATACGTGTTCAACACCAGATCCCCACCCGTCGGCTCGAGCCAGGTGATGATGCCGGTGCCGCCGGAGATGACTCGCATCGCCTGTTCGTAGCCGCTCGTCAGCGCCCTTCCGTTGAGCCAGCGCTGCTGCCCGCCCGCGCGCACGCCGAAGTACGCGTCGTAGAGAACGTCACGCGTCTTCACCATCTGCGGCTGGTTGCCGACCCACACCTCCTGCCCCATCGCGTCGAGCTGCGGCTCTTCAGTGGCAGGCAGGTGCTCGCGGAAGTGCACGACCTTCGAGGTGGTCGCGTCGACCATCACCGCGCCATGGCCGTTCGACGACGACAAGCTGAAGAACGTGCGCGTGGGCGTCGGCTGCGCGAGCGCAACGGTGGGGAGCAGGGCGAGGAGGACAGTCGTCCTCGAAAGGCGAACGCGTCGCGATGAATCGCCCGGTTGGGAGCACATGCGCCGAGCCTCTGCGCGCGTCGTGCCGAGCGGTCAAGCCGCGAACGCGAGCGTCTGCCCATCGAGGGGAATTCGAAGGCGTTCACCGAGGCCCGCCGCGTCAGCCTTGCTGCGCAGCGACGCCCTGGAGCCAGCGCAGTGGTCGAGCGCCTCGAGGTGGTTGGCGATGACGACTCCGGTGGAGCCGCGCGCGAGCTCGAGCACCTCGTCTTCGTCCATGATGATGTGGCCGCCGAGGTCGAGCCGCGCGCCGCCCGCAGGCAGCACCATCACGTCAGGCTGATGTCGTTCGACGAAGGCCCGCACCTGCGGCGTGAGCACGGTGTCGCCCGCGAGGTAGAGCGACGGCTCGCCAGCCAGCTCGAGGAAGTAGCCGGTGCCGTGCTCCATGAAGCGGCCGACCAGCCCCTCGCCGTGAACGCAGGGCACGAGCGTGAGTCGGCCTCCCAGCAGGGTGGAGCCCAGCACGACGGTTCGCAGGCCCCGCTTCGAGAGATGGTCGGCGTCGTGCGACGTGCAGAGGACCGGCAGCTGCCGCTCGCGCAGCCAGCGAAGGCCCGCCGAGTCGAGGTGGTCGAAGTGGCCCCGCTGACAGTGCGTGATGAGCGCGTGGGTGACGCGGCCAAGCACCTCGTCGGCGACTGGCGGCAAGGGCACCAGCGGGTTCCTGCGCCGCTCACGCGTGAAGTACTTGAGCGGCGGTAGCTGGCCGGGCGCCGAGAGCATCGGGTCGACGAGGACGACGGCCGGGCCTTCGGGAGTCCTCAGCTCGAGGACGATGGTGGCGTTGCGAAGGTGGGTGACGTTCATGCGGCCATTGTGTGGGGCGCGCTCGTTGGGCACCATGGCACGTCATGACAAAGGCCGTGCAAAACAGGACACGACCGCTCCGCGTGGGGCTCGTCGTGTTTCCCCAGTGCATGCCGGCGGCGCTCTTCGCGACGCGAGACCTGCTGGCGGCGGCGAACGCGCGGAGCGGCAGGGCGCTCTACGAGGTGAGCTGGGCGGCGTGCGACCGCCAGAGCGTCGAGGTCGAGGGCGGCCAGACGTTGCGGCCCGACTCCGTCATCGGCGCCCACGACGTGTACGTGGTGCCGGGGCTGTGGGCTTCGCGGCCGGCTGAGGTGGAGGCGGCGCTCGTTCGCTCTCCGCTCGTTCGCAGGCTCGCGGCGCTGCCTTCGACGACGAAGCTGTGGGCGTGGTGCACCGGTGTCGCGTGGCTCGCGGCCTCGGGCTGGTTGAAGCAGCGCCAGGCGACGGCGACCTGGTGGCTGCGCCCGTTGCTCGAGGCGAAGTACCCGTCGGTGCGGTGGCGCTTCGATGAGCCGGTCGTCGAGAGCCGCGGCGTGTCGACGGCGTCGGGGCCACACGGCTACCTGCCGCTCGTGAGCGCGCAGTTGCTGAAGCACCTCGACACCGATGCCTTCGACGACGTGCGCGAGCTGCTCGTGCTGCCGCTGCCCCGCAACGCGCTGCCGATGTTCCGCGAGGCGGGTGTGATGGAGGTCGACGAGGTGCTCCGGCCGCTCGCCGCACGGGTGCTGCGGGCGCCGATGACGTCGCTGTCGCTCGACTCGCTCGCGCGGGAGCGCCACGTCTCTTCCCGCACCTTGCGGCGGCTCATCGAAGCGCACACCGAGCTGAGCGCCGCGGAGTGGATTCGCCGCATCAAGCTCAAACAGGCGGCCAACGCGCTGACGCACACCGGGCGCTCCATCAAGGAGGTCGCCGACGCCGGCGGCTATTCGAGCGAGAGCAGCTTCTCGCGAACGTTCCGCGCCGAGCTGGGCCTGACGCCGCTCGAGTTTCGCCGCCGCTACGGGCGCGCGAGCTGACGAGGAGGACAGTCGTCCTCGGGGCCTGGTCGTTCAGTGTCGATTCGACCGGTTGAAGCTGGCCCGGCGCGTGCTCACCGCGCGGCATGCCGATTCGGTGGTTGCTGCTGTTCGGGGTGATCAGCGCGTGTGACGAAGCCACGAGCCATGTGCCTCCGCCGGAGATGAATGTCGCGACCGGCGCGAGCCTGTACGCCGAGCGGTGCGCGAGCTGTCACGGGCCGACCGCGAAGGGCTCCATCGCACCGGCGCTCGTTCCGCTGAAGCAGTCGCCCGTCGACCTGCGCGCTCGCATCGTCACCACCATGCCGCCGGGCGCGGTCGGCTCGTGTGACGTCGCGTGCGGCGGCGCCATCGTCGAGTTCCTGCAGTCGTTGCCGACCGAGAAGGCCTGCGTGGGGGCTCCGCTCGCCACCCGCCAGTTGCGGTTGCTCACTCGGCGCGAGTACTCGAACTCGATTCGCGACATCTTCGGCGGCGGCGGCGCCTCGTGCGGCGAGCGCACCTTCACGTGGCGCGCGAACGGCAGGCGGCCTTCGTCGGTGCATGTCGCCGGCTCCTTCAACGGCTGGGCGTCGAGCGTCGCGGGCGGCGGTTGGGCGATGACGCTCTCCGTTGACTCGTACTCTCTGACGCGCGCGCTCCCGAACGGCGTGCACCAGTACAAGTTCGTCATCGACGGGCAGTGGGTGACTGACGAGTCGAACCCCGAGCGCGTGTCAGACGGCTTCAGCGGCTTCAACTCGGTGATGACGGTGCAGTGCAACGCGCCGCTCACCATCGCGCTGCCGCCCGAGACGCGACCGAAGGGCTACGCGTTCGACAACAACGCCGAAGCGGGCCTCGTCACGTCTGCGCACCTCGACGGCTTCTTCGAGCACTCGGCGAAGGTGGCAGAGCAGGTGGTGCCTGGCTGCTCTCCCTCACGCACGTGCGCAGAGCAGTTCGTCGGCACGCTCGGCCGAAAGCTCTTCCGTCGTCCGTTGAGCGCCGAAGAGGTGGGCCGCTACGCGAGCATCATCACCAACGCGCCCGACTTCGCGGCCGGTGTGAAGCTCGCGACGCGAACGCTGCTGGCGTCGGTGCACTTCCTCTACCGCAGCGAACTCGGCGTCGAGCGCCCTGATGGAACGTTCAAGCTCACGGGCTTCGAGGTGGCGACGGCGCTCTCGTACTCCTTGTTAGGCACCACGCCCGACGACGCGCTCCTCGACGCCGCGGCGCAGGGAAGGCTCGAGACCCGCGAAGACGTCGAGCGTGAAGCCCGCCGCCTGCTGATGGACCCACGCGCTCGTCAGGCGATGAAGACGTTCGCCACGCAGTGGCTCGGCATCGAGCGGCTCGCCACCGTCGACAAGACGCCCACGCTGTTTCCCTCGTTCACGCCCGAGCTGCGCGCGTCGATGGCCGCCGAGACGCCGGCGTTCTTCGAGCATGTCGTGTTCGAGAGCACCGGGCGGTTCGACGAGCTGCTCACAGCAAAGCACTCGGTCGTCGACGCGACGCTCGCGCGACATCTGGGCACGGGCGTGGGGCTCGTCGAGGTGCCCGCGGTTCGCGCCGCTGGCCTGCTCGGTCACTCGAGCGTGCTCACGAGCTACGCGCACTCGGACCAATCGTCTCCCGTGAAGCGCGGCGTCTTCGTGCGCGAGCACCTGCTGTGTCAGGAGTTCCCCGTTCCTCCCGCGAACGCAGGCGGCGTGCCGCGCATCGACCCGAACGCCACGACGCGCGAGCGGTTTCGGCAGCATTCCGCCGACCCCTCGTGTCGCGCGTGCCACCAGTACATCGACGAGGTGGGCTTCGGCTTCGAGGGCTTCGACGCCATCGGCGCAGCCCGCACCACCGAGAATGGAAGGCCCATCGACACCAGCGGTGAGCTGAAGGACGTCGAGGCGTTTGGCGCGGGCACGAAGGCGACGTTCGACACGCTCCCTCGGCTGGGCGAACAGCTCGCGGCGAGCCGACGCGCGAAGACGTGCTTCGCCAGCATGGTGTTCCGCGTCACACACGGGCGCCTCGAAGCCGAGGCCTGCTCGGTGGAGCCGCTCGCCGACGCCTTCCTTCGCGCGAACGGCGACGTGCGAGAGGCCTTCGTGCACGCGCTCGCGTCGGAGCAATTCCTCAACCGCCGAAGCGAGGTGACGCCATGAACTTCTCGAGACGCACTGCGCTTCGGGCGCTGGGCCACACCGCGCTCGCGTTGCCGTTCTACGAGCTGCTCGGCTCCTCTCGTGCGCACGCGCAGGCGGCCCGCACGGCGAAGCGGCTCATCGTCTTCTACTTCCCCGACGGGGTGCTGGGCGCCAGCGCGCAGGGTCAGGCGAGTCGCTGGCACTGCACGGGTTCGGAGACGAACTTCACGATGCCTGATCAGCTCGCCCCGATGACGCCGTGGAAGAATGACTGTCTCTTCTTTCGCGGCGTGACGATGGGCGGCACCGACTCGGGTAGTCACCCGGGTGGCGCGAAGAAGCTGCTCACCGGCGTCGATGGCGGCGGCGGCGAGAGCGTCGACCACTTCCTCGCGCGCACCGTCGGAGCGTCTGCTCCGTGGCGGCACCTGTACCTGGGCGCGATGGCCACGCAGAACAACGCGTCGGGCGACAAGTTCATCGTGTACCCGACGGCCGGGCAGACGGTCGCTCCGAACGACAACCCGCGGCAGGTGTTTCAGCAGTTGTTCGCGAACGCTTCCGTCGACGCTGGCACGCCGAACGCTGGAGTCACCGACCCACGCCTCTCCATCATCGACAACGCGAAGTCAGAGCTCGACTCCCTGAAGGCGAAGCTGGGCGGGTCGGAGGCGAAGAAGCTCGAGCTGCACCTCGAGGCGCTGCGTGAAGTGGAGCGCCGCGTGAAGCCGATGGCCAACACGCCGCCACCGTCATCGTGCGCGAGCCCCGTCATCGACCTCTCTGGCTTCACCGATGGTCAGCTCTACGACGCGTCGAAGTTCGGCCACATTCTCCGTGCGCAGATTGACGTGATGGTGACGGCGATGGCGTGCGGGTTGACGAAGGTGGGCACGCTGCAGGCGTCGATGCACACGAGCGAGCTCATCTTGAGCCGCATGCCCGGCACCGAGATGTACGAGCCCGGCTTCGACATGCGCAGCCACCAGGCCTCGCACTACGGCGACTCGCACGACTTCATGAAGCGCGAGGTGCGCGCGTACTTTCAGCAGCGCAAGTGGTTCGTCGAGCAGTTCGCGTATCTGTTGAGTGAATTGAAGAAGCGGCCCGATGGTGACGGCACGATGCTCGACAGTTCGGTGATTCTCCTCTGCACCGAGGTCTGCGACGGCAACACGCACCTGCACGACGACATGCCGTTCATCGTCGCGGGTCGCGCGGGCGGGCGCATCAACCCGGGCCGGTTGGTTCAGGGGCAGAACACCAGACACGGAGCCCTG
>JBEOKA010000382.1:0-4256 GCA_040275325.1 Myxococcaceae bacterium | reverse complement strand
AATGGTTTTGAGAATTTCCTCAAACCGGGGTCCCTTCCTTCTGAGAACCGACACCTCAGACTGCGCCGGTTGGTTGGACTACGACACTGGCTACGAGCCCTATCGAACAGTCACGCAGCGGCCCGCCCCTGCCATCGATGGAGGCTCGCTCGATGTGCCAGTGGTCTGCGTCTCACGTGCGGAGGCCACTGCATTCTGTGCGAAGCGCGGTGGTCGACTTCCGTTCGTTGCGGAGTTTTTCCGCGCAGCTCGCGGCTTGAAGCCAGACACCAGGCGCTTCCCCTGGGGCAATGACGGAGTCGACCCAAACGACGTCTCGCCGAAACCTGAGTGGCGCCAGTACGTCACGGTCGAATTCCTCGGTCTCGAGCCCAGGCCTGGCCTTGGATTCGTGCGCGAAGCGACCCTGGGCCGCGGTCCCGCAGGCCACTTCGGCCTCTCAGCCAATGCCGCTGAGTTCGTCTCTGAGTGTGGCGAAGAACTCGCAGGCCTCTCCCCTCCTGGCATGCCGTTTCGCAACAATTGCCGCACGGTCGGCTTCGTCGGAAATCCATGGTCATCGACAGCAAGCCTCGGGTTCATCGCAGCACCGGCACTGATGGTCATCTCAGCCGACACCTTCATTCCCTTCGAGGTGCAGTACGCGGGCTTTCACCAGGCAGGTCGGGAACTCAAGAACACCTGGTTTGGCGTTCGACCTGGTCCGACGACTTCAAGGAACGTGAACGACTTCGTCAGTTGGTACGTGGGCTTTCGTTGTGCCTACGACGACCAATAAGGCCGACTGGTACGAACTCGCACTCCGCTCAGGTGAAGGGTGTAGACGGCTCCGGCATGACCGCCCCGTGGAGCGAGCCCTTCACCCGATTCGCAACCCTCTTCGAGCAGGCGAAGCAGGCCCAACCGAAAGACCCGAACGCGATGTCACTCGCGACGGTCGACGCGAACGGCCGCCCCTCGGTGCGCATCGTGCTGATGAAGGACTTCGACGAGCAGGGCTTCGTTTTCTACACGAACCACGCCTCGCGAAAGGGCCGTGAGGCGCTCGCGACGAAGGTGGCGGCGCTCAACTTCCACTGGCCCGCGATGGACATGCAGGTGCGCATCGAAGGCGGCTTGAGCGTGGTGACGAACGCCGAAGCCGACGCGTACTTCGCCACCCGGCCGCGCGAGTCACAGCTGGGCGCGTGGGCGTCGCTGCAGAGCCAGGTGCTGCCGTCACGGAGCGTGCTCGAGCAGCGCCTCGCCGACCTCACGAAGCAGTACGAGGGCCAGACGGTTCCACGGCCTCCGCACTGGAGCGGCTTTCGCCTCGCGCCCGACCGCCTCGAGTTCTGGAAGGCGCACCCGTTTCGGCTGCACTGGCGTGAGGTCTACGAGCGCAGCGGCAACGGCTGGACGAAGAGCGAGCTGTTCCCCTGATCATCGAGGCTGCGCCAGCACGCGCTGCTTCTCCTGGAAGAAGCTGTAGCCGCGCGCCTCGAGCCAATCGAGCTTCTGCTGCAGCTGGGTTGCCTCGGGCATCGGGTACACCGGTGCTGTCTCGGCGTCACACCTCGCGAGGTCGTGATGTCGCAGATAGCAATCTCGCCAGAGCCGCTTGTTGGCAGCCACGACGCGAACGCTCTCGGTCTCGCCCGAGGCGTCGAGCTCTTTGAACAGCGCGAGGCCCAGCACGATGACGAGCAACGCGCGCTGCCATCGCGGGTCGAGGGCGCTGCTGCGAAGCACGCCGTACCCCGCGAGCGCCGCCGGCAGAACGTAGGGCACGTACCGGGGCACGCTCGCCGACTCGAGGCCCTGGCAGACCCGGCCGACGGCCGCAGTCGACGCGAACAGCACCACGAACCCGACCAGCGCGCAGGTGGCGTTCCACAGCGGCGACTGCCCGCGGGCTCGCAACATTCGCCACGTCGCGTACGCACCACCCACCACCACCAGCACCGCCCCGAGTGAGGCCAGCCCCTGTCGCCACGCGCTCGCCCCCGCCTCGAGGCCAAGCGGCCGCAGCAGCACGAACCCGGTGAAGGGCAGGTAGTCGAGCGGGCGCGGGTGCGGGAACTGGTAGCAGTCGACGGCGGGCGAGAACGCGTAGCCGTGAAAGAACAGCGCCATCGTCAGCACCGCCACGACGATGCCACCTGCGAACACGGCGCGCTGCCCGGGCTTCACCTGGGGAGCCGTGGCCATGACGAGCAACACCACCAGCGTGATGGCTCCGAGCAGGAACGTGAAGCCGCCGCTCACCGCGAAGAAGTTCGCCACGCACATGGCGACGCAGCGCCACACGACGTTGGTGATGGTGCACGCCAGCGCGAACGCCACCAGACACAGCGCCGGAATGGGCCCGTGCGCGAGGTTCGGCGTGCCGACGTAGGTCTCACTGTTGGTCGTCGTCAGAAACAGCAGCAGCACCACGACGTCCCAGCCGGTGAGCGAACCCGTGACCCGGCGAACCCACCACAAGCCGCCGAGCCCCGTGAGCGCCATGACGATTGCTGCGAGGGCTGCGTCGGCGCGGCCGTTCCACCCCGTGAGCGCGTACTCGCCCGCGATGAGCAGGTTGGCCACGCCCTGCCGATGAGGGCCGTGCTGCCGCCGGAACAGCTCCCACAGGCTCGCGTCGTCGAAGAGCCCCTGCAGAAAGTCCCACTGGTCCCAGAAGACCAGGTTCACCGCGAACCGGTCGACGAAGTGGCCGAGGCGCACCGCCAGCACCACGAAGGCGAGCCCCAGCAACCACGTCGTTCGTCGACTCACATCCATCGCCTACCCAACGCGAGCGGCAGACGAAAGTCAGAAGCCCGTCGACTTCGGCGCGGCGACGTTGCTCTTCGTGAGGCCCTTCGACAGCAGGTACGTCTCGAGCTGCGTCGACTGGCTCTGCAGGGTGTCGAAGAGGGCGGCGACGGCGTTGATGACGCGCGTGGCCTTCGCCTGGTCCTTCAGCACGGCCGTGCGGTAGCGCGAGTCGTAGAGCTGCGCGCAGATGTAGTGGAACACGTCGTTGCGGGCGCGGGTGTCGAGTTCGGAGTACGGCACCACGCCGGCGAACGAGGCCTCGAGCTCGGCGACGAGCGCGGGGTGACGCTCCTTGAGGAACTGGCTGGTGAGCTGCTTCAGGCGCGCCATGTCGGAGTACTCCTGCATGTCGTTCCCGTTGTTCAGCACGTCGGCGTACGAGGCCTCACCGGGGCGAAGCTGCGTGCCCACCACCACCAGACCGATGACGGGCTTGCCCTCGGCGTCGACCTCTGCCGGCCGGGCCAGCGCGCGGGTGATGAGCCCGTAGAACTGCACGTTCGTCATGTTGTAGCCCCAGCCCAGCGACGCCGAGCTGAACGCCACGCCGCGGTAGTCCTCGATGGCCATCACCGAGTACCAGTCGACGAGCGCCGAGCGGCCGGTGCCCGACAGCTGCGAGAAGCGCGACACGTCGGACTTCACCAGCAGGTCCATCATCACGCGCACGTAGGTGGCGCTGTCGGCGACCGGCATCTCACCGAGGTCGAGCAGCTGGCGGCCGAACGTGCTGGCGAGCGGGCCGTGGGTGGGCGTGTCCATCACGACGAGGCCGATGCGCGCGCCGCGGCTGGGGCGGTCGGTGATGAAGTACGCGAGCGAGTCGTCGGCGAACTGCCAGCGCAGGCCGCGGCCCGCCGCCGTGGGGAAGTACATGGCGAAGTTCGACGACGCGAGGCCGATGTCGGCGGTCGGGTTCGACAGGTTCGCCTTCAGCGCGGTGCTGTACTTGTACTGCTTCGTCATGCGGCGCGGGTTCGTCTTCACGTAGTCGACAGCCTTGATGACGTTGTGAAACGAGGTCGACTGCTCGCTCCAGGTGGCGCCCTTGAAGAAGCGGCGCTGCCACGAGCCGGTGCGGTACAGCTCGCAGTCACGCAGCCAGAAACCCATCGGGTACGAGCGCAGCTGCACGTACGACTCGCGGTCGCGGTGCGCGGCGGGGACGATGACTTCAGTGAGGTACGAGCGGAACGGGCGGTCGCCGGGGAACGCGAGCACGATGGGCGGCTTCACCGCGGTGTCGCGCTTGAGCACCACGGCCTGGCCGTTCACCGTGCCGTCGAGCGAGTCGTCGAGCACGCCGCTCTTGTTGGCCTTCACGTTCAGGTTCACGCCGATGCCGGTGAGCAGGTCGCCGGTGCGCGTCAGCTGCGTCTTCTGGCCGTTCATCGTGAGGCGAATGCCCACGCTGCTCCACGCCTCGATGGTGACTTCTCCGGGCAGCACGCCGC
>JBEOKA010000381.1:0-5661 GCA_040275325.1 Myxococcaceae bacterium | reverse complement strand
AGAGGTCCTTCGACTTCGCGTCGGGCGAGGCGCCATCACACGCGGCCGGGTCGTCGGCGCAGCGCAGCTTCAGGTCTTCCGCGCGGGCCTCGGCGTCGAGCTCGGCCTGGGTCTTCGCGGCGACCGACTTCGTGGCGCGGTTCGACTTGATCACCTTCACGTCTTTGGTCGCGGGCTTTTGGGGGGCCTGGGCAAGGACGGCGGCGAGGGCGAGCGGAAGCAACATGCGGCCGATGGTAGCGGGGCGGGCCTCGTGGGGCGAGTCGGTCAGGTGGACGGGTCGATCAGAGCGACACCGTGAAGCGGGAATCGAGGGCGCGCGCGAGCTTCGTCGGCAGGCTGGCAGACCGGGGGAGCGTGACTTCTCGAAGGCGCCACGAGGCAGGCAGGGCCAGCAGCAGCTCCGCGAGCCGCGCGACGTGAGCGTCAGGCCAGCGGTGCTGGTCGTAGTTCCCGACCGCCAGCCGCTCGAGGTCACGCAGGTGCTCGGACCCGAGAAGGGCTTCGAGGCCTTCGATGCCGATGTTCGCGTTGTGGGTGTGCAGCACGCGGAGCGACTTCGACTTCGGCGAGGCCGCGATCGCGCGCGCAGTCACGTCGGAGAGCGGCGCGCCAGTGATCGACAGATGCTCCAACCGCACGGCGGACTGCTCGTCGAAGAACGGCGTCACGGCTGCATCGGTGACGTTGGCGTGCTGCGAGGTCTCGAGGTGCTTCAGTGACGGCCGGTGCTGGGCGAGCGCGGTGAAGGCTTCGATGGTTCTCGACGTTGCGGCATCGCCGTCCAGGTTGCGGAATCGGTACTCCTGAATCGTGCGCAGCTCGCTCAGCGCGGGGTTCGTCGCGAGCGCGCGGTACAGCTCGGCGCTGCCGTGGTTGTAGTGAAAGTGAACGGCCGTGAGCTTCGGTGCCTGGAGCGCTCCGAACAGCGCGGTCCAGTCGGCTGGAGACTCACCGCAGAAGTCGAGCGCGAGCCTTCGCAGTGCGGTGAACCGGGTGCCCTTCGCGAGCGCGGCGAGCGGCCGGCGCGGCATCGCGTCGGGGTTCAGCTGGGAGAGCTCGAGTCCGCGAACCCGCTCCATTGCTGGCGCCGTGACCAGTCGGTCGAGATCGCGATCGGTGAACTTCGGGTTGTCGACGCGCAGGGAGCGAATCGGCTCCTTCGAGAACAACGCGTCGCCGTGTTTCAGGAACGCGGCCACGGTCATCGTCACGCGATCGACGAAGCCACGGTCGAACGAGGTCTGCGTCGCGTACGGCGTCGCGGCGCCTGCGAGCGTGGTCCAGTTCGTGGTGAGGATCTCGTCGATGCGAGCGCGTGCCTTCGAGGTGCTCTTGCCGCACTCCAATCGAATCAACTCGCCGCGCACGTCACCGCGCTCCATCAGCCAGTCGGCGTACACGAGCCGCGGTTCGTCGGAGTCGGGGTCGGCGATGATCGCCCTGCGCAGCATCGCCTCGTCGTCAGCGCCCTCGACGGGTTCGACCGGGCGAGCGTTCAACGTGAGCGCCGCTCCCGAAGGTTTGCGGGCCCACGCACTCAGGCGCTCGCGGTTCTTCTCGAGCGTGCGTGACCAGGGCTCGAGCTCGGGCCAGGCCTCGGTGATCGAGCGGGCCCAGGTCTTCGCGATGCCGATGGTGACCTTCGTGGTGCCCGCGTCGTTCCAGCGAACGAAGAGGTGATGCACGAGCGCTTTGCGCAGTTCGTGGCGCTCGTAGAGCAGGTCGTCAGTCGAGTGCGCGAAGCGTGACAGCAACGAGAGCACGACGCCGAGTCCGGTCGCCTCGTCACCGTGTTCCTTCGCGAGCCGGCGCAAGATGGAGAAGTGGTGCGACGGCAGCTCGACGCCGAAGGAACGCTCGACCTCTTTCCGTGCGCCCGCCTCTCCTCGAAGCAGTCGTCTCGCAAGCTCGCTCGTGTCGATGGTCGGCACGGCGTCAGCGTCGCATCTTCACCGCGTGAGCTGAATGATGGACTGCTCGACGGCGTTCGACAGCAACTCGGCCTCGGCGACGGTGAGCGACAGCGGGGGCATCAAGACGACGACGTTGCCGAGCGGGCGCACCCACACGCCGTGTTTGCGCGCTTCGAGACAGACCTTGAAGCCCATGCGCTCGTCGAACGCGTACTCCTGCGTCGTGGCGCGGTCCTTCACCAGCTCGATGCCGACCATCATGCCCCGGCGGCGCACGTCGCCCACGTGAGGCAGTCGGGCGATTCGTGACAGGCCGCGCTCCAGCGTCTCCATGACGGGCTTGATGCGCTCGAGCGTGGCGTCGTGTTCGAACAGCTCGAGCGATGCGATGGCGGCGGCGCACGCGAGTGGATTTCCCGTGTACGTGTGGCCGTGGAAGAACGTCTTCGCTTCCCCGAACGAGCCGAGGAACGCCTGGTACACGCGCTCGGTGGCCAGCGTCGCGGCGAGCGGCAGGTAGCCGCCGGTGAGGCCCTTCGCGAGACAGAGGAAGTCGGGCCGCACGTCTTCCTGCTCGACGGCGAACATGGTTCCAGTTCGGCCGAAGCCGGTGGCGACCTCGTCGCAGATGAGCAGCACGTCGTACTTGCGGCAGAGCGTCTCGAGGCCTTTGAGGTAGCCCTTCGGCTGCATCAGCATTCCTGCCGCGCCCTGCACGAGCGGCTCGACGACGAGACCTGCGAGCGCTTCGTGTTCTTCGCGCAGCACCTTCTCGGCCGCCGCGAGTGACTCGGCGAGCACGTCGTTGCCGTTCCATCGATACGCGTGCGGCGTGGGAATGCGCTCGACGGGAAAGAGCAGATTCCGGAAGCGCTCGTGGAACAGGTCCATGCCGCCGACCGAGACCGAGCCGATGGTGTCTCCGTGGTACGCCTCAGCGAGGGCGACGAAGCGCTGCTTCTTCGGCCGGCCCGCGAGCTGCCAGTACTGGTACGCCATCTTCACGGCGACCTCGACGGCGGTGCTGCCGGAGTCGGAATAGAAGACGCGGTTCAACCCCTCGGGCGCGATGGCGACGAGCCTCTTCGCGAGCTCGATGCTGGGCACCGACGCGAGGCCGAGCAGCGTGGAGTGCGCGACCTTGTCGAGTTGGGCCTTCACGGCGGCGTCGAGCTCCACGCGGCGGTGGCCGTGCACCGTCACCCAGAGCGACGAGATGGCGTCGAGGAAGCGGCGGCCCTCGGTGTCGATGAGCCAGTTGCCTTCGGCGCGGTCGATGACGAGCGGCGAGTCGTCGGGCCACACCTGCATCTGCGTGAAGGGGTGCCACACATGCGCGACGTCGTCGGCGAGCAGGCGCCTGGTGTCGGTGGGCTTCGGCGGAGCGGGCGTGCGCTTCGTCTTCGGCAACGACTCGAGCGCGGTGAGGAGCGCGTCGATCTGCTGCGTCGAGTGCGCGGCCGAGAGCGACACGCGCAGGCGGCTGGTTCCGTCGGGCACCGTCGGCGGGCGAATGGCCTTCACGAGCAGGCCAGCGTCGCGCAGGTGTTCACTCGCCTCGAGCGCCGCCTGGGGGCTGCCGATGACGAGCGAGAAGATGGCGGAGTCGGGCGCGACGTCGAAGCCGAGCGTGCGGGCTCCCTTCGCGAACCGTTCGATGTGCTGCCACAGCTTCGTGCGGAGCGTCGGCTCCTTCGCCTTCACCAACGACGCTCTCGCTGCTGCCACGACCATCGCGGGGAGCGCGGTCGAGAAGATGAGGGGCCGCGCGGAGGACACGAGCAGCGCGCGCAGCACCTTCGATCCGGCGACGTACGCGCCACTGGAGCCGAGCGCCTTCGACAGCGTGCCCATGCGTACGTCGGGCTTCACGTCGGTGAGCTCGCAGAGGCCTGCGCCGGTCGCGCCGATGACTCCCGTGGCGTGCGCTTCGTCGACGTACAGGCCGGCGTCGTGGGCCTTCGCGAGGCGGGCGAGTTCCTGCAACGGTGCGCGGTCGCCATCCATCGAGAAGACGGTGTCGGTGACGATGAGCCGCCTTCGGCCGCGGTGCACGTCGAGCAGGCGGTTCAGCTCGCCGACGTCGTTGTGCGGGTAGACGATGACGCGCGCTTTGGAGAGTCGGCAGCCGTCGATGAGCGAGGCGTGGTTGAGCGCGTCGGAGAAGACGAGGTCGTGCGCGCCGAGCAGCGAGGGAAGCACCGCCGTGTTCGCCGCGTAGCCAGTGTTGAAGAGAAGCGCGGCCTCGGTGCCTTCGAAGCGCGCGAGCTCGGTTTCGAGGGCCTGGTGTTCGGTGGTGTCACCGACGACGAGACGTGACGCTCCGGAGCCGACGCCGAACTTCTCGAGCGCGAGCATTGCGGCGTGCCGCACCGACTCGTCGTTCGCGAGCCCGAGGTAGTCGTTCGACGAGAAGTTGATGAGTGATTGCCCATCGACGCGCACGACGGGGCCCTGCGCCGACTCGAGCGGTTCGAGCCGACGCGCCAGCCCCTTCGCCTGGAGCGCGCTCAATTCCTGTGCGCTCCACTTGTCGATGAGGCCCATGGCTACTGCTGTACCGGTTTGTCGGTGGAGGGCTCGAGCGGCTTCACGCCGGCCTTCTCGAGCAGCGCCATGTCGGCGGCGAACTCGGGGTTCGAGGTCGTGAGCAGGCGGTCGCCGAAGAAGATGCTGTTGGCGCCGGCGAGCATGCAGAGCAGCTGCGCCTCTTCGCTCATCTGCAGCCGGCCAGCCGACAGACGTACCATCGACGCGGGCATCAGAATTCGCGCGGTGGCAATCATTCGCACCATCTCGGTGGTCTCGACGCGCTTCTGCTTCTCGAGCGGCGTGCCTTCGACGGCGACGAGCGCGTTCACGGGAACCGATTCGGGGTGCTTCACCTGGTTCGCGAGGGTGACGAGCATCTCGCAGCGCTGGTCGACCGACTCGCCCATGCCGATGATGCCGCCCGAGCAGACCTCGATGCCGGCGTCGCGCACGAACGAGAGCGTGCGCAGGCGGTCCTGGTAGGTGCGGGTCGAGATGATGTCGGCGTAGTGGCTCTCGCCGGTGTCGAGGTTGTGGTTGTACGCGTCGAGCCCGGCCGCCTTGAGCCGCTTCGCCTGAGACTCGGAGATCATGCCGAGCGTGCAGCACGCCTCCATGCCGAGGGCTTTGACGCCCTTCACCATCTCGAGCACCGAGTCGAACTGCGGGCCGTCTTTCACTTCACGCCAGGCGGCGCCCATGCAGAAGCGCGTGGCTCCGGCGTCGCGGGCTTCCTTCGCCGAGGTGAGCACCTCGTTCACCTGCATCAGTTTTTCAGCCTTCACGCCGGTGTCGTGACGCGCGGCCTGCGGGCAGTACGCGCAGTCTTCGGGGCAGCCGCCGGTCTTGATGGAGAGGAGGCTGCAGAGCTGAACCTTGTTTTCCTTCCACACCGCGCGGTGGACGGATTGCGCGCGATAGACGAGGTCCATCAGCGGGAGTTCGTAGAGCGCCTTCACCTCGGCGACAGTCCAGTCGTGGCGAAGAGGAATCTCGGCGGGCGGGGTGGGGCGCTCATGGCCGGTGTGGCCGTGGCCGGTGAAGGTCGTCATGGAGGCTCCGAAGAAGCGAGGAATTCCAGCGCGATAGGGCCGGAATGGAGCCTTGTCAACCAGTCGCGGAGAGTTGGTTGACGAGTCGAGCGGGCTTCCGAGAGACCACGTGCAGCTCTCGACGAAGGCGGAGCAGGCGACCTAGCTTCGATGGGAGCCAA
>JBEOKA010000380.1:0-9978 GCA_040275325.1 Myxococcaceae bacterium | reverse complement strand
GGCAGAAGTCGAAGGCCGGGCCCTGGCCCTTCTTGATGAGCATGCCCAGCGGCACGTTGAAGGCCTCTTCGCCTGGCCCGCCAATCCAGAAATAGCCGTGGCCGGACTTGTACATGGCGATGAGGCGCTCCTCGAGGCAGCGCGCCTTGAGCATCGTCTCGTGCATGAAGCGCAGCCGCTCGGGATCCAACGGGAGCTCGTCGCTCTTCGTGATGAGGGGTTTGAACTCTTTGACCGGTTTGAGCTTCTTCGCGTCGCGAGCCATGTCGGCGTCAGGCTCTACAAGAGGGGGAAGGTGCTGTCGACGACGGCCGCCGCGCCCGGTCTTTCGCCCTGCGTCACGAGCACCCGCGCGGCTCACTCCTTGTAGAAGCGACCGTGCAGCTTGCGCACCTCATCGTCGCAATCGATCAGCGTCTTCTTGGTCGTCGCGTCTTTGCAGAGCTGGTCGACGCGCAAGAAAGCCCGCTGGTAGAGCTCTTCTTTGTCTTTGTCCTGCGTGATGTCTTCGGCCATTCGGCGCAGCATCGCGTCGATGCTCTGCCCGTCGCGCAGCTCGCGCTTGTACTCGCCGATGTTGAAGTCATCGATGACGCTGTTGTTGTCGGGGAACTTGGCGAGCACCCCAACCGCAGCGGGCACGACGGCCAGCTCTTCACCTGAATCTGCATCACCGGTGACGGCGGGGTCAGGCGGCGTGTTGGCCTCGGGGCCCGGGTCGGGCGTGTTGCCTTCGGGCGGCTTCGTCGTCGGGTTCTCGGGGTTCTTCAGCCCGACCTCGGTCGTGTTGGCGACGGGAGGTTTGACCTCGGCGACGAGCGGCTTCACCGGTGGCAGCTTGACCGGCTTGGGCGGCTCGACCGCTCCGCTCGGCCACAGCGCGTAGACCAGCACCGCCAACAGCCACACGCCGATGAAGCCGCCGACCACGATGGGCCAGCGCTTCTTCACCTGGCGCTTCACGTCTTCGACCTGCGCCTTCACCGCCAGCTCGCGCGCGCGCTCTTCTTCCTTCTTGTCACCCTTGCCAGCAGGCCCACCGACGACCGGCTCGATGGACATCAGGCTCATCATCGTCGCGGCGTTGCGCAGCTGCTTCGTCGCCGCGCGCAGGTCGGCCTTCACCTGGTTCGCGTCGGGCCGCGCTCCCGGCTCTTTGCCGAGCAGCTTCAAGATGAGCTCTGAGAGCGCCTTGGGAATCGCCGGGTTCACCTCGTGCGGCACCGGCGGCTCGTGGTGCACGTGCTTCTCCATCACCTCCATCGGGGTGTTGCCCGTGAAGGGCAGCTTCCCGGTGAGCATGTGGAAACACATGATGCCGAAGGCGTAGAGGTCGGCGGGCGG
This sequence comes from Myxococcaceae bacterium, assembly GCA_040275325.1. Lineage (GTDB taxonomy): Bacteria > Myxococcota > Myxococcia > Myxococcales > Myxococcaceae > Xiheimicrobium. The sequence goes on along the minus strand of JBEOKA010000380.1, from coordinate 8,634 downwards.
GCCGGCGGGGCGACCGCGCGCGTGCTCGGGTGAGATGTAGTCGGGCGTGCCGGCGATGCGGGTGACGTTCTGCTGCTGACGGCGCGCGAGGCCGAAGTCGAGCAGCTTCACGTAGACCTTGTTGCCCTCCTTCACGAGGAAGACGTTGGCCGGCTTGAGGTCGCGGTGAACGACCCCGGCCGCGTGCGCCGCGGCGAGCGCCGAGAGCACTTCTTCGAGAATCAACACCGCGTCGCCTGCGTTGACGGTGCCCTCGCGCTGCATCAACTGCTCGAGCGACTCGCCCTCGAGCAGCTCCATGATGAGGTAGTGGCGCCCGTCTTCCAGCGTGCCTGCGCCGAAGATGTTGATGATGCCGCGGTGCTTGATGCTGTTGATGATGCGCGCTTCGTCGAGCATGCGGTCGACGTCACGGGGGTCCGTGACGACGTCGCTGCGCAACACCTTGATGGCCACCTCTTTGTTGATGAGCGCCTGAACGGCCCGGTACACGACGCCCATACCGCCGACGCCGATGCGCTCCTTGATGATGTATTCCTGCAGCTTCTGGCCGATGAGCGTGTCGCGGCCCGACGAGCTGAGCATCGACGGGGGTGACGCTGGCGGCCCCTTCAGCGCCTTCATCGCGGCGTTCGAACGGCGCCCTCCACCTTCTTGCACGGCGGCGACGTTCGGCATGCTCTGCCGCGTCGCTTTGGGGCGTGGCGGTGGAGGCGGCGGGTCGGGGTCACGCTCCACCGTGTCCGAGAGGCCTTCTTCGTGAGCGGTGGCGGCCGGGTCGTCGCCCTGCTCGGTGCGCGCCGCGGCGACGTTTCGTTCGCCGGTGCGACGGGTGCCCGGCAGCGCCTGCTTCGAGCGAGCCGCAGGAACCTGCGCCGAGGACTTTCTGAGGCCGGTGCGGTTGTCGGGCGGCGGGGCAAGCGAAGTCCCGCACGAGGAGCAGGTGCGCCCCTCGCTCGAGTTCACGGTTCCACAGCTGGGACACATCACGCCGGCCGGCATAAGGCGTGACGAGTCAACCACATGATCGACTCCTGCCGCTCGATTTCCCTGCCCGGCCGGCCTCGGTCAGGTGGCCGGCCTTCGGCAGCCGACTTGACGAAAGCCAGCAACTGATCTCGCGCTCAGGGCGTGTAGCGAATCACCTGGCCCGCGACGAGTGAGGCCGTGTTGTACGAGTGCTGCATGCCATCGGCGCCATCGGTCGACTCGATGCCCACCGTCGCGTCGAGCCCGCGCTCGTAGTCGACGTCGAACGGGTCGGTGCCCGCCGTCAGGGTGCACGCGTGCAGCTCGATGACGTTGGTCGTCTCGTACAGGCGGGCCTGGAACGTCAGCGACGCGCCCATGATGCCGATGGGCCTGGTGTCTTGCCACTGCACGGTGAGGTGGCGCGTGGTGCCGGTGCCGAAGACCGCCGAGACGACCTTCGTGGTAGTGGGGCTGATGAGGTCGAGGTCGTCCCAGAACGGCGCCACGATGCCCTCGGGGTCGCCCATCGACGGAATCGACTGGTTCGAGCTCGCGGCATCGCCGACCCCCGCGCTCGAGGTGAAGAGCTGCAGGAAGCCATTGCTCGACACCGAGTAGTGCGTCACCTGCGTGCCGAAGTGCCTGAAGGCGAAGGGCAGCGCGAAGGTGCTCGAGACGACGTCATCGCCGATGGCGGGCGTGGTGGTGTCGGTCAGCACCGAGGTCGGCGTGGTGAAGGTGTCGCACGGGCCCGACGACATCGCCACGGTGTACGGCATCGGGCTGACCTGCACGTCGAGGTCGTAGCTCGCCGACGAGGTGCTGCCGAAGGTGTCGACGACCACGACGAAGCTGCGCGGCGCACCCGAGGTGTTGTCGTAGCGCAGCGTCTCGACCACCGGCGTCGTCGTGCTCGAGCCACCGCTGTCGGCCGAAGCGACGCAGACGAGCGGCGACATGCGGCAGGCCGCCACGTCTTGCACGAGGTTGAGCGCGAGGTCGGCGAGGCTCGAGCCCGTCACCGTCACGCGCTGATTGGCGGGCACGGCCACCTGGTACACGCGGTCGGTGCCCGACGCGAAGATGCAGTCGGTCGCGTTGGTCGAGCCCGAGAAGTCGTTCGCGAAGCCCATCAACTGCTCTCCCGCGGCGCTCACGCCTCCGTCGACGAGGGCAAGGGTGGTGGGCGCCGAGCAGCTGTCACCCGGCGGCACGGGAGCGCTCGAGAACTCGAGTGAGAACGACGAGCTCGACGTGCCGAAGGAGTCGACGACGATCAACACGGGCCGCGGCATCGCGGTGGGGTTGTCGACGGCGAGCGTCTCGACCTGCATGGCACCAGAGAACACGTCGTCGGCTCCCGTCGAGCAGACCGGCGACATGGCGGTGCACTGGGGGAGGGAGTCGATGGCCGACAGCGCGAGGTTGTCGGCGCTGGTCGCCCGCACGAGCAGGCGTTGGTTCGCAGGAACGGTGGTCTGGTAGACGCGGTCTGGCCCGGTGCCGAACTCGCAGCCCGTGGTGAAGCGGAAGTCGCTCACGAAGCCGTTGAGGCTCTCGGACGGCAACGACACGCCGGCGTCGGCGGCGACCGTGACGGCGACGGCGGTGGCGCAGGTGTCTCCAGCAGGCACGGGGCCGACCGAGAGGTCGAGCGAGAACGAGGCGGCGCCAGCGCTCGAGTCGACGACCAGCAGGCCCTGCCGCGGCATCGTGCCGGTGTTGTCGAGGGTGAGCACCTCGGTCTGGTTCATGCCCGAGAAGGCGTCGTCGACCGAGGCGCTGCACTGCACCGGCGCCGTCGTGCAGGCGGCGACGGTGTCGACGACGTTGAGCGTCAGGTTCTGCATCGAGTTGGCGCGCGCCGTGAAGCGCTGGCCGGGTGGAATGGTGAAGCTGTAGACGCGGTCAGGCCCGCTGGTGAACTCGCAGCCCATGCTGCCCGTGAACTCGAAGTCGCTCGCGAAGCCCGTGAGCGACTCGGCCGCCAGCGACACGCCGGCGTCGGCCACGTTCACTGGAACGGCGGTGGCGCACGAGTCACCGACTGGAGGCGCCGCGACGGTGAGGTCGAGCGAGAAGACCGACGCGCCCGCGAGCGAGTCGACGAACAGCAGCACCGGCCGGGGCATGGTGCCGGAGTTGTCGAGGGTGAGCACCTCGGTCTGCATCGCGCCCGACGAGGCGGTGTTGACGGTGGCGCTGCACTGCACCGGCGAGCCGCCACAGAACGACGCGTCGTCGATGGTCGTCAGGGCGATGTCCTGCGACGAGACGGCGCGCGCGGTGAGCCGCAGCCCGGGCGGAATCGACAAGCTGTACACGCGGTCGGCGCCCGGCCCGAACGTGCACCCCGGGTTCGAGGTGCTGGCCATGGTGGGAAGGTCGCTGGTGAAGCCGTTGAGCGTCTCGACCGGCAGCGACACGGCGCCGTTGGTGAACGTGAGCGCAATGGGCGCGGCGCAGGAGTCGCCAGCGGGCGGGCGGCCGACACGAATGTCGAGCGAGAAGTCGCCCTCCTGCGTGTTGCGGTAGCCGTCGATGACGACGAAGACGGTCTGCGTCGACCCGGTGTCGTTGAGCCACTGCGCGACGTCGGTGCCGCGGGTCGCGATGTCGGCGCCTGCGAGGCAGACGACCGAGCCGGTCACGCCACCATCGACCGAGTCGCCACAGTTGTCGGCAGGCGCCGCGATGAGGTTGATGACCGCGTCCCACATCGGTGTCGTGACGGCAGCGGTGATGGCCTCACCGTCTTGCACCTGCACCGAGTAGACGATGTCGGGCGCCGAGCTGCCGGCCAGCACGCCAACACACCTGTCCATGTCGGCGAACGCGTAGTCGCTGCCGAGCCCCGCGGTCGTCGAGGTGATGCCGATGGCGTTGCCCATGACGGGCACGGCGTCGACGCACGTCTCGCCACCCATGAGGCCGCCGCCGTCGAACTCGACGAGGCCGCCGTCGCCTTCAGCCGAGCCACCGGCCGAGGAGCCTCCGGCCGACGCGCCACCCGCGGTCGCCGAGCCGCCCGCCGTGCGCCCACCAGCCGAGCCACCGCCAGTGCCCGAGAAGCCACCACCGACGCCGCTCGAACCGCCGCCCGTGAAGGCCGAGCCACCTGCAGCGCCAGCGTCACGCGTCTGGTTGTTCCCGCCGCAGCCAACGCCCACGGCCAGAACGGCGCCGACGACACACCACGAGACTCGCTTCATGTGGACTCCCCGAAACCGGTATCGGCCGAACCGGGCCTTCACGCGCGTCGTGCTCCCCGACGCGGGAGCGGCGCGCCTAGCAGAGGAGCATTGTCACGAACAAGTCTCAGACCGGCCGTCAGCCGATCAACCGCTCGACGACGCGCCGGGCACCCCATGCACACGCGGGGACGCTCTGCCCCGGAAAGATGGTGTCGCCGACGCGCACGAGGCCGGGTACGCGGGTGAAGCCGGTCGGGTACCCGCGCGCGAGCGTCGTGAAATCGAACGGCAGCCCACCCACGCGCCCACCACGCCGTCCCGTGAATGACGCCCACGTGCGCGGCGTGCCCGGCATCACCACCGCCTTCTCGGCGCTGGCGACCTGGGGAAAGACGGAGCTGAGCGCCCCGAGCAGCTCTTCGCCGACGCGGGCCTTTCGCTCGGCGTGGGTCCCGTCGTCGAGGCCTTCCCATTCGGCCGCCGGCGTGTGGCAGCTCATGGTGATGGCGCGGAACCCCTCGGGCGCGGCGAGGCGGTCGTCGCGGCGCGACAGCGTCACGAAGACGGCGTGGCCCTTCGAGACGGGCATCGGCGAATCGAGAATCACCTGCTGGTACGGCGCCTCGTCGCCGTCGAAGACGTCACGCACGCCGAGGTACAGCGTCGACGCCGCCCACGCGTCACGGTGGCGTCGCACGGTGCCTTCGAAGGCCGGTGCCAGCGCTGGCGAGACGAGCCGCTGCGCGTCCCAGTGGGTGAGGTTCAGAACGGCCCGCTCGGCCTCGAGCGCTCCAGACTTCGTCTCTGCGACGAAGCCGTGGCCACGACGACCGAGGGAGGTGACGGGCGTGTCGAGCTTCAGCGTTCCTCCACGCTCGACGAAGACGGCCGCGAGGTGCTCGAGCAGCGAAGGCAGGCCACCGTCGGCGAGGTAGAGCTTTCGCTGCAGGTACTCGACGCCGAGAGAGCCGAAGAGCTGGGGCGTGTGCTTCGCCGTCGCCTGGGTCGAGACCAGCAGCAGCTCATCGAGCAGCTGACGGGAGCGGCCCGAGACGTCGCCTGCGTCGTCGAGCGCGCTCTCGGTGGAGCGAAGGAGCGCGGGCAGCAACTTCCACGCGGCGGCATTGGTGGCCGCGCCCAGCAGATGGCCGAGCTTCGACGGGGGGAACTCGACCCTGGTGATGAGCTCCCAGCCGGCCGCGCCGATGCGCACGGCGTTGCGCCAGAAGGTGGTGAACGCTTCTCCGTGCAGTTCGCGCAGCTGCGCCTCGTTCGCAGCGGCGTCGGTCGACAGGGTGAGTGACTGGCCGCGTTGCCAGACGGTGAGGTTCTTCGGCGCGACGGGGGCCGAGAACGTGATGCCGAGCTCGTCGAGGACGAAACCGAGCGGCATGTGCGGCTCGAGGCCGATGAGGGTGGTGGCTCCGGCGAGGAAGCGGAACTGCTTGATGGGAAACGCCGACGCACAGCCGCCGACGCGTGACTTCGCCTCGAGCAGCACGACGTCGTGGCCGGCGCGTTGAAGGTACAGTGCAGCGACGAGGCCGCCAGCGCCAGCGCCGACGACGAGAGCAGTGGGCTTCGACATGCGGCGGCGGTGGTAACGGGCGCTGCGTCAGAATGCAGCGCCCGGCGCCTTCGTGACGTTGCACACCAGGTCGAGGCGTGGGGCGAGCCGCTCGTCGGGCGGGCGCGCCGCAAGGGCCAGGCAGAGGGGAATTCGTCGGGCCGGCGCTCCACCGAGTTGCTGATGGAGTTCGAGGGTCACGAGCGCTTTCGGGTCGTCTGCCCGCAGGTGCTCGAGCCGGGCCTCGACCTCGCCGAGCCCTTCGTCGGTTTCGAGCCGCGTGAACGCCCACGAGCGCTTGTCGAAGTGAAACGGCGTGGCCGTGAGCAGCGTCACCAGCTCGTCTCGCGAGCGGTTGGCTGGGAGGTTGAGGAGCACGGAGGCCCCGAGAGCCACCACCGCCGCGCCCAGCCGCGCCGACACCGCGACCGGGTCGCTCCGCAGCGTGAAAGCGGCGACGGCGAGGGCTCTCACGGCGAGCACCGAGAGGAAGACGAGGCCGCCGAGGACGGGAGCCGTGAGCGCGGCGAGCACGCCGCCCACGAGCGCGAGCGCGAGCAGCGCATGCACCACGACGCGCCGGAGCGAAGACAGGGCCTTCAGGCTGCCGCTCGCGACGGCGAGCTCGATGAGCAACACGAACGAAGCAGCTCCCACGGCGCCCAACTGCCACCAGCGCTGGTGGAGCTGGGTGTTCGCGCAGAAGCTACAGGCCGTCACCAGCATGGGCGCAGTATCGTCGAGGGAGCCGACGCGGTCAGCCGTACCGGACCTGCACGCGCTCGATCATTCCCAGCAGCGCCTGCTTCACCGCCTCGGTCGTCGAGGCCTTCACGATGGCGTAGCCCTCGCCTTCGTAGCCGCTCGCGCGGGGCATGCCGACCTTGGGCGTACGCATCTCGACCAGCGCGTCTCCAGCGAGCTCGACGGCGGCCTCGAGGCCCGAGACCGAGACGACGCGGTCTCCCCTGCCCTGCCCGCGGAAGAAGGCGGCGCCGGCGGCCCAGCGACGTGGCTTCGGCGTGAAGCGGTCGAAGGCGATGAGCTCGCACCAGTCGTCCACCAGGTTGGTGTCATGGGCGAGGCTCATCATCGGCATGATGTGAACGCCGGGTGGACGCGCGCCGACCTCACCGACGACGAGCTGCTCGTCTTCCGTGAGGAACCACTCCATGTGCGTGAGCGCGGTCGAGGCCTCTTTCGACGCGCCCGCGAACAGCGCCTGCAGCGCCGCCTCGTTCACCGGGTGGAACTTTGCCCACGGCTCGCCATCGGCCTCTTTCGGAAGCAGCACGCAGTACTGCATCCACTGGTTCTCGAGGGCCTCGAGCGGCGTGGGGAAGTAGCGGGTGCCCGAGCGCCACACGGTCTTGCCGCAGATGGAGACGGTCTCGCAGGTGTGCTCGCGGCCGCGCACGAACTGCTCGACCTGCACGGGCGCCAGCTTCGAGGGCACCAGGCCCATGCGGGGCAGCGCGTCGACGTCGTCCATCGTCTCGAGGCGGTAGGTGCTGCGGCTGCCGAGGCCCGCGGGCGGCTTCGCGATGAGGGGAAAGCCGAGGCGCCTCGAGAGCGCGCGCACGTCATCGATCGAGGTGGCGAGGTCGCTCTTCGCCACGGGCACGCCGGCCTCGCGGAGCACCCGCTTCATCTCGTCTTTGTCGCGGAACCGCTTCGCGTGCGTCAGCCGCATGCCGGGAATGCCGGTGAACTCGCGCGTCTGTGCGAGCGGCAGCTGCAGCTGCTCGAGGGCGCCAGTGATGCGGTCGATGGGGCCGACATGTTTGGCGAGCTGGCGGCAGGCCTCGGCGAGCTGAAACCCATCCATCGGGTTGGCGACCTGGAAGTGACCGCCGGTGAGGTGCGGCTTGAGGGCGCCGGGAATCGCAGACGACGGGTCTTCGGAGATGACCGAGACGGTGAGGCCATCGAGCTTCGCGAAGCCCGCGAGGTAGCGGTTGGTGTTCTCGAGGAACTTCGGCGCGACAAAGACCAGATGGCGCATGGGCCCACTCTCGCCGACCGCACCGGCGACGGGAACCATCGTTTTTCGTCAGAGCGGCTGCAGACAATCGGCGACCGTGGTGACGGGAGCGAAGCGGAAGAAGTCGAACTCGGCACGCACTCCGGCAGCGGGCGGAGCGTAGTTGCCTGCATAGAGACCGACCTGCACCGTCGCCGCCATGTCGGGCCGGTCGACGCTGAGCGGCGTGTTGTCGGCGCGCGCCGGCCTGGGTCCATTGCCGTTGACCCTCGTGACGACGCCCGTCGAGCGGAAGACCTCTTCGGTCCACGTCGTCGCCGGTGGGTGCTGGTGGAAGAAGCGGAAGACCGAGCCGATGCGACAGACGCGCAGCCGGCCTTGATTCAGCGAGCCGGTGACATTGTTGAGATACAGCGTGGAGAGCGAGTCAGTGGTGAGATTCGCGCTCGGAATGGTCGTCTTGATTTCCCGCGCGACCGCGATGTCTTGGAAGCCAAGGTTGTACATGATCCACCGTTGGCGGAACTGGGCGCTCGAGGGATCGCGAACTACGAACCCGGCCTGTACAAAGCTGTCCATAAGGGTCGGGACGGTAGTTCGATTCGTGAGGGAGCCGATGACCACTGAAGTCTCGACCACGAAGTTGCCCGAGATGGACTTGTAGAAGAGCGGGCCTTCGTATTCGGAGTACCAGCCGTTGAAGTTCTGTGCGGTCGGCACGAGCGTGAGCCAGCCGGCGAGGCTGGTGTTGACGTCGGGTGTGGTGTGACGAGCCGGGTACAGATCGGTCCAGGCGCTCGACGTGGTTGCGCTGTCGAACTCGTCATTGAGCGGGGCGACGTTTCCGCCAGCAACGTTTCCGCCAGCGACGTTTCCACCAGCGACGTTTCCGCCTGCGACGTTTCCGCCTGCGACGT
>JBEOKA010000379.1:0-40128 GCA_040275325.1 Myxococcaceae bacterium | reverse complement strand
CGGCTTCGTCTCACGAGCTTCCAGTTCGACTTCGCCTTCGCGAGCCAACGTCGCCAGACCCAAATTCTGGCGGCATCACACGCGGCGGTCGGGCGCCGACTCGTCGCGCAGCACCTGGTCGAACTGCGCGGTGCGCTCGAGCCGCTCCTTCGCGAGCGCCGTCACCGCCGCTTTGGCCTGCGCGTTCGACAAGACGAGGCGCTCGAGCTCTGACGCCGGCAGACGCAGCGTGAGCACCTGCCCCACGGCCGTCACCGACGCCGTCGCCGCGCCCTTCGTCAGCGCCGACACCTCACCGAGCAGGTCGCCTTCGCGCAGGTCGGGGTAGCGCTTGCCGCTGCTGTGCAGCACGTGGCAGCTCCCGCGCAGCACCATGTGCACGCCATCGGCCTCGAAGCCCTCGGTGATGAGCTTCTGACCGGTCGAGAAGCTGCACGGCCTGAACTCACGCGAGAGCGCCGCGCGCCCTGCATCGTCGAGGGCGTTGAACAGCGGGCTGGCGCGCAGCGCGTTCTCGAGCAGCCGGTCTCGGCAGAACCGCGCGAGCTGAGCGCCGACGTGCGGGAACCGAACGCTCACGTTCGCCATCGCCTCCCGGGGAAACTCGAGCGCGACCGCGTCACCCTTCGCCACCACCGTCGCCACCCGCCGCGCGCCCGAGCCGAGCGCGACCTCTCCGAAGATGGTGCCGGCGCTCAGCGTCGCGACCTGCCGGGGCTGCTCCGAGCCCCACCCGCGAAACACGCCGGCCTCTCCTTCGACGAGCGCGAACATCGACAGGCCCGCGGCGCCCTCTTGCACGATGAGCTCTCCATCGGAGTACGCGCGCACCTCCATCGCGCTCGACAGAATCTGCTTCAGCTCGGCCTCCGACAGCGACGAGAAGAGTGGAATCGCGGGCAGGCCGCTCTCGAGCGTGCCTTCGACGACGGGTACGTCGAGCTCGAAGGCCTCGGGCGGAGGCGGCGGCGGAGCACCCGGCACCGGGGCCACGGGCTGCTGGGCGGGCGGCGTGAGCCCCTTCATGCCGCGCAGCGGCTCCTGCGACTTGCGGGTGTAGAGCGAGGCGAGCAGCTCGAGGGTGCGCTCGTGCTTCGGGTCGAGCCCGAGCAGCAGGCGGCAGGTCGCCGACGCTTTGAAGAAGAGCCCCTTCTCGGCGAAGCGTTTGGCGAGGTCTTCGTACGCGTCGACCGCCGCGCTCGTCTGCCCCACCTTCGCGAGCAGCTCGGCCACCTTCTGACGCGCGGTCAGGTCGTCGGGAGCGGCCGTCACCACCTGCCGCCACGTCTCGAGCGCAGCCTCGCTCTTCCCCTTCGCCGCCAACTCGCTGGCCTTGTCCTTCAGCGCTCGCACTGCGTCACTCATCATGTCCTCGACCTTCGCTGGAACGGCTCACGGCACGCGAGGTGCCATCCACAGCGTACCGGCGCTGAGGTCGCGCGCGAACAGCCACCTCGAGGTGAGCCATGAAGCCGTGACCTGCGGAGGCAGCTGAACGAGGTCGACGGTGATTCCACCATCAGGGGCGGGCATTGGAATGCCAACGAGCGCGACGGTTCCTCCACCGGGCTGGAGCAGCGGCACCTGGTCTGGCAGCGCGAACCCCTCGGTGGGCGGCGGGGCGAAGCCGCGCGTCTGCGCACGGCCACCGTCGCGGCGAGTGAGGGTGAGGGTGTCGTTCGAGTCGATGCTCCAGAGGCCCTCGCCACTCATGGTCACCGCGGGCACCAGGCCGGCGAAGGGCCTGGCAGGCACCGAGGCGTCGAGGGTGATGCGGGCGAGGCCGCCGGGCTGCGAGACGAGCAGCGTGTCGTCATCGGCGAACGCGAGGGCCTGCACCATCGACGCACCGGGCGAGAGGCCCAGGGTGCGTACGCCGCCGCCTTCGTCGACCACGGTGATGCCCACGGCAGATGACACGGCCACCTGGTGCCCACGTGCTGCGACGGCCCACGCGCGACTGGGGAGCGGAACCCGAACGGCCGTTCCTCCGTCGAGCAACCAACCTTCGAGGCTCGAAGGGCGCAACAGCCACACCAGGGAGGCGGTGGCCGCGACGCCGTCGACCTCGATGGCCTGGCCCGCGAGTTCGAGGCGGCGGTTGTTCACACACAGCGACTCGCCACCAGGGCCGTCGACGAGCCCATCGCATGAGCGCGAGGGCACCTGCGTCCAGACACGCATTGAGGGAGCGATGACCCGATACGACCGCGAGAAGACCCCGATGGTGGGCTCGGCCACGAAACGAAGGTGAACCGAGCCGCTGCCCCGCGCTGTGAATGACACCGACACGCGCCGGGTCGTGCCGTTGACCGGCACCTGCTCGACCTGCGTGCTGATGGGCGAGCCGTCGTCGTCGGTGAGCTCGACTGAGAACGACTCGAGGTCGCGCACGCCAAAGTCACAGTCGAGGAAGGCCTGCACGATGAAGTCGAGGGTGACGGAGCCCGCGACCAGCAAATCGGCGCGAGCGGGCTCCGCCACCATGAAGGTCGGCACGCAGCGCTGCAGCGAGAGCGGGCGCACGATGTCGAACTGCGTCGCTGGCGGCGCGGAGCACCCCACGACCAACACCACCGCGAGCAGGCCTGTTCGGAACGGACTCATAGCGCTCGTGACGGTCTGTCGAGCACTTCGATCCTCAGCACCCCGAATGGCACGGTCCGGCGCGTGACTTCGAGCGCAGTCGACGCCTCGACGCCAATGACGAGCAGCAGTGCACCGAGGCTCACGGCCGCAGCGTGCTCGGAGCCGCGCCCACAGACAAGTGACTGCATTTCGCCGGCACAACGCTACGGTTCGCCGCCATGCGCTACGTCCGTGACTCCGTCAAAGCTCCCGTCGTCTCTGGTTTCGCGCTCAAGGCCTTCGTCAGCGCGCTCGAGAGCGGCGTGGGGCCGGTGCTCATCAACAAGCTCATCACCGACTCGGGCATCGGCCGCTTCCGTGAGGCAAGCGCGGGCAACGCGTCTCCGATTCAGGTGCCGCTACCGCTGGGCGCCGAGCCGACCGGAGTCACGGAACCAAAGGCCCTCGCCGAGGCCGCGCTCGCTGCTGCCGCCAACGTTCCCGGTGACAAGCTCGAGACCATCGCCGCCTTCCGCGAGGCGTACCGGAGCAACACGAGCGACCCCTCGCGCGTCGTGCGCCGCCTGCACGAGGCCATCTCGAAGCTCGAAGGCGGCGACGACAAGATGAACTTCTTCATCTCGCGCAAGCCCGAGCTGGTGGTGGCCGAGGCCGAGGCGTCGAGCGAGCGCTGGCGCGCGGGCGCTCCGAAGTCGGCGCTCGACGGCGTGCCGGTGGTGCTCAAAGACGAGGTCGACCTCGAGGGCTTCGTCACCACGCTGGGCACGAAGTTCCGCACCGAGGTGGCCGCGAAGGACTCCGCGGTCGCCGCGCGCCTCAAGGCCGCCGGAGCGCTGATTCTCGGCAAGGCCAACATGAACGAGATTGGCATCAACCCCATCGGGCTCAACCCGCACTACGGGCCCGCGCGAAACCCGTTCGACCGCACGCGCATCACCGGCGGCTCCTCCTCTGCTTCGGCCGCAGTCGTCGCAGCAGGCCTCTGCCCCATCGCCATCGGCGCCGATGGTGGCGGCTCGATTCGAATTCCCGCGGCGCTCTGCGGCGTCGTCGGGCTCAAGGCCACCTTCGGGCGCATCAGCGAAGCTGGCATCCCTCCGCTGTGCTGGAACGTGGGCCACGTCGGCCCCATCGGCCTCACGGTCGCCGACGTCGCCGCGGCCTACGCGCTCATCGCGGGCCCCGACGAGCACGACCCGGTCTCGCTGCGCCAGCCGTCACTGCACCTCACCGACTACGCCAACGGCTCGCTGAAGGGCGTGCGTCTGGGCATCTGCCAGCCGTACTTCGAAGACGCCGAGGCCGACGTCGTCGCGCGGTGCCGCGAAGGGCTGAAGGCGCTCACCGACGCGGGCGCCACCATCGTCGAGCTGCCGCCGCCCGACCTGAACCTCATTCTCTGGAGCCACTCCATCATCATCCTCTCGGAGATGCGGGAGGCGATGCACGACGAGGTGCTGAAGGACTCGAGCCGCTTCGCCCTCGACTCGCGCACCAACCTGGCCATCGGCGGCAACTTCAGCTCGCGCGACTACGTGCACGCGCTGCGGCACCGCCAGAAGCTGACGCGCGAGTGGCTCGAGCTGATGAAGACGTGCGACGTGGTGGTGACGCCGACGACGGCCTGCACCGCGCCCGCGATTCCCGAAGCGACGCTGCCCGACGGAGAGTCGAACCTGCCCGTCGTCGACCAGCTGATGCGCTTCATTCGAGTCGGCAACCTCACCGGATTCCCTGCACTCTCGGTGCCTGCGGGGTTGGATGCGAAGGGACTCCCGGTCGGCCTGCACCTGATGGGGCGCCCGTACGAAGAGCACCTGCTGCTGCGCCTGGGCCGCGTCGTCGAAGCCTGCGTGAAGCGCACCACGCCGAAGGTGCACGTCACCGCGCTCACCTGACACGCATCAACGACCCATGGGAACGCGCACACGAAGTGCGTTCCTTCCGTGCGCGCTTCGCTATCGTTCGCGCACATGGCCTCGACCAGCTGTCCGAACTGCGGCGCGCCTCTCACCAGCAACCCTTCTCTCTTCGGCAAAGGCCTCGCGGGCCTCGCGTGTGACTCGTGCAAGACGACGTTCTCTGACGGCGCCGTCACGCAGCAGCTGTTCCAGCTCGCGGGCATTCCGATGGGCGACCTGAAGGACGCGGTGGTGCGCGGAGCCGGCAAGCCGCCTCCATCACCGCGCTCGTGCCCGACCTGCAGCAAGCCGCTCACGCGCTTCACCATCAAGGGCATCGAGCTCGACCTGTGCGCCGAGTGCGGCACCACCGCGTTCGACTCGGGCGAACTCTGGCGGCTCACGGCGGGCAAGCTGGGCACCGCGCCGGCCGGCCCGAAGCAGGGCGTCTTCGAGATGCTGTGGGACTGCGCGAGCTGCGACACGAAGAACCTGCTCGGCAAGACGAACCGCTTCTGTCCCGTGTGCGGCGCTCCCCAGGACCCGAAGCGCCGGCGCTTCCCCGAGCCCGGGCAAGAGGTCGCCGCCAACACCGAGTTCGACGGCGCCGACAAGGCCTGCGCGCACTGCGCAACGCCAAACGGCGCGAAGGCGGTGCACTGCCGGCACTGCGGCGCCCCGATGGATGGAACGGCGCAGGTGAAGCGCCTCGCCGACCAGGTGAACGGCCAGAGTGTCGACGCGGCTCCTGCTGCGCCCGTCGCCGAGCCGCCGAAGAAGAAGCCGCTGTGGCCCTGGGCGCTGGGCGCCGTCGTGGTGTTGTGCTGCGGCCTCGGCGCCGTCGCGAAGTTCTGGACCAAGCCGTCGAAGGCCACCGTCGCGGGCCACACCTGGGAGCGCAGCATCGACATCGAGAAGTACGGCCCCGTGAACGAGTCTGACTGGTGCGACTCGATGCCCTCGGGTGCCTACGACGTGTCGCGCAGCAAGAAGCAGCGCTCGACGAACAAGGTGCCCGACGGCGAGACGTGCAGCACGCGCAACGTCGACCGCGGCGACGGCACGTTCGAGCGCAAGCAGGAGTGCAAGCCGAAGTACCGCGAAGAGCCCGTCTATGCCGACCACTGCGCCTTCAAGGTCGACAAGTGGGCGAAGTCGCGCAGCGTCACCTCGAAGGGCACGAGAGCCGAGGCGCCGACGTGGCCGTCACTCTCGGGCCTGCGTGGCGGCGCGAGCGTCGGCAGCGAGCGTGAGGGCGCGCACCACGAGTCGTACACCGTCGCGTTCAAGGGGCCGGCGGGCGAGGCGTGGAGCTGCGACTTCAACGAGGGCAAGTGGAGCGGCCTGCGCGAAGGCACCACGCTCGACGTGAAGGTGCGCATGGTGGGCGGCGGGCTCGACTGCTCCAGCGTGCCCTGACGCCCTCAGCCCCAACGAATCTCGAACACGAGCGACGTCTCTGTGCAGTCGACGATCTCGAGCCGCGACTTCGGCCGCGTGTGCTCACCAAAGAAGTCGTAGCAGCCCAGCGTGACCTCGGGCGGCGTCACGCGCTTGCCGCTCATCACGAGCCGGCCCACGCCAGCGGCCACCGGAAACCACTCGCACTTCACGTCTCGTCTCAGCCGCGCGCTGATGAGCGGCACGACGGTCGACCAGACGCGCTCCGCGGGAATGAGCTCGAGGCTCACCATCAACGCCCGGCCCACCACCGACTGCGCATAGCGCTCGCCGAGGGTTCGACCCGTCTGCCGTGGGCAGCCGTCGCCGATGGCGTTCGCGACCATCACCTTCCACGCCTCGGAGTCGACGCCAGCGCCGGTCGCTTCCCCTTCGAGCGCCTCGACGAGGTCTCGGTGAACGACGGGGAGCAGACTCTCGGGGTCGGATGACACGGCGCGAGTGAGATGAAGGGAAACGCACGCCGAGTCAACGGCTCAGGGCACGCCCGTGATGAGCGCGAGGCCCGTGGGCGTGGCTGGGACGTCGCTGATGGCCGCGCGGCAGAGCTGCTCGAGCGCGGGCGCCGTCTTCTTCGTCTTCCAGTGGCGCTCGAAGGCCTCGTACAGCCGCGACGCTTTTCCACCGCGCCACGCCTCGGCCAGCTGGTCGGCCGTCTGCACCTCTCCGTCATACGCGAGCGTGCCGGTGAAGAAGAGCCGGTGAAAGTCGTGCACCGTCGCTTCGCCGCCTTCGTCGAAGGCCTGATGCGAGTCGGCCTTCACGCCGCGCGGGCCGAGGGCGATGGGCTGCCGCCAGAGCTGCCGGAACCACTTCACGCGCTGGTACCGGTCAGACAGGTGCGCGACGAGGAACGGAGCGGGCGCGCCGAGGGTGGAGCCAGCGTGCCGGCCAGCCGCGCGCGGGTTGTCGTTGTCGCCGTGGTCCTTGCGGTCGAACACCTCGAGCACCGCGTCGCAGAAGTTCTTCCACTGCGCGTCGGTCACCGTCGCGGCGAGCCACACGAGGGCGTGCCGCTCATCGTGCAGGGGCAGCAGCGCCACCCGCTCCCCCGGCTGGGTGAGCAACGCGACCTCGTAGCGCTTCGTCTTGAGCGTCTCGACGCGGCCGGGCGGCATCACCGTCGACAGCTCGGGCAGCACCGCGCGCACGGCCACCAGCTTCACGTCTCCCGACGGCGTGGGACGCGACCAGGTGTTCTTCTGAAAGTCCTCCCAGAAGGCGTTCTTCGCGAGCGTCACCACGCGCAGCGGCTCTTCGCCGAGGTGGGCGTTGGCGGTGTCGAGCAGCGCGCGCAGCCCATCGCCGTAGCCCTTCGCGCCGTGCCCGAGAAACCCGGGGCTGGCGAACAACACGAGGTCGTTCGCGGCGAGGTGCACGTCGCGGCCGTTCTCGAACTGGTCGCCACGTTCACGCAGCGACTTGCGCTCGAGCGGGTGGCTGTGGCCGTGAGCGACGGTGGTGCGGCCCTCCTGGCTCGAGGCCCAGATGAGCGCTTCACGGCAGCCCGCGGCGTACGGCGTCACCTTCATGCGCAGTGGGTCGAAGAGCGTGATGGCCACCTGCAGCCGATGCGAGAAGGGGCCCTCGCACAGCGTGTCGAGCGCGAGGTTGGCGGCGAGGCCCGGGTCGGCGTCGTTCTCGAGCGACTGCTTGAGCGCGTCGAAGGCCCGCGCGAGCGGCACGTTCACCTGCGCTCCCTCGGCGTCGACGACGCGCAGCGAGGCGAAGGCGAACTTCTCGTCGGGCAACTCGAAGCCGGCGAACACCTCGGGCACCGCGCCGGGAATCGCCTGCTCGACGAGTGAGAGCTCGAAGCGCGGCACCGCCCAGTTGCGCAGCGTGGCGTCGGGCTCGGGAAACGGTGGCGCCTTGCTCTTCGCGCTCTGCGGCTTCGGCGGCGCGTGGAACGTCGAGACGGCGTGGGCTTCGACGACGAGCGTGGTCTGGCAGTACGTGCACGTCACCCGTGAGGCACCGACGGGCACGTCGATGGGTGCACCACACGCAGCACAGTGGGGAGCCTGCAGTCGCATGGCCCAACGCTGTGTCACTCGCGCCGACAGTGCCAGCGTCATGTGGCTCGGGTATGCAGCGCCTCCCCGCACCCCAAGGAGCGCTTCATGGCCCAGGTCGCCCTCATCACCGGAGCCTCGTCAGGGCTCGGCGAGCAGTTCGCGCACCGCTTCGCCCGCGATGGCCACGACGTCATTCTCGTCGCCCGCAACGAAGCGCGAATGAACGCACTCGCCGAGCGGCTGCGCCTGCACAAGGTGCGCACCTTCGTGATGCCGTTCGACCTGTCGGACCCGACGACGCCGAAGAAGCTCTTCGACGCCGTGGCCGAGAAGCGGCTCGAGGTCGACTTCCTCGTGAACAACGCGGGCTTCGGCTCCACGGGGCCGTTCCTCGACCTCGACGTGTCGCGCGAGCTCGAGATGGTGCAGGTGAACTGCACCGCGCTGCTCGAGCTGTGTCACCGCTTCGTGAAGCCGATGCGCGCGCGTGGCCGTGGGCGGGTGTTGAACATCGCGTCGACGGCGGGCTTTCAGCCGGGGCCCTTCATGGCGACGTACTACGCGACGAAGGCCTTCGTGGTGAGCTTCACCGAAGCGCTCTCGCACGAGCTCGCCGGCTCGGGCGTCACCGTCACCGCGAGCTGCCCGGGCGCGACGCTGACCGAGTTCGCGAAGGTGGCCGGCAACGACAAGACGCCGCTCTTCCAGCGGCCCGTCGGCGTGGCGAAGGCCGAAGACGTCGTGAACGACGCGTACGAGGCGATGATGCAGGGCGAGCCGCTCGTGGTGCACGGGTGGATGAACTACCTCGCGTACCAGTCGCTGCGCGTGTCGCCACGCTCGGTCGTGCGCAGCATCACCGCGTCGTTGAACAAGCCGGCGGAGTGACGATGAAGCGCGCGCTCGTGCCCCTCCTGTTCGTGTTCGGCTGCGGAACGATGTCGCCCCTCGTCGATGCAGGTGCGCTCGTGGCCGACGCTGGTGTCGTCGTGGATGCAGGCCCAGCGACGATGGACTCGGGCATCACCGCCGACGCAGGCCCTGCCGACTCGGGTGTCGCAGACGCGGGCGCTCCCGATGCTGGCGTCGTCGGAATGGACGCGGGCTCGACCGTCGACGCCGGCTCGCTCGGCCTCTCGCTCGTGCAGTGCCATCAGGGCCGCCGCTGCCCTGGAGCGTCGACGTGCACGACGACGGCTCCCGGTGGCGTGTGCAATGGCTGCGGCTCGGACGCCGACTGTCCGGCTGGTACCGCCTGCGGCAACTTCGCGGCGTGCGTGCGCGACTGCCAGCGTGACGCCGACTGCGGTGGCGCCCTGCGGTGTACCTCGATGGGCCTGTGCGCGATTCGCACCTGCTCGGCGACGACGGCCTGCCCGACACCGTACGTGTGCAGTGGAACGCTCTGTCAGCGGCCTTCGTGCGATGGGGGGTGTCCCTCCCAGATGACGTGCAGCGGCGCCGTCTGTGTCGAGCCTTGAGTGGCGCTGACAGAAGTCGCGGTATGAGCGGGTATGCCCCCGCACTCTGTCGAAGCCCTGGTCGTCGAAGTGGAGTCGCTGCGCGCTCGTGTCGTGATGCTCGAGCGACGTCGGCAGCGCTGGTCGATCGGCGTGGTGGCCGTGCTCCTCGCCGTTGGCCTTGGCTCGCGGGTCTCACTCGCCAGCGGAGCGGCCTGCAACGAAGTGCTGCCCGGGTTGATGACGCCGTTCTGCCCTGACGAGCCGGCGATGGCGTCGGTGGTGAACCAGAACTACCGCGAGCTCATCAAGCTGGTGGAGACGAAGGTGGGCTCCATCTCCATCGACGCGGGCGTCGCGCCGGGCGCCGCGGGTACGGGCTCCATCGCGGCGGCCTCGGTGACGACGAGCGGCGCCGTGAACGCAGGCAGCGTGAGCGCTGGCTCGATGACCGCGACGTCATTCAACGCCACCTCGGCCACCATTCAGACCCTCAACGCCACGAGTGAGAGCGGCTTCGTGCTCTCGTGCGGCCACGGCTCGTACCTCGGCAGCGTGCAGGGAAACCCGTTCTGCTGCCGCATGAACGTGAGCACCGGCGAGACCACGTGCAATCTCGCCACGAACGCCAACGGCTCGGCCTGGTCTGCGACGACCATCGCCTATCCGGGGCTCGGCGCGACGACCACGGCCCGTTACTCGCTCGCGTGCAACGCCGGTGAGCCGGGCGCGAACTTCCCCTTCTGCTGCCGTATGAACGTGAACACCGGCGCCGCGACGTGTGGCCAGGGCAACTCGTACGCCCTGGGCTCCAGCGGGCAGACGACCGTTCCGTTCTGAGGTGAGCGTCAATCGATGGGGAACACCCAGCCCACCATGAGGCTCGCGCCGTAGCGCGGCGTACCCACCAGGCCGTACTCACCGGCGAGGCCGACCGAGAGGTACTTGTCGACGCGCACCCGGGCACCGGCGCGCACCGAGAACCCGAAGCCCGACGAGGTGTACTTGCCGGGCTGCCCACCGACCGTGACCTCGGCCGTCGCCAACTGCACGTCACCCAGCACGTCGGCGAACGGCGTCACCCGCCCGAAGGTGTACTCACCGCCGAGCCCGAA
Source organism: Myxococcaceae bacterium (assembly GCA_040275325.1). Classification (GTDB taxonomy): domain Bacteria; phylum Myxococcota; class Myxococcia; order Myxococcales; family Myxococcaceae; genus Xiheimicrobium. Next base: position 29,584 of record JBEOKA010000379.1, on the reverse strand, counting down.
CCGAACCACCCACAGCGACAACGACCGCGGGCTCACGCGCAGGCCGTCGACGTCGGCGTCGATAGCGCCCTGGCGAAAGGCCGCGTACGGCTTCTGCAACCCGAGCGTGAAGCGCACGTGACTCTGAATCGCGCGCGTCTCCCACGACGGGCCGGCGGTGACCAACTGGCGCAGAGAGGCGCCTCCGAAGGGAGCGGTGAGCCCCGTCGCGCCCGCCACGTTCACCGCCTCGCCCGCCTGGAACACCAGCGGCATCGCCGAGGGGTCGAGCACGGTGCCCGAAAAGCCCATGGTCAGCTCCCACGCGAAGGTCGCGTCGGGCTCGGGCTCCGGTGCGGGCTTCGTCACGGCGACGTCATCGCCGGGCTCCTCCCTGGCGAGCGCCGCGCCACTCACGAGGAGCACCACTCCACACAGCGCCACCACCACGTTGCGTCGAAGGTTCATGGCCGTGCTTCGTCAGCAATTCGTCGGCCGCTCCGAAGTGCGCGTGCCGCCTCGACGGTGACGCACCGGTGACACGCCGCGCGTGAAGGCCCCGACATGCCTGCCTGCCTCGGCCGTGACGCAGGTGCGAAAGCCGCGACGCAGGGCGCCGACGCCACGGCGACTTGACACTGCCAAGTCGTCGACGCTATTCACTGCTTGACACTGTCAAGCCAAGGACGATTCCGATGCTCAGCGCTGCCCTGCTCTCGACGTTTCATCTCTTCGCGCTCGTGCTCGGGCTCTCGGGCGTCGCCATTCGGTGGAGACAGCTGCGGCGGCTGGTCACCGACCCGACGGCGCTCGAGCCGATGCTGGTGGGCGACAACCTGTGGGGCGTCGCGGCGATTCTGTGGCTCGTCACCGGGCTGCTGCGCGCGTTCGGCTCCTTCGAGAAGGGCAGCGGCTACTACCTGAACAGCGGCGCGTTCCTGCTCAAGCTGGGGCTGTTCTCGGTCGTCTTCCTGCTCGAGCTGTGGCCGATGGTGACGTTCATGCGCTGGCGCGTGCGCAAGGCGAAGGGGCTGGCGCTCGACACGAGCCGCGCTGGCACGTTCGCGACCATCACCGCGGTCGAGCTGGCCATCACCCTCGCCATTCCCTTCGTGGCCTCGATGATGGCCCGCGGCATCGGCTTCACCTGGTTCTCGTGACCGCGCCTTCGCCGACGATGCGCACGCCATGAATCTGGTTGGCGCGCGTGCCGAGCACGAGCATGTCGTCGAACACCGCGGGTGAGGCCTCGATGTCTCCCGACAGCTTGAGGCTCGCGACCTCGCGCCCGCTGCGCGCGTGAATGAGCCGCAACAGCCCGCCGATGCCGCCCTGCAGCAGGTAGCTCTCGCCGGCTTCGTCCTTCACGAGCGTCGGCGTCGACCAGGCGTACTGCGGCAGGTCGATGCGCCACACCTCGGCGCCCGTCGCCTTGTCGAGCGCCAGCACCTGCCCATTCTCGGGCCCCGGGCACCGCGCGATGGTGAAGAAGACCAGGTCTTCGACATCGCCCGTGCCGATGGCCGGCGTCGCGAAGAGCCCGGCGTCGATCTTCTTCGGCGTCAGCGCGCCACGGCACTCGAACGAGTTGGTCCACTCCACGGTGCCGGTGAGCGCGTCGATGCGGCGCAGGTGCGTGAAGCCCTTTGGGCCCGTCTTGTCGACCTCACAGCCCGTGAAGAGCGCAGGGCGAGGGAGCGACGTGTCGAGCGCGAGGCTCGCGTCGGTGTCGTCTCCCGCAGCGAAGGCCCACAGCGGCGTGAAGGTGCGCAGGTCGATGGCCTGCACCGTGCCGCCGTTGTCGGCGAAGAACGCGAGCCACCCGAGCGCCGACATCGAGTTCTCGACGCCGAAGTGCTGACTCGAGGCCTCCTTGTAGCGGTAGCGCACCACCTCGGGAGCGACGGCCAGCGACAACGCGATGGGGTCGAAGTTCGTGTGCAGCTTGAGCAGGTAGAGCAGGCCGTTCTCGCCGCCGACGACGTAGGTGTCGGTCAGCCGGTTGAGCAGCCCCGACGAATCGAACGCGCCCCACTCGCGGCGCGGCGCCTCTTTGTCTGCGCCCGGCAGGAAGAAGACCTCGGTGTGCCCGATGAGCTCGTACACGCGCAGGCCAATGGGCACGTTCTCGGGAATGCCCTGGCCGACGAAGAGCAGCGGGTAGCCACGCGGGTCGAGCGAGACGCTGCCCTTGATGGGGTTGCCGGTGACGATGGCGGGCCGCGACGGTTTGCCCGTCTGCAGGTCGAGGAAGTGAACGCGCCCATCGAGGCTGCCCTGAATCACCTCGACGAAGCCGGCCTGGCGCGTGCGCGCGCCGAGCTTCGGCATCGAGTGCCGCATGACGTCGGGCCAACGCACGATGGCGGGCTGGCCAGTCCACCCCGTGCCGCCGAACCAGGGCGCACGGCTCTGGCCGGTCTGGTGCGTCCACACCAAGTGCAAGGCGACCGGCTTCTTCGGCACGTGACCGAACGCCCCGCCGCTGCGCGTGGGGCCTCCTCGAAAGGTGAAGACGCCATCGACGGTGGAGTACGTCTCGGGGAACACCTGCCGATCGCCCTCGGGCACGCCCGCGTCGCGCAGCACCGCACGAGAGAGCGTGGTGAGTGACTCCGGCTGCGCCTCGGCGTCGAACCAGCTCGGTCGCACCGGCGCTGGCGCTTCGACGATGACTGGCTTTGGCGCAGGTGGCGGCGCGGGCGGTGCTGGCACCACGACCTGCGGCGCCACGCATGAGCCCAGCAGAGTGAGGCTGATCAACCAACGCGTCACGACGCGGGCAGGTTACGCGGCTTCGTTGGGGCAGTCGTGGACGTGTTCTGCACCCGCCGCTGACCCCGCCGTGACCCACGGGCTGTTTCGCACCCGGGCGCAGTCATCGATCTTCAACGTCTTGTGCGCAGAAACTGCGAGTACGCAGGTTGCACAGCGAGTCGATCCGAGAGTTGCCCATGCACTGGATCCTCGTCGGTCTGATCAGCGCCGCGCCATCACCCGAGTCGTCTGCGCTCGCCCAGGTGGCGACGGACGGAGTGCCGGTCGACCTCGAAGCGCCGAAGCAGCCTGACCAGGCACCCACCGCTGGAGCCGAGCCGCTCTCTGCGCCGCCAGTCGTCGCCCACGATGCGCCCGCCGCTCGGCCCGAACCCGCGCCGCCGCCGCCCGTCGTCATCTCGGGCCTCGCCGAGGCGTACTACCAGTGGAACTTCGGCCAGCCGTCGAACGGCATCACCAACGGCCGCGGCTTCGACAACCGGGCGAACACCTTCACGCTGTCGAGCGCGCTCCTCGACGCGAAGTTCGACGTCTCGGGCTTCGTCGGAGAGCTCGGGCTGCAGCTCGGCTCGGCGTCGGTCACCTCGTACCTCGCAGAGCCAGCGCAGCCCGGCACCGCATGGGTCGCGCCGTCGGGAGGCGAGCTGTGGCGCATCATTCAGCAGGCGCACGTCGGCTATCGCGTCCCCATCGGGCGCGGGCTGCTCGTCGAAGCGGGCATCTTCCTCTCGCCGGTCGGCCCCGAAGCGCCAGTCTCGAAAGACAACTGGAACCTCTCGCGCTCGACGCTCTTCTTCGCGCTGCCGTTTTATCACACGGGCGCACGGGCCACGTACGCGCTCACCCCGCACCTCTCGGCGACCGCGGCCGTCTACAACGGCTGGAACACGGTGGTGGACAACAACCCCGAGAAGTCCGTGAGCGCGAGCCTCGCGTGGCAGTCAGAGGGCGTGACGGCGAGCCTGCTGTACTTCGGCGGCGTCGAGCGCACCGGCTCCGACATCGGTCGGCCGTGGCGTCATCTCTTTGACGCCTGGGGTCAGTGGCAGGCCACTGATCGCGTCGCGCTGCTCGGTCAGGCGAACGTGGGCTTCGAGCAGACCGCTGTCGGTCTGCAGCCCTGGGTGAGCGCTGCGCTCTCGTCACGCGTGAAGGTGCTCGAGTGGCTGTTCGTCTCGGGCCGGGCCGACGTCTTGCACGAAGGCGACTTCGTGAACGGCGAGTTCATCGCGGCCCCCATCTTCTTCCCCGCCACTACCGTCGGAAGTCTGACGGCGACGCTCGACGTTCGCCCGGTCGACCACGTCGCGCTGCGGGTCGAGTACCGCCGCGACCAGGCCAACGCCCGGCTCTACTTCTCGGGCGCCGTCGAAGGCGACGGCAGCACGGCCCCCTTCGTTCCCAACCGCCTTTCCCAGGACACCATCACCGTCGCGGCGATGGGCTGGTTCTGAATCGAGGAGAACAGAGTCATGAAGCTGTCACTGCGAGCTCAGGTGCTGCTGTTGCTGGCGATGTTCGGAGCGCTCTTCACCGCCGTGGTCATCATGCTGTGGGTGAACACCGCCGAGCGCGCGGAAGAGTCGGTGTACGCACCGGTGATCTCGACCAAGGACCTCGTGGCCGACGCACTCCCTCCGGCGCTGTACGTCGTCGAGCCCTGGCTGGTGGCCCACCAGGCGGTGCTGGCAGACGCTTCGAAGCTCGAGGCTGTCGAGAGCCGATGGGGCCAGCTCGAGCGGGACTTCGAGGCCCGCGTCACCTACTTCGCGACGGCGAAGATCGACGACGGCCTGCGAGCCAGACTGGAGGACCAGGTGGTTCCGACCGCACGCAAGTTCTTTCAGACGGGGAAGGCCGTGTTCCCGCTGGTGCGCGCTGGCAAACGTGACGAAGCCGAGCAGCTGCTCAGCACCCAACTGAGCCCCGTGTTCGAGGCGCAGAAGGCCGCCGTCGACTCGACGATGCAGTTCGCCGCCGAGGTCGAGAAGCGGCAGCGCGCGGCGGCAGCCGGCTCGGTGCGCACGCTCAAGCTGACCATCGTGCTCGCCGCGTTCATCGGCGGCATTCTGTCGGTCATCATCGGCCTGCGCACGGTGTCGAACCTGTCGAAGCGGCTGCGCACCATCATCGAGTCGCTCGAAGCCGCAGCCCAGGGCGACCTGAGCGCGCGCCCTGCCGACGACGCGCGTGACGAAGTGACGGTCGTGCACGAGGCGTTGACCCGCACGCTCGCTGGCATGGCCGAGGCGATTCAGGGCGTGCAGCGCGTGGCGAGACAGGTCGAAGAGGAGTCGTCGTCGCTCACCACCACCAGCACGGGCCTGCAGACGGGCGTGACCGAGCAGGCCGCCTCGTCGGAGGAGACGTCGGCGTCGCTCGAAGAGCTGACCGCCAACTCGCAGCAGACCTCGAACATCGCCCAGCGAGGCAACTCGTTGTCGGGCCAGTCGAGCGAGGCGGTGCGCTCGACCGCCGACGTCATGAAGTCGACCCAGCAGGCCATGCGCGCCCTCGCCGACACCTCTGCGAAGGTGCAGGACATCGTCGGCACCGTCGACGAGATGGCGTTCCAGACGAACCTGCTGGCGCTCAACGCCGCCGTCGAGGCTGCCCGCGCCGGAGAAGCAGGCCGTGGCTTCGCGGTCGTCGCGCACGAGGTGCGCGCCCTCGCGCAGCGGTCGGCTCAGGCGGCGCGCGACATTCGCAAGCTGATTCAGGGCTCGGTCGAGCAGGTCAGCGCGGGCTCGGCGCTCGTCGACCAGAGCTCGGCCGCGCTCGAGCAGGCAGGCACGGCCGTGCGTGAGGTGACCTCGCTCATGGGCCAGCTCGCGACCGCGGCGAGCGAGCAGTCGAGCGGTGTCGAAGAGATCAACCGCGCGATGATGGCCAGCGACGCTGTCGCGCAGCGCACGACGGGTCAGGCCCAGGCGCTCACCCAGGCCGCGAGCCGGCTCTCGTCGTCAGCCAGCAACCTCGCCAAGCTCGCCAGTCGCTTCCGCACGGGCGAGTCGGCCGTCGAAGCGCAGCCGTTCGAGCCGGCCCTGGCGACGTTCGAGCCCGCCCCTGCGCCGAAGCGCACGACGACGAGACGGCCAGCGCCCGGCGCGCACGAAGCCGAGTTCTGAAGCAGGCAAGGGGGGAGTGATGACCTGGCGAATCGAATCGAAGCTCAAGGCCATCTCGTTCGCTGGCGCGGCGCTGGCCTGCGTGCTCGGGGTCGTTGGGCTGCGTGGGCTGCGCACGGTGAACGCCACGATGGTGGCGATGCACACGACCGAGGTCGCGCTCTCGAACCACAAAGACGCCGACATGATGCACGACGCGCTCCGGGGCGACGTGCTCGCGGCGTTGCTCGCAGCCGACGAGGTGGGGCGAAAGGAGGCCGGCGACGACCTCTCCGAGCACGCCGGGCGGTTTCGCGAGCTGCTGACCGCCAACCTCGCGCTGGCGCTCGGTGATGAAGCGCGACGCGCGCTCGTCGACGCCCAGCCCGTGATGGAGGCGTACATCGCGAGCGCCGAGCAGATGCTGACCGAAGCCCGGCGCGACCAGAGCGCGGCGAAGGCGAAGTACCCCACGTTCCTCACGTCGTTTCGCGACCTCGAGACGCGCATGAGCGCCATCTCAGAGACGGTCGAGGCGTTGAACCAGCAGGCGCAGCACGACGCGACGAGCGCCGCAGACTCGGCGATGGCGTCGATGATGGTGGTGCTGGTGCTGACGGTGTTGGGCCTGTTCTTCGGCACCACGCTCGTCGGCCGAGGCATCGTGCGGGCGCTGCAGCAGGTCGTCGACGCGATGACCGACATCTCTTCTGGAGCCGGCGACCTCACGCGCCGCCTGCCCGCCGAAGGAGACGACGAGCTCACCGCGCTCGCCCGCGCCTTCAACGCGTTCATGACGCAGCTGCATGGGCTGGTGGTCGAGGTGCGCGACGTGTCGAACCGCCTCAGCGTGAACGCCCAGGCGCTCTCGGCGTCGACGGCGAACCTGAGCGACTCGACGATGCGGCAGGCCGCAGGGGTGGAAGAGACGACCACGACCTTGCAGGCCGTCGCGAACCAGGTGCGGCTCACCGCGAGCGACTCGCAGGGCAGCGCGGCCGACGCAGGCAAGGCGCGGGAAGCAGCTCGCGCGGGCGCTGACGTCGTGCACACGGCCATCGAGGGCATCGGCGCGGTCGAGCGTTCCGCAGCGCAGATCACCACCATCACCGAGACGCTCGACACCATCGCCTTTCAGACGAACCTGCTGGCGTTGAACGCGGCGGTCGAGGCCGCGCGGGCGGGCGAAGCGGGCCGCGGTTTCGCCGTCGTCGCCACCGAGGTGCGCGCGCTGTCGGGTCGGAGCGCCGAGTCTGCGAAAGAGGTGCGCCGGCTCATCGCCGACGCGGTCGGCAAGGTGCGCAACGCCACTGGCGCGGTGAACGCGTCGGGCGCGGCGCTGCGTGAGATCGTCGAGGCCATCGGCCGCACCGGCGCAGGCATCGACACCATCGCTCAGCGCGCGAGGGAGCAGGCGACCTCGGTCGATGAGCTCTGCCGCGCCGCCGCGCAGCTCGACACCACGACGCAGGCGAACGCGACGACGTCGACGGCCCTGAAGGCGACGGCCGACGCGCTGGCCCGGGAAGGCGACGCGCTGCAGAAGCTGGTGGGCCGGTTCCGCACGAGCGACGAGGCGAACGCGTTCGAGCCAGCGCTGGCGACGTTCGAGTCACCGAAGGCTCGCCCAACGAAGCGCTCCACGACGCGCGCGCAGCCGACCGTGCCATGATGGCGCCGTGCACGCGCTGCAGGTGGTGCTGAACTGGCTCTCGGAGGTGTTGGGGCTCGACCTTCAGTTCGACACCTTCGGCGCCTTTCTCTTCGTGGTGGTGGTCGTCTTCCCGCTCGGCGCGATGTGGCTGCTGGTTCGGCTCGCGCGCAAGCACCACCGCCCGGTGGCGTGGGTCGCGTTGCTGCCCATCGTGTGGTGGGTGATTCCCATCGGCTCGTTCGCGTTGCGGGAGCCGCTCGACATGAAGGCGCTCCCGCTGCTGGGCATCGCGCTGGCTGGAGCCGGCTTCGTCGGGCTCTTCGTGCTCGTCGGTGGAAATGAAGAGATCGCCGAGAGCCAGCACGCGCTGCGGGAGACGGTCGAGAGGAACAAGCGCGAGCGCGGCGAGTGAGCTGAGCGCGTTCAGCACCACCTCGAGCGGCGCCGAAAGGAACTTCCTCCGCGCAGTCGACGGACGAGTGCGGCGGACCTTCCCGTCGCGAGCCCGCAACCGGCGGGAGAACGACGAACCCCAACACTCAGCGCGTGAGCCGTCGGCGCAGCAGCAGCGCCAGACCGACGAACGAAAGCAGTGACGGAGCTCCGCTCGAACTGCAGCCCGAGTTGGCCGCAACGCCTCCACGTCCTCCGCCTCCGGAGCCGGTGGAGCCCCCTCCCATCAGAACACCACCGGATCCGGCGACGCCTCCCGAGAGCGCTGCGCCGCCACCCGTCGAGAGCCCACCACCCTGCCCGCCCGTTCCCCCGCCACTCGCACCACCCGCGCTCGCGGAGCCTCCACCCGTTCCAGCGACGCCACCTGCGCTCGCGGAGCCACCACCCGCGACGCCACCTGCGCTCGCGGAGCCGCCGCCCGTGCCTGCAATGCCACCAGCGCTCGCCGAGCCACCGCCCGTGCCCGCGACGCCGCCACCGGTGCCAGCTGCACCGCCTGCGCTCACGGAACCTCCGCCCGTTCCTGCTGAACCGCCCGCGCTCGCGACACCACCACCAGCTCCACCGCCGCCAGCGCCCGTTCCAGGAACCGCGCCGTACCGCCACGCGCGGGTGATGCCGACCTCGTCGAGCTCTCCGTCGAAGGCGCCGTCACCGTTGGCAGGGCACGCGGCACGTGCTCCGGGAGCGCCGATGAAGAGCACGTCGTTCGTCCCCGCGAGCACGGCCGGCGCGCGCACGATGCGGTTCGTCTCCACGCCGTTCATGAGGAACACCATCGTGCCGGTCGCGGCGTCGTACTGAAACGCGACGTGCGTCCACTGGTTGAGCGGCGCGATGGCGTTCGAGCGAATGTCGTACTGCACGCCGCCCGCGACGCGCACGCGCGCCTGGAAGCTGCGGTCTTCTTCGAGCACCAGGCTGTAGGCGCCGTTGATGTTCGGCTTGCCGAGCAGCAGCCGGTAGTTGTTCGTCATGTCGCAGTTCGGCTCGGAGCGCGGCTTGAGCGAAAGCTCGATGGTGATGGCGTTGACGGGCAACAGGCTCGACGCGTGCGCGACCTCGAGGCGCCCCGAGACACCGTCGAGCGAGAGGGCCTTTCCGAGCTGGCCGTTGTTGCGCGCTGGGTACGAAGCGCCGCCGCGCAGCGTGCCGGTGTTCGAGTAGCCCGAGCTGTCTGCCGAGCGCGTGCGGTCGTACGTGCCCTGCGCGGTGACGAACTCGTTCAGGTGCCACAGCCCGGTGTAGCGGCCGTCGAGCGCGTCATCGAAGACGACCTCTCCGTAGTTCGACGTGTTGCTGCCGAAGAAGGGCCACACATCCATCCCCGTCGAGAGCGGCAGCGGCCGCACGTTCATCGGGCCGGGTGACGAGAAGAAGAGGCGCACGGTGTCGTCGGTGGCGGGGTTCAAGTCGCCGTCGATGTGCGCGAGCTGCCAGTTCGTCGGGTAGCCGATGACCGAGAGCGCGTTGCGGCGCGGCCCACAGCCCGGCGGGTCTTCGTTCGGCGGGCCCGTGCGGCACGGCATGTTCACCGCGGTGAAGTTGATGGCCTCTCCGTCGGGGAAGATCCACGGGTAGGCGCCGTAGAAGAGCTGTGTCGAGGTGTACGCGACGCCGGCCGGGTCACGCAGCGGCCGCTCAGCCAGGCGATAGCGCCCCTGCACGAGCGGGTCGGTGTTCATGCCCGCGATGCTCTTCGGCGTCGTCCACCCGCTCACGCCACAGGCCGTCTGGTTCACCGAGTACACGAGGGTGTCGATGGCGCCGGAGTTGTTCGGGTGGCCCTGCCAGACCATCAGCTTTCCATCGCGCGTGATGGTCGGCTCGATGCCTCGCAGCGTCGGCGTCAGCGGCGTGAGTGTCGAGTCGGTCCACGTGAAGCTCGAGATGGCGGCCGTCGCGGTGTTGGGGTTCGAGACGACGATTCGCAGCAGCCGGCGGCGCAGCACGTTGTTCGGCGCGGGCGTCACTGCGTTCGAGTCGATGACGACGAGGTTGTAGCAGCGGTGCGAGCCACCAGCGTTCGGCGCTCCGCTCGCGTCACAGGCGGTGGGCTGCTGCGACGACTCGCACATCGCGAGCGCGTTCTCTTCGTTCGTCGCCGCCTGAATCAGCACCGACGGAGAGAAGGCGTTCGCGAGCGAGGGCGGCTGGCCTGCCGTCACCACGACGCTCTGCGGCCGCAGCACGCGCGCTTCCCACCCCGGGCTCGTGCGCACGATGAAGAGGCGCCCGTCGAAGCTGACGTTGTGGCCGTTGCCGCCGAAGGGGCTGGTCGCGACGTTCTTGCTGGTGGCTGCGAGGGCGGTGGAGCTGATCAGCAGGGTGACGAGAGCGCGGCGCATGACCGACGTCGTACTGGCTTCATCGCCCGCGCCGCAATTCCAACTCGGAGTCCCGGGTGTGCACGCAAGGTGGCACCAACCGGACCCGTGATTCCTGCACTCGCGAAATCAGGGCCGACTGCGACCGACGACACGCGCTCCATCGAAGACGAGCCACCACGCCTCGTGGAGTGCCCGTGCGAGCTGCCCGCGAGGGTGCGCTCGATGACTGAGGCGAAGCGCTGCGAGGTCGGCTCGCCTTCCGCACTCGACGATGGTGACGGTGCTGTACGTCGTGGGCGTGATGCCCAGAGAGGGCAGGTCGAGCGTCTCGAGGTTCAACGCGCGATCGACGAAGTGCACCACGTTGGGCGCGCAGCACACGAGCCAACCTGAGGTCGCGTCGACGAAGGCGTGAAGGGCTCCGAGGACGACGGGACCGGCCGCGACCCTGGCGACCCACGGACGCGCGAGCCCGGGCTTCGGCGGCTCTCCCATCGCGAGCGTCAGCGGACCGCTCGTGTACGAGGTGCCGTACTCAGCCCTGGTTCCCGGCGCGATGGGCTCCGGCGCGAGCAGAGGCAACCGTCGGAGCGCCGAAGCGAGCTGTGCGTCAGTCGCTCGCTGTCTAACGAACTCGGCATGCGCTCGCGCCGCCGTCACCGAGGCGTCGATCTCGTGCATCGTCGCGGCATCGAACTTCGTCGCGGCTTCGGCCCGCAGCGCGCTCGAGGGCCACTCGTCGAGGGCGACGTCCCGACGCGAGTCGTAGTCGGAGAGGTCGTGCCAGCCGAGACCGAGCTCGACCTGCCACGGGTCGATGGTGATGACCGCGCGCTCGAAGCGGTTGGGGCCGACGCTCCACGACGTCTTCACGCGACGACTGCTAGCACGTGGGGGCTTGCCTGCGTCGTGGGGAAGCGTCATCACTCGCGCATGCGGCGTGGTGCGCTCTTCCTCCTGCTGGTGATGGCTGGTTGCAGCGCGATGATGAGCTCGCCTGACGCGGGCGTCGTCGATGCAGGTGCGGTGGAGGATGCGAGCTCGAGTGACGCGGGCTCGGGTGACTCGGGAGTCGTCGACGCAGGCACGCTCATCACCGTGCGCGTGCAGGCCAGTCTCTTCTGGAGCGACGCGGGCCTCATCGACGACCCGACCGTCGTGAGCTTCGCGAAGTTGATGCGGCTCGCCTCGCACGACGACCATGGCGGCCGCCTGCTGTCCGATTGGTTTCATCGGTTCTCGACGACGGCCCACAGCGAACGCGCGCTGCCGACGCAGTTCATCGACGAGGTGACGCGGGTGCAGGGCGCCGATGCGTCGCGGTGGGACTTGTCGCGCCTGCCCTTCGTCATCACCGGCGTGCACAACCGCATCGACCTCGCGAACCTGGAGCCGGGTGGGCACTGTGGTGAGTTCCGCGTCTCCGCTGCGAGCACCGACCCGACGCTGCAGCCGTTTCACATGTTGTTCCTCTTCCGCCAGCCGCTCGAAGCCGATGACGTCGTGGCCGGGCGCGTGACGTGTGAAGGCAGCGCGCGGCGATGGAGTCAGCTGTCGACGCTCACCGGTTCAGCGCTCGACCAGGCGTTGCGGCAGCGGTTCTCGGAGTTCCTGCGCGCAGACCGGTTCCTGCTCATCGAGACTGTGGAGCAGTCATTGTCGCCCTGGGAGTGGCGGCAGTGGGTGAAGACGACGTCGACGAGCACGCTGCCGTACGTGTTCGACAACCCGCCGCTGTTTCAACAGCTCGACGTCGAGCGCATCAATCAACAGGGCGCGCTGCGCACGGCGTTTCTCACATGGCTGTCGACGAACGCGGTCGCGGCAGAGGAGCGGCGGCTCGCGATTCCCGACATGTTCAGGCCACCGTCGATTCGCGCGGCGTCTGGCGTTCCGCGGCAGGCGCTGTCGTTGACCGGCCTCGACGCGCAGGTGTTGGCTCAGCATCCGACGATGCGACAGCAGCTCGAGCTCATCGGCTGTGCCGCGTGTCACACGGCCGATGCTGACTTCGTGCAGACGCGCGCAGACCGCACCATCAGCCCGTTCTACGCGAAGGAGCTCGACGCCCGGGCGCGCCACCTCGAGCGGCTGGCGGCCGGTGAAGCGCCACGTGCTCCGTTCGGTCCGTTGCAGCCGATGCCTGTGTTGCCGCCCTGAACTACGCCACAGGCACTTGATTTGAGGCGTCATTTGCTCCGAAGAGGAGTGATGTAGCACGCTGTCGCACATGGCCGACCCTGCGCGCAGTCCGGTCCCCGACCTGCTGTTCGATGAGGAGCAGCTCGAGCGACTCGCCGACCTCGGTCCACTCGTCGACGCGCCGCACGCTGTCACCGCCGAGACGCCACTGCATCGCGTGACCGTCTTTCTCACCTACCGCTGCAACCTCGACTGCCCGTACTGCAAGACGATCGCTCGCTCCGAGGCCGAGCTTCACGCGAGACCGCAGAAGCGCCTCACCCTCGATGTCGCCGCGTTCTCGACGCTGATCAGCCACCTCGGCTCGACGCCGATTCGACACCTTCACTTCACGGGCGGAGAGGCGTCACTCGTGAACGGCCTCGACGAGATGATCAGCCGCGCGAAGGCCGCAGGCGTCGAACGGGTCAGCCTCACCAGCAACGGCACGCTGGCGCCGCACAGGTACCTCGCGCTGGTCGAAGCGGGCCTCGACGAGCTGCGCGTCTCCATCGACGCCGAGGAGCCGCTGCTCGGCGAGCACCTCACCGGCCGCCAGCATGCCTGGGCTCGCGCCGTCGAGACCCTGCGCGTCCTCGGAGCGGCCCGCAGAGAAGGCGCGCCGTTCTTTCTCATCGTGAACACCGTCATTGGTCTCGCGAACCGCGAACGTCTGCCGTCGCTCGTCGAGTTCTTCCTTCGTTTCGGCATCGACGACCTGAAGCTGATCACCGAGGTCGACGTGCGTGATGAACTCGGCGACTTCGCCGGAGCCGCTGAGTCGAAGGCGCGGGTTCGCGTGCTGCTCGAGCAGCTGCCGCCGGGCCGCTTCCCGCTCTTGCGCAAGAAGCTCGAGACCGTGTTCTCACCCACCGCCATCGGCCTCGACGAGGCGCCACGCACCGACTGGCGCTGCTACGTGCCGCTCACCGAACGCACGGTCGATGGAGCCTTCTACTACCCGTGCTCCGTCTACCTGCGCGAAGGCGGCGCACCGCTCGGCCGGCTCACCGACCCGCAAGACGTTCAGCGAGAGAAGAGCGCGCGCTTCGTGCTCGCTGGCTGCGGAACCGACCCCCTCTGCAAGCGCTGGTGCCTGCACTGCACCCGCTCGTGGAATGACCGCGTGAACGCCGCGCGACGTGACGAAGCCGTTCCACACGAGGCGAGCCTCTGAGCCCATCCATCGACGAGCTGGCGGCGCTGACTGCGTGGCTGCGCCAGTTCGATGAACGACCGCTGCTCCAGGCGCCACACGTGCACCTCGTCGTGACGCCGCTCGGCCTCGGAGACGCGGGACGATTGCTCGACGACCTTCACGAGCTCGGGGTCGACGTCATGGAGCGAACGACGCTGCGTGCGTGGAGTCGCCTCTCGACCGTGCTGCAGGTGACAAAGCGAAGTGGTCCGGCCATCGAGCGCGCGGTGGTCTTCGAAAACGTGTGGCGGCAGGTGGCGCCCGAGGACTGCGCCGAAGCGTGGAGCCTGTCGCTCGACCACGCGCGCGCGTTCCTTCCGCACAAACGTCGGGTTCGCGAGCGCTACCGGAACCTGCGCGTCGAACTGCCCACACGGCGTCCAATCACCCTCCACGCGTTTCATCTCGCCGATGAGGATGACCTGGTGCCCGCTGCGCGACGGCTGATCACCGCGACCGTCTGAGGAGGACTCTCCTCCCTGCGGGTTCGCGGGCCCGTGTGAATCCGGTGCGTTCGAGGCGGGCATGGCAGGTGCTTTGCGCGCGGTCATGACGAGTCGGCTCTTCATCGCGATGCTGTCGCTGAGCGCGTGCGGTCCTGTGGTCGAGGAGCAGGAGCTCGACGCGAGCGTCGTGGATGCGGGCGTGGTGCTCGATGCAGGCGTGGTCGTCACGGCCGTGATGGTGGACGCTGGCGTCGACGCCGGAGCGCCGATGATGACGACGACCGACGCGGGCACGCCGCTCTCGTGGCGACAGCGCGTCATCTATCTCGTGATGCCCGACCGGTTCTTCAACGGCGACCCGTCGAACGATCGCGCCGGAAATCCGAGCTGCTTCGACCCGAACGATGCGCGACGGTTTCACGGCGGCGACTGGGCGGGGCTGCGGCAGAAGTTGCCGTACCTGAAGGAGCTGGGCATCACCGCGTTGTGGGTGACTCCGGCGAACCTGCAGATCTCTCAACCGGGAAGCAGCTGCGGGTACCACGGCTATTGGGCCGACCTCGCGTTGCCAGATGACGGCGCGGTGGAGCCGAAGCTCGGCACGTCGAACGACCTGCGCCAGCTCATCAGCGACGCGAAGCGCGAGAACGTTCGCTTCATGCTCGACCTGGTGGTGAACCACACCGGAAACAGCGCGCGGCTCAAGACACAGCAGCCCACGTGGTTTCACGACCCGGCGACCTGCGCGTCACTGGGAGACTCGACCGTCAATTGTCCTCTGAACGTTCGCCTCCCCGACCTCGCGCAGGAGCAACCGGCCGTGGCGCAGTACCTGAACGCGTTCTCGGCGCGCTGGGTGCGGGAGTACGGGCTCGACGGCATTCGTATGGACACCGCGAAGCACGTGCCGCGCAGCTACTTCCGCGACCACTGGTTCCCCGCGATTCGCGCCGAGCGGCCAGACCTCTTCACCATCGCGGAGGTGTATCTCGAGGGCAGCGCGAACGACCTGAAGCCGTACCTCGAGGCGGGCTTCGACTCGGCGTTCAACTTCCCGATGCGGCGCGCGATGGTGAACGTGTTCGCGAAGGGTGGCTCGGTGGATGAGTTGGCGAACGCCGTGCGTGATGACGTGAGCACGCTGGGGCTCGCAAGAACGCTCGAGCTGACGAGCTTCATCGACAACCACGACGTGCCGCGCTTCGTGTCGATCGTGAGCGGCGTGTCTGAGGACGAGGTGCAGAAGCGGTACACGATTGCGCTGACCGCGCTGTTCACGCTGCCGGGAATTCCGCAGCTGTATGCGGGGAACGAGATTGGCCAGTACGGCGGCGCCGACCCCGACAATCGACGGGACCTGCCACGGTGGGCGTTCGATGCCGCAGGGCGTTCGCAGCGTCACGCGATGGAAGCCGTGCCGCGACCCGGAGCCGTGTTCACGCGCATGCAGCGGTTGATTGCGTTGCGCACGACGACGCCTGCGTTGAGTGATGGTGAGTACAGCGAACTCTGGCGACAGAACGGCGGCAACAACGCCAACGTGTTCGCGTACGGAAGACGGGCGGGAGACAGTCAGGTCATCGTGGTCATCAACAACGGTGGGCAATCGGTGAACGTCGACATGCAGGCGCCGTCGTGGGCTTCGACGACGTCGACGTACGAAGACGTGCTCAACGACGGAGCGTCAGCGCTCACGTTCGCCGGCCGCAGAGTTCGTCTCACGATTCCCGCACGAAGCAGCGCGGTCTACGTGCGGCGGTGACCGGTCTCAGTCGCACGGCGATGGAAATGACTCAACGAAGAGTCCCGCGAGGCAATCGTCGTTGCGACCTTCATTCATCACCTTCTCGAACCGTGAGTCGCTTCACTTGAAGTCGAGCGAGAAGACGACCGTGGGTGCAGCTTTGACCTGTTGGCGAAGGAGGACGTCTCCAACCGTTGGCTCGCACACGTCCTCGATCCTCGCGCAGGCCGACCCCAGACCATCGAGTTCGAGCCAGGCGATGATCTCGAACACGGTCGCGCGCGATGGTTCACCGCGAGTCACGGTCGTCGCGTCTTCCGACCACTCCGCGTCAACGTCGGGGCGACCGAACATGAGCTCGAGCTCAGATGCCGAATCCGGTCCTGAGCCCATGATTCGCCCGAAGAGGTTGTTCGGTTTCGCGCGACTCGATGAGTCGCGCACCCGCATGACGAACGTGGTGGAGTTCCCGCACGACGCCGCAAACAGCAGAACGAGACTGATCGCCAGGAACCGCATACGGGCTCAAACCTGAATTGAGTCTTCCTGAAGCGCAACTCCGAACACGCGGCTCAAACTTGCCATGCCCTCGACGATGTCCTTCGGCTGACAGTTCGAGAAATTGAGCCGCAACGTATTGCTCCGCACGCGATCGACAAAGAACGGAGCCCCCGGCACGTACGCCACCCGATGCTGCGTCACCGCCGTCGTCAGCAGTGACAACGTATCGAGCCCGTTCGGCAGCTCAACCCACAGGAACAACCCACCCTCGGGCTTCAGGCACTTCGTCCCCGGCGGGAACACCGCACGCACCGTCTCGAACATCAGCTCACAGCGCTCGCGATAGACGCTCCGCAACCGATTCAAGTGCGCTTCCAAGTCAAACCGCGCCAACAGCTCCACCACCGCGCGTTGCGCCAGTGACGACGAGTGCAAATCTGTCGCCTGCTTCGCGACCACCAGGTGCTTCCGCAACGCCGCCGGAGCCCGCAGCCACCCGATTCGCAGCCCCGGCGCCAACATCTTCGAGAACGTGCCCAGGGTGATCACCAGCCCCGCGTCATCCATCGCTGCCAACGGAGGCAGCGGCGCTCCCGCGAAACGAATCGCGCCGTACGGATCGTCCTCCAGCACCGGCACCTTCCACGCCTGCGCCAACGCCATCAGCCCCGCGCGCCTCGGCGCCGTCCACGTCACGCCCGTCGGGTTCGCGAAGTTCGGCACCAGATAGATGAGCCTCACGTCGTGCGTCGCCAGCACCTTCGCGAGCGCCTCGAGCTGCATGCCTTCACGGTCACTCTCGACCGCTACCACCTTCGCCTGCGCCGCCTGAAACACCTGCAGCGCCGCGAGGTACGTGGGGTTCTCGGTCACCACCACGGCACCGGGATCGAGCAGCACGCGCGAGACGAGGTCGATGCCCTGCTGCGAACCGTTCGTCACCAACACGTCGTCGGCCGTGGTCGGAGCGCCCTTCTCGGCGAAGTGCGACGCGATCCACTCCCGCAGCGGCGCGTAGCCCTCGGTCGTCGAGTACTGCAGGGCAGCCGCTCCGTTCATCACCAACACCCGCGCGTGCGCCTGCGCGATGGCATCGACTGGAAAGAGCTCGGGCGCCGGTAACCCACCCGCGAAGGAGCGCACCTCCGGCTGCTCCGCCACTTTCAGAATTTCGCGCACCGCCGACGGCGTCACCCCACTCGTTCGCTCCGCAAGACGCATCATCGGCCGCTCCCTTCTTCGAGAAGCTCTTTCGGCACATGCACGCGCGTCTCTTCCTTCACTGACGAGAGCACGATGGTGGTGTTGGTCCGCGTGACGCCGGGAATCGTACGCAGCGTCTCGACCAGCAGCGCGTCGAGCGTGCCCGTCGTCGCCGTCTTCACCTTGAGCAGATACGAATCAGCGCCCGCGATGCGATGACACTCGAGCACCTCTTCGAGCCCCAACACCTTCTTCGAAAACTGCTCGAAGTACTTCGGGTGCTCGATGGACACGCCCACGAACGCCGTCACGTCCTTGCCCAGCTTCGTCGCATCGACCCGCGCCGAGTAGCCGGTGATGACGCCCGCATCTTCGAGTTTGCGAATGCGCTCCGCCGTCGCCGGCTGCGAGAGCTTCACGTGCTTCGACAGGTCGAGCTGCGTCGCCCGCCCGTCCACCTGCAGCGCCTGCACCAGCCGATGGTCGATCCAATCCATGCTCGACCTACTAATCGACGGTCGAATCACGAATCAACTTATAGAAATGAGGCTCGATGGCGTTGCCGCAGTTCTGGAATCCGATCCACCCCGCTGCTTTGTTTCCGCGGCTTGAATCCCCTCGGAATCGCAGCGTCATTTCGGCCAGCCACCGCTCACCTCGGACGGACCATGAGACACCTCACCTGCACCGCCGTCGCGCTCCTCGCCTCCATCGCCGCCGCCGAGCCCTGGAGCAAACCGCTCTCGGCCGCCGCCGACGCTGTGGAAGACGCGTACGACCGCACGCAACGCTCCAACGGCCGCTGCCGCAACCAGCTCGGCCCCTCGCTCGACGGCCTCGTCGACCGCATCGACGCGCTCAAGAAGCAGCAGTCGCCGGTGAACGAGCTCAACCAGCTGCGCTTCGAGCTCGCCACGCTCGGCCAGCAGGCGCCGTTCGCGGCCTGCCCCATCGGCGTCACCGAAGACATTCAGCGCGGCCTCGAGGCGATGGAAGACGCGCGCATCTCGATGTGGAACGACCCGGGCCGCAACAAGGGCGGCAGCCGGCGCGACAAGCGCAAGGGCGACCAGGGCGGCATGCAGAGCCAGTTCGTTCAGCTCTCCCCGATTCGCGTCACGCCGAACGTTCCTTTCCAGGGTGAAGGCGCCGTGCAGCTCTCGCTGCCTGAGGTGCGCTTCGAGTTCATGCAGGGCCAGGGCTTCTACATCGCGACGCGCTTCCGCTCGTTCGAGGGCGACTGGAGCGAGTGGGTCACCACGCAGGTGTGGACCGTGCCGTCCTCTCCGTTCGTCTGGAAGAACGCCTACAACCACGTGCTGCGCTACTCGACGCTCGCCGAAGACGACTTCTCGAACGGCCGCTTCATCGCGCACGTCGCCGTCTTCAACGGCCAGGGTCAGGAGCTCGCGTTTCGCGAGGTCTCGTTCCGCGTCAACCTGACGCCGCAGGTGGTCGCGCCGCCTCCGCCCGTGGTGCTGCGCCGTGACTGCGGCACCGGCCCGAACGACCCCGGCTGTCTGATGGTGCGTGACGGCCGCTTCGCGATGGATGCGCCGACGTACCAGGGCTTCATGCAGGCCCTGCGCGCGAACCGCAGCGAGATGATGCGCGGCTCGATGGCCAACAGCATGCTCGAGCAGAACTCGCTCACCGCCGCGCAGCTCGAGCCGATGCTCGACCTCTTCAACAGCGAGATGATGAAGCTCGACTTCGCGATGCGCGCCGCGCCGAAGCTGGTGAACCCGCAGCACGCGATTGGCTTCTCGTCGAAGTTCCGCAGCTCGATGAACCAGACCGCGTACACGCAGACGATGGCGCAGCAGCCGGCCGGCGTTCAGTACCAGCCTGGCATGGTGGGCCCCGGCGGCGTGGCGATCGCCTTCCCCGGAGCGCAGCCTGGCGTCGTCGTGCAGCCCGGCGTCGTGATGGCGCCTGGAGTCGTGGTGCAGCAGCCCGGCCAGCCGCAGCCCGCAGTGATGGTGCAGGTGCCGGGTATGACGGTGCAGGTGAACGACCCGAACATGATGCCGCCGCCTCCGCCGCCGCGTCCGGGCGTGCCGCCGCCTCCGGTCTACGTGCAGCCCGCCGTCGCCCAGCGTGACTGTGGCACTGGCCCGAACGACCCCGGCTGTGGCCTCGCTCGCAACGGCTTCGTCGCGATGGATGCGACGGTGTTCAACGGCATGATGACGTCGCTGCGCAACGTGATGAACGAGCTCGTGCGCGAAGACATGTTCGAGAAGCTCATCTCGCGAAACGGCCTCACCGCGCTGCAGCTGGCGCAGGTGCTCGACCTGTTCCGCAATGAGATCACCCGGCTCGACATCGCGAAGAAGGCCGCCAACCACGTGGTGAACCCGCAGCACGCGCTCGGGCTCTCGACGAAGTTCGGCAACAACTTCTACGCCGAGGAGTTCGTCGAGGTGTACTCGGGCCAGCACTGAGCCGAAGCACAGCCATCGATTGACCCTCGCCGCGCGGTCCCCTACGCGACCATGCATGCGTTGGCTCCCGATGGTCGTGGTGGTGCTGTCCTGTGGACTTCCCGCGCAGCGCGACGAGGTCGGCACCAGCCGCCAGGCGCTCGATTCGGTGACGGGCTTCGGCTCGAACCCGGGAGGCCTGTCGATGTACCGGTTCGTGCCCACCGGTCTTCCGCGAGGCCGGCCGCTCGTGGTGCTGCTGCACGGTTGCACCGACACGGCCACGAACTTCTCGAGCACCAGCGGCTTCGAGGCGCTGGCGACACCGCGTCAGTTCGCGCTGCTCGTGCCGCAGCAGAGCCTCATCAACAACGGCCAGCTCTGCTTCAACTGGTTCGACAGCGGCGACCAGACGCGCGGCGCAGGTGAGATGTTGTCCATCGTGCAGATGGTCGACCGCATGGTCACCGACGTCGGCAGCGACCCGCAGCAGGTCTTCATCGCCGGCTTCTCGGCCGGAGCCGCCGAGACCGTGAACGTCATCGCCACGCATCCCGACCGGTTTCGCGCGGCCGTCGTCTCAGCTGGCATTCCCTTCAAGTGCACCGAGTCGCTGCTGGGCTCGTCGGGGTGCATCAACGGCGTCGACTCCACGCCGCAGGTTCACGGCATGCGCGTGCGCAACGCGTTCTCGGCCTTCACCGGTACGTACCCACGCGTCTCCATCTGGCAGGGCATGGCCGACCCGTTCGTCAGCCCGATGAACCGGCTCGAGCTGATGCAGCAGTGGACCAACGTTCACGGCATCGACCAGACCGCTGACGGCACGATGCCCATCACGACGGGAGGCACGCGCTCGTTCTTCCGCCTGGCCCCCAACGGCGACGCGCTCGTCGAGCTCAACGAGGTGCCCGGCGCCGTGCACGAGTGGCGCGCGGCGTGGGCTCCTGACATGGCCGACTTCTTCGGCCTCACCGCGCCCGTCGACGGCGGAATGGGCGGCGGCGCTGCAGGTGGAGGAACGGCGACGGCAGGCGGGAGCGCAGCTGGAGGCACGGCTCCAACGGCTGGTGGAACCGCGAGTGCTGGTGGAACGACTGCAGCAGGCGGCACCGCTTCAGCGGGCGGAAGCGCTGGAGGCGCGGCTCCAACCGCAGGCGGCACGACGTCTTCCGCGGGAGGCAGCGCGACGGCTGGTGGAACGGCTGGCGGCGGAGTCGTGATGCAACCGATGGGCTGTCAGAGCTGCTCGAGCGCTCCGGGCATGCTGTTGCTTGGGATGCTCGCATTCCTTCGTCGCGCCAGCGCTACAGCGGCCACCGGCCCTGGTCGATGAGCGTCAGCAGTTCTTCGAGTGACGCTGCTTCGTACAGCACGGCGCCAGTCGGCTCGCTCAGCATCTCGGCGTGCTCAGGCATGAAGCTTCCGTACTTCTTCAGGTGCGCCTCGGCCGCGCCCTCTGGCAACACGAGTCGCCGCACCTTCAGCCGCCCACCCTCGAGCACCACGCCGTGCGTGTGATGGTGCTGCCCGACGCCGATGCGCGCCGAGCCGTCCGCTCTCCAGCTTTGCTTCAACCGCACCAGGAACTGCGCCTTCGATTCGAGGGGTCGCGGAGCCATGCCCAAACGATGCTCCCGTGCACAACCCGATGCATCAGTCGTTTTCAGTTCGTCGAATTGACGCTGTGAACGAATCGGCTGACACCGCCAACCATGGACGTCAGCGCCTACCCGCAGCTCACCAACCCCGCCTGCCCGTGGACGCCGCTGCGCGAGCTCGGCGGGCTGCCCAACGTGAAGTGGTGTGAAGACACGCTGTGCTCGTGGGTCGCCGAGCCGGCGAACACCTGGTCGAACCTCGCGTTCCTCGTGACGGCGGCCGTCATCTTTCAGGCGACGCGAAAAGAGACGAGCCGCACCGAGCGCTTCTGGCCGCTCGCGACGTTCCTCGTCGGCATCAGCTCGCTCGTCTACCACGCGTCGGTCACCTTCCTGCTGCAGGTGTTCGACTTCTTCGGCATGTACTTCTTCTTCGCGCTCGTGCTGCTGCTGAACCTGGTGCGGCTCGGGTACGTGCAGAAGACGGCGCTCTTCAAGCTGCTGTGGGGCTCCATCATCGCGCTCACGGCGTTCACCGTCGTCGTCGCGAAGCTGAACCTGCCGGTGCAGACCATCGTGGCCGTGCTGCTGGTCGCGGGTGTGGCCACCGAGGCGATTGCGACCATCAAGCACAAGACGCAGGTGCGCTGGTTCCTCGGAGCGCTCGCCTTCATCGCCGTCGCCGGTGTGTTCTCGGCGTCAGACGTCTCGCGCCGCTGGTGCGACCCGACCGACCACGTGTTCCAGGGCCACGCCATCTGGCACGTGCTCAACGCCTTCGGCATCGGGCTCGCGTACGTGCACTACCGGCAGTTCAAGGCGCAGTTCCCCTGACCCCCGTTCAGGGCGCGGTGTCACCGAAGTCGCAGCTATTCAGCGTGCCGCGAACACAGCCCGGTGGAACCGTGATGAGCGGAGCGCCCGCCCACACCGAGTCGAAGAACCGTGAAATCTGCTGCCGCGCCGCGATGCCGGCCTGCGTGTTCTTGCCGCCGAAGCCGTGCCGCTCGACGAGGTCGGTGATGCCGTTGGGAATTCGGAACTGCGTGAGCGCCGTGCGGTTGGCCGACTCGGTGACGCGGTCGACGCCGACGATGGGCTCGAGCACCTCGCCGACCTGAACCGCGTGGCTCGCCGTCGCCACCAGGTGTGTGCCGATGTTCGGAAGAATCGGGTCACCCATGCTCTCTTGCAGCAGCAGCACGACGTCGGGGCGAATGCCCGTCGCTGCCCAGGCCGCGCCATCGACCGGGTCCCAGCTGCTCTGCGTCATCACCACGCTCAGCGCGCGATCGATGGCGCTCGGCGTCGTGGTCGCGAACAGCTCGTCGAGCGTGGTGAACGGCGCCGACGTCGTCACGAAGTGTGTCCACCCCGCACCGGGAACGTTCAGCACGCCCGCGCGCAGCGACGGCTCGGTCAAGGTGTGCACGAAGCCGAGCGTGCCGCCGAGGGAACCGCCGGCGTAGACGCGCTTCGAGGGGTCTGAGCGCACGCCCGCGGCCGGGTTCGCCTCGGTGCCCAGCGTCGGCTTCGCGAGCACGTCACCAAGCGCTCCTTCGAGAGACGTCTCGATGGCGCTGGCGTCGGCGAGCGACTGGAGCAGCCGCCCCGTCGAGCGCTCCGAGCCCGTGAAGCGATGGTCGAGACCGACGAGCGTCTCGAGCACGGTCGACTCCGTCCACCCCGCGTACTCGAGGTTCAGCTTCGCCGCGCCCGCCGCCACGATGTCGGCGTCGAAGGTGTCGTCGTTCACCGTGCCGCCAGTGCCGTGGCCGAAGACGACGAGCGGGTACGGCTTCGTCGCGGGAGGCAGCACGACGCGAAACGGCGCGCGGTGCGTGCCAGTCGAGATGGGCAGCCCCGACGCGTCGGTCGCGAGCTCTCCGGTGGGAGACGTGAACGCAGGCAGACCGTCGATGAAGCCACGCACCTCGAGCGCTCCACGCGCTGCGGGGGTCGCGCGGTCGACCGTCACCGTCAGCCCGCCGCCCTTCGCCGCCGCGATGGCGGCCTCACGCATCGCCTCGAAGGGCGCACGCACGCTCTGCGCTGAGCGCGTCGTGAAGTCCCACACGCGCAGCACCCGCGCGGGCTCGACGCCGACCTTCGCGAGCAGCGCGCGCGTCGGCGCATGGTACGCAGCCAACTGCTGCTCCTCGTCGGTGACGGCGCGCTCGAGGCCCAGCGAGACCTTCACCCGCTTCGGCGCTTCGAAGCCCGTCACCTCGTCGAGCACCACGGCGACGTAGTCGGTCGAGTACGCCATGGGCCGCAGCGGCGAGCCGACGAGCAGCGAGGCCGTCGCCTCCTTCGTCACCGCGAGGCGCAGCGGCACCTCATCGCCGTAGCCATCACCTGGCGTCGCGCGAAACAGCCGCATGGCCGTCGCGGGACGGGCGTCGGTGCGTACGGTGATGGCGCCGGGAAAGCCGACCGCCAGCCCGCCAATGACCGAGAAGCCATCGAGCCGGTTCAGCGGCGCGGGGGAGTCGGGGTTGGGCAGCACGCGGCGCTGAATCGAGACCCGCAGCCCCGTCGGCGAGGCCACGTCCTTCACGGTGAAGGTGTTGTTCGGCCACGGGAGCAGGCACTTCGTGCCGTCTTGCGCATCACACTCCGCGCTGAGCGGCGTGCGGTCGCCAGGCTGACGTTCTGCTGGGACCGACGGACCACACGCGAGCCACCACGACGAGACGATGACGAGAACGCGAGACGACATGCCGCTCCTCTGCGCCGACGGGCGCGCGCGGTCGAGCGTCGCCGCCCAAACATCCACACCGTTCGGGAGCGGCGTCAGCGCGCGAAGACGACCTTCACGTCGAAGCCGTTGCCCGCCCACGCGAGCGCTCCACCGGCGACGGAGGCTGCGTTGTGAGAGAGCGGGGGCGACGAAGGCTCGAGCGTCAACGCGAGGCGGCCCGCGCCTTCGGGCATCGTCGGCGCCCGGCCCGTCAACGTCACCTGCGTCTTGTCCTGCTTCACGGTGAAGCCGGCGAACGGCTTGAGCGGCGGCTGGCCCTCGGCGGCCGCCAGCACCACCTCGGGCACCAGCGAGACGTCATCGAGCTCGAGCGTCGTCATCGAGGTCAACGTCAGGCCGTCGCGCGCGCTGTCGACCTTCTTGAGGCGAATGCCCTTCGGCAACGCGTCGCCGAGCTGGGTCTTGAGCGCCTTCGCCTGCGCGGCCCGCGTGACGTCGAGCTGCTTCGCGACGTGGTCATGCACCTCAGCGAGCTCGGTGTCTGTCGGAGGCGTTTCGCCAGCGACGAGGCGCGCGCGAACGGCCAGCTGCTCGAGCATCGGCCCGAGATTGGTGGTGGTGGTGAGCGTGAGCGTCAACATGGTGTTCCTCTCGAGGTGGCGACGCCGGTCATTTGACGGCTTCGGACTTCACGCGGCCCGCCATGACGTCGGCGACCCAGCTGGCGACGAGGCTGCCGTTGGCGCGCACGAGGTCGTGGTTCCCCGCCTCGCTCGGCGGCGCCATGGTGAAGCTGCCCGTCTTCGCGCCCTTCCAGGCGGCCTTGTTCCCCTCGGGAGACGACGCCGTGTCTTTCGGCACGACGAGGAAGTGCACGTCCTTCATGCCCTTCACCGTCTCGTCGAGCTCGAAGTCTTCGAGGCCCATCGTCAGCCGAAAGAGGCCCTCGTGAAAGGCACCGCGGTGGGGCTGCAGCACGGTGGGCACGTTGGGGAAGAGCTTCTCGAGCGTCGACTTGGTGGCGGAGCGGTACATCGTCGCGCCCCACGGGTTCCACGGGTTGTTCATCATCGCGTAGTAGGGCGACGACTTGCCCTGGCTCTCGACGAAGGGCGCAATCAACATCACCTTGTTGAAGCGGTCGGGGTACTGCTTCTCGGCCTGGGCGGCGATGGCACCTCCGTACGAGAGGCCTGCGACGCCGACGGGCTCCTTCACGCCGAGCGCGTCGAGCACCTCGATGACGGCCTTCGCCTGGTCTTCCTGCTGAATGTCGTTCCGCACCGAGCGGCCGCCCCCCGCCATGTCCTTCGCGAGCGTCTCGCCCTGGCCGGGCAGGTAGATGCTGATGAGGCTCTGGTCTTTCTGCTTCACCAGGTTCTCGAAGCCCGTGTTGCGCTCGTAGCGCGCGGCGATGCCGTCGAGCATGACGACGGGCCGGTTCGCGGCGGGGTTCTTCCCCAGCTTGATGCTGACGAAGACCTCCTGGCCCGACTTCGTCTTGATGTAGCCCTGAAACTCGCCCTTCTTCGCGAGCGCCGAGAAGGGCCCCGTCGTCGAGGTGGTGCGGCCGGTGGTGGGTCGGCCGGTGCCGCGCACGTCGAAGTTGTCTGAAGCAGGCCTGGCGGGCGTCTGGGGCCGACGGGGCGGGCGGGCAGGAGCGGCGGGCTCGGCAGGAGCGGCAGGGCGTTGGGGTCGGACGGGACGAACGGGCATGAAGACGGCCTCCTTGGTTCGAGCTTCCTGCCGAACCGTCGGCTGGCAGTCAACGCGGCTTCGCGCGCGCGCGCAGGGGCGCCATCAGCTCGCGCTCGAAGGTGTTGAGCTTCGTGTCGAGCTCGGCGCGTTTGGCGGGCGTGTCGGCTGCGTAGGCCAGCAATGCGTACTTATCGAGGAGTGGGCTCGCGAGCGGGTCTTCGAGGCCTGCCTTCGCGAGGGTGCTGAGTTCCTCACGAAAGCGCTTCACGCGCGCCTGGAGCTGCTCGGCCGTCGGCACCTTGCGCACCTGCTTGCCCGGCGCGGCGAGGGGCTCGTCGGGCAGCGGGCTGATGGGCTCGAGCGGTGGCAGCTCGGCTGGCTTCACCTCCACCGGCTTCACCTCCACCGGCTTCACCTCGGCCGACTTCTCCGGTGGCTTCGCGTCGGGCGTGATGCCAGGCGAGGGCCCACTGGCCGTCGGCGCGCTCGTCACCGCGTAGAGCCCCACGACCACGAGGAGCACGAGCCCGACACCGACTCCGATGAAGGGAGCCATCGAGCGACGTGCGGGCACCGCCTCGACGACGTCGGTCTTCGCGGGCGCGGTGTACTCCGTCACCCGGCTGCGGACGACGGGCGTCTCGGTCGAGCTCGAGGTGCGATCCACGGTGGGCTCGAGCCGCTGGTACGAGCCGGTGGGCGACAGCCTCGAGACGATGACCTTCAGCTCGGCGCGCACGTCGGCCAGCGACGCCGGGCGGTCGGCCGCGTCCTTCGCCATCAGCCTGCGCACCAGCGCGTCGAGCTCGGGTGGCACCGAGGGCACCAGCCTCGACACCGACGGAACCGGGGCGCTCACGTGCGCCATCATCACGTCCATCGGTGTCTGGCCCACGTACGGCACCTCACCCGTGAGCATCTCGTACGCCATGGAGCCGAACGCATAGAGGTCGGTGCGCGCGCTGACTGGCATCGCGCGGGCCTGCTCGGGCGCCATGTAGTCGGGCGTGCCGGCGACGACGTGCTGGCTCGACTGGGCGCTCGAGCCATCGAGGCCCATGGCCTTCTTGGCGAGCCCGAAGTCGAGCAGCTTCAGGTACTGCCCACCGTCGGCCTCCCGGCAGATGAAGACGTTCGACGGCTTGAGGTCGCGGTGAATGACGCCCTTCGCGTGGGCCGCCGCCAGCGGGGCCGCGATGTCGATGAGCAGCATCAACACCTCGTGCAGCGACAGCCTCGGGTTGCGGCGCAGGTACGCGTCGAGCGGCTCTCCGTCGAGCAGCTCCATGACGATGTACGGGCGGCCGTCGTCGAGCTGCCCCAGCCCGAAGATGTCGATGATGTGGCGGTGCCCGATGGAGTTGACCGCTTCGGCTTCGGCGACGAGGCGCTTCACGTGGCCGGCGTCGGTGGCGACTCCCGGCTTGAGCACCTTGATGGCGACCCGCTTCTTGATGAGCGGGTGAATGGCCCGGTACACGACGCCCATGCCGCCTTCGCCGATGGGCCCGATGACTTCGTATTCGCCCAGGCGGGCGCCGACGAGAGGGTCTGTCAGCTGAAGAGGAATCGTGTCGGGCATGCAGCGAGCGCGGGTCAGCGTAGCGCCGAATCGCAGCGAGTCACGCGGCGCCCTCGAAGATGCCGCGGTAGTGCTCGATGCGATGGAGCAGTGACTTCAGCGCCTGCAGGCTCACGGGCTTGGTGAGGCAGTCGTTCATTCCGGCGCGTTTGCACGCCTCGAGCTCGTCGGGCATGGCCGAGGCCGTCAGCGCGACGATGGGCGTCATCGACACGTCGCCGTCGAGGCCGCGAATGCGCTCGGTGGCCTGAAAGCCGTCCATCACCGGCATGTGGCAGTCCATCAACACCAGCAGGTAGTGCCCGCTCTGCACCTTCTCGAGCGCGACCTGGCCGTTGGGCGCCGTCTCGGTGCGGTAGCCGGCCTTCTCGACGAGGCTGCACGCCACCTTCAGGTTGATGAGGTTGTCATCGACGACCAGCACCGGCAGCTCGGTGCGGCGCTCGGGCACGAAGGCCTCGATGGGCTGCTGCGCGAGCGCGAGCACACCGGGCTCGAACGCCAGCTCGAACGAGAAGCGCGACCCGAGCTGGGGCACCGACTCGACGGTGATGGCCCCGCCCATGAGCCGCACGAGGTTCTGCGAGAGCGCAAGACCCAGGCCCGTGCCGCCGAAGCGCCGCGTCGTCGAACCATCGGCCTGCTCGAAGGGCGTGAACAGCTTGCCGACCGCCATCGCGGGAATGCCGATGCCCGTGTCAGAGACGATGAAGCGCACGCGGCCGGCGCCCGCACCTTCGACCGACACGCGCACCTCGCCGCGCTCGGTGAACTTCACCGCGTTCGACACGAGGTTGGTGAGCACCTGCTTGAGCCGCAACGAGTCACCGCGCATCACCCGCGGCAACGCCTCGTCGATGGTGACGGTGAACTCGACGCCCTTGAGGCGGGCGCTCGGGCGGTGCAGGCCCGACACCTCTTCCACCAACAGCGGCAGGTCGAAGTCGACGGGCTCGGCCTTCAGCTTGCCTGCTTCGATCTTCGAGAAGTCGAGAATGTCGTTGATGAGGGCGACCAGCGTGTGGCCGCTCTCTCGCACCAGCGACAGCTTCTCGCGCGTCTCGACGTCGAGCGGGCCGGCGAGCAACACCTCGGTCACCCCCAGCACGCCGTTCATCGGCGTTCGAATCTCGTGCGACATGGTGGCGAGGAAGGCCGACTTCGCGCGGTTGGCAGAGTCGAGCTGCGCCAGGGCCTGAGCCTGCTCGCGAGAGAAGCGCAGCCCGAAGACGAAGACGGTCGTGACCAGCGCCATCACGCGCGCGAGCGACAGCCACGGAGAGAGTGGCAGCATCGGCTTCTCGCCGCGAAGTGCCATGAAGAGCACCAGCGCGGCGAGGCTCGTCAGCACCCACAACCCCGCGTGACGTGGCTTGAGAATGAGCGCGCCGACGTAGGGCACGACCGAGACCCACGCGAGAACGGACGGGTCGAGCGCCTCCTCGGTCAACACCGGCATGCTGAAGATGCCAATGCACACCAGCATCGCGACCCAGGCGACGGGCTCGTAGGTCGTCATCCAGCGCAGGCCCACCACACAGAAGGCGAGCCCGGCCGCGCCACCGAACGTGGCCAGTGCTTCGAGCGGCCGGCCCAACACCAGGTAGGCACCGCTGAAGGCAAAGGCGACGAGGGCACCGAGAACGAGGCACTCGATGAGGAACCGCGCTCTCCACACCGCCTCTGGCGCGCGCAGCGCGGGGTTCAAGAGGCTCTCGGTCCACCGGCTCCAGCCCACGGTGCACAAGAGCGTAACGAGCGCCGCTCCATCGAGCCACGTGCTGAACACGAGTCGATGACGGTCCCACATGAACCCACCACATGAAAACGCCGCCCCCGTGAAGGAGCGGCGTTGGGTCAGCGAAGCTGGGTGTCAGCTCAGGCGCTGGGCTTCTTCGACAGGTCGGTGACGAACTGCTGCGCCAGCGCCTGGTGCTTCGCGTCGTCGAGGCGCTCCTTGAGCAGCTTCTCGGCGACCTGCAGCGACAGCTTCACG
>JBEOKA010000378.1:0-6605 GCA_040275325.1 Myxococcaceae bacterium | reverse complement strand
TCTTCCGATCTGACCGAGGCCTTCGACGACGAGGGGCCGTCGACGCTCGCGTCGTGAGCTGCGCGCTCAGCGTCTCGAGGCGGGCGTCGCACGAGGCGGCGTCATCATGCCCTCGCGATCGCTCCCGCCGGGCAGCCGCATGACGAAGGTGGTGCCCTTCTCGGCGTTCGCCCGCGCCATCACCTCGCCGCCGTGGCTGTCGACGATGCGCTTCACCACCGCGAGCCCGAGGCCCGTGCCGGTCGCCTTCGTGGTGAAGAACGGCTGGAACATCTTCTCGGTCGCGCGTGAGGTGAGGCCCAGGCCCTCGTCACACACCTCGACGACCAGCCACGGCACCTGAAGGCGCGCACCCGGCGTGGGCGGTTCGATGGTGGCCTTCACCGTGATGACACCGCCGCGCGGCATGGCCTGGGCGGCGTTCACGACGAGGTTGATCAACGCCTGCCGCAGCAGGTGCGCGTCGATGGGGAATGGCGGCAGCTCGCGCTCGAACGAGGTGATGACCTTCAGCGGGCTCGACGGCGGCAGCGTCTGCGTGGCGGCGTCGATGGCGCCCGCGATGAAGGGCTCGATGGCCACCGCCTTCTTCACCAGCTCGTACGGCCGCGCGAAGTCGAGCAGGTCGGCCACGATGCGGTTGAGTCGATCGGCCTCCTCTCCCACCATGTTCAGCAGCATCTCGGCGTCGCCGGTGGGCCGCGTCAGGCGCTTGAGCGTCGTGAGCGAGTTGAAGATGACGCCGAGCGGGTTTCTCACCTCGTGCGCCATGACCGCGGCGAGCTCACCGAGGGCGGCGAGGCGCTCGTGCCGCACCACCTCGGCCTGGGCGCGCGCGAGCTCGTCGTAGCTGGCCTTCAAGTCGGCGTAGAGGCGCTGCGACTCCTGGTACAGCCGCTGGCGCTCGAGCATCGACGCCATCTGCACCCCGAGGATCTCGGCGCTGCGCAGGTCAGACTCCGAGAAGGGCCTCAACGCGCGGCGGAACAGGCTCAACATGCCGACGCTCTGATCTTCGAGCGTGAGCGGCACGATGGCGGCCTGGTTGAACCCCTCCTTCCCCACGAGGGTCGCGCCTTCGGGCATCGCGTCGACGGGCATCGACACCGGGCCGCGCCCGACGGGGCCTTCCGGCAGTGTGAAAGAGCGGAACGCCTCGACGAGCGTGCCCGAGTACCCGAACGCGTCTCCGACGAGCACGAAGTGGCCCGACTCGCGCTCGAAGCGGTGCAGGGTTCCTGCGTCGGCGCCTGTGGTGCGGCACACCGTCTCGAGGGACTGTCGGCACAGCTCCTTCACGTCGCTGCGGGTGCTCGAGACGGCCAGCGTGTGCACGAGCTCGAGCTCGGCGTTGCGGCGGTCGAGCAGCTCGAGCCCTTCGACCACCCCGAGCGCACTCCCGACCTGCAGTGCGAACAGGCTCAAGAGCGCCATGTCGGCCTCGAGCAGGTCGTCGTGCATGAAGATGACGGCGCCCCAGTTGTCGCGACGAATCGAGAGCGGCGCGACGATGGCGCTCGAGCGCACCGACTGCTGCACGAACGGACGGAGCGACGCCGGCGCCTCGACCAGCTCGAGCCACCCTGTGGTCGCGGCCCTGAGATCTGCCACGAAGACGCCGCGATCCGAGCGCATCACCGACACCAGCTCTTCGCTGGTGAGCCGCGGGAAGCCGGCCAGCTGCGCCTTCACGGCTTCGGCCAGCGCCAGCAGATCGGGCCGCGGCGACAGGTAGCGCAGCGAATACTCGTCTTCCGTCAGCTCGACGATGGCCACGTCGAAGCCCATGGTCTCGAGCCCCGACGCGCCCACCGAGAGCGCGTCGTCGATCTTCCGCTCGCGCTGAACCTTGAGCGTGACCTCAGTCAGCGCTCTCGCCAGACCCTCTCGCTGTAAAGGCCGTTGCAGCACGAACTCCAAGTATCCACCGAAAGAGGTCACTTCCTCTCGGGCTTTGAGAAGAAAGCTCTGTATTCGACAGGTTACGCACCATCGCGGTGCCCACTCCCGATAACATCGCATGGGCATGCTCTCTCTTCGCCGCGCGCTGCTCCTCTCGTCGGTGGTGGTCGCGCAAGTGGCTGCCGCGCAGCCGTGCACCGAGCTTCCGATTCTCTTCATCGTGCAGGACAAGTCGGGCTCGATGGCCGGGTCTCCGACGGGCGGCACGGCGTCGACGACGAACCCCTCGAAGTGGACCATCGCGTCGCAGGTCGTGCCGCAGATGGCGTCGACCTTCGCGAACCGGTTTCGTTACGGCGTGATGATGTACCCGGGCGCGTCGACGTCGTTCGCGTGCACCACCGGCACCATCGTGCAGTCGGTGCCGGGCTCGGCGGCGCAGGTCGCGTCGGCGTTCGCGGCGGTGGGCCCTGGCGGTGGAACGCCGACGGCCGCGTCGCTGCTCGCGGTGCGCAGCTACCTCAACACGATCTCCTCGACCGCGCCCATCTACGTTTTGCTCATCACCGACGGTCTGCCGAACTGCAACCTGGGCCTCGACCCCGCGACGTGCGCGACCACCACGCCTGGCTGCGCCAACACCAGCACGTGCAGTGGAAGCTCGTGCTGTGGCCTGGGCGCGAAGGACTGCCTCGACAACAACGCGACCGTCTCTGCCGCTGCCTCGCTGCGCGCGCTCGGCATCAAGACGTACGTCGTCGGCTTCGACCAAGCGCTCACCAGCGGAAACAACAAGGCCGTGCTCGACGCGGTTGCTGCGGCGGGCGGCACCAACTCGGCCTACGTCGCATCGAACCAGGCGGCGCTCACGTCGGCGCTGAACTCCATCGCGCAGAGCACCAGCACCTGCTGTCAGAACGCCTGCACTCAGGGCGCGAGCCGCTGCACCGCCAGTGGTGCGCGTGAGCAGTGTCAGCTCGACCCCGTCACGCAGTGCACGAACTGGTTCAGCAGCACCTGTCCGCCGATGTCCGTCTGCACGGGCGGCTCGTGTGTCTCGTGCACCAACCAGTGCACCCTGGGCACCATGCAGTGCTCGTCGGGCACCGAGCGCACCTGCGTGACCGGCCCCGGCGGCTGCACCGTGTGGCAGACCGTCAAGAACTGCGGCTACGGAGAGGTCTGCAGCGGCACCACCTGCAGCAGCTGTCAGGGCTGCACCATGGGCGCGAGCCGCTGCACCGCCAACGGCATCGAGGAGTGCCAGTGGAGCATTCTCTCGGGCTGCACGCAGTGGGTCGGCCGCACCTGCCCCTCGGGCAGCGTCTGCAGCAACGGCAGCTGCGCGTCGTGCAACAGCACGTGCACCGCCGGCTCTACCCGCTGCGTCGGCAAGAACGTCGAGACCTGCGTCGCCGACGCGCGCGGCTGCACCTCGTGGAGCCCGGGCCAGACGTGCGCCACCTTCTGCTCGGGCGGCGCGTGCGGAACGTGCGGCACCTCGTGCACCAACGGCGCGACCCGCTGCAACGGGAACGGTGTCGAGACCTGCGGCACCGACGCGAACAGCTGCCCGGTGTGGGGCCCCGCTCAGCGCTGCCAGGCGAACGCGTACTGCGCCGCGGGAACGTGCGTGGCCTGCGCGACGACCTGCACCCAGGGCGCGAAGCGGTGCGGCGCGAACGGCGCGGTCGAGACCTGTCAGCTTCAGGCGACGGGCTGCACGGGCTGGGCGACCACGAGCCAGTGCGACGTCGGCGCTGGAGAGCAGTGCAACGCCGGCGTGTGCATTCCTCCCTGTCAGAACGCCTGCACCAACGGAGAGCGCCGCTGCGCGACGAAGAACCCGCAGCGCTGCGAGGTGGCTCCGACGGGGTGCACCATCTGGCGTGACGAGGCTGACTGCACGGGCGCGACGACGTGCGTGAACGGTGGCTGCTACGAGCTGTGCGGCACCGATGAGCTCGAGACGTGCGCGACGGCAGGCACCATCTGTACGGGACTCCCGCAGGGGCGCTTCTGCCTGCCGGGCACTGGCGCAGGTGGCGGAGTGTCGGGCACGGGCGGCGGAACGTCAGGCACGGGGGGCGGGTCGGCAGGCACTGCTGGTGGCGTGTCGGGCACGGGCGGTGGAACGTCAGGCACGGGCGGTGGAACGTCAGGCACGGGCGGTGGAACGTCAGGCACAGGCGGCGGTTCGGCAGGCACGGGTGGCGGTTCGGCAGCGACGGCCGGCGGAACCTCAGGCACCGCGGGTGGCGTGTCGGGCTCGGGCGGTGGAACGTCTGGCACCGGCGGCAACGGGGCCCGTGCTGGCGGAAGCGGCAGCAACAGCATCGGCGTCAGCGGCGGCAGCGGTACTGAGCGCATCGGCGCCACCGGCATGGGCTGCGGCTGCTTCGGCGTCGAAGGGCTCTCGCCGGTTGTGTTCGCGCTGTTGCTGCTCGGTCGTCGCCGCCGTTCTTGAACGCGACACAGGAGTCCGCGAGCACACGCTGCGCAGTGAGCGTCGAGACGCTGCGCAGTGACCGTCGACACGCTGCGCAGTGAGCGTCGACACGCTGCGCAGTGAGACCCGACACGCTGCGCAGTGAGACCCGACACGCTGCGCAGTGAGTCCCGACACGCTGCGCAGTGCGTCCCGGCACGCTGCACAGTGACACCCGGCACGCTGCACAGTGACGCCCGGCACGCTGCACAGTGACACCCGGCACGCTGCACAGTGACACCCGGCGCGCTGCACAGTGACACCCGGCACGCTGCACAGTGACACCCGGCACGCTGCACAGTGACACCCGGCACGCTGCGCAGTGGGTGATCGCGCGGACTTACGCCACACCCGCAACCTGGACTCAGGCGAGTCGCTCGACACGCTTCTCGAACCGCGGGGCCTGAGCACGTCGCGGGAGTGAACGCTCCCGGGAACGGACAGCCAGCCCTGCTGCAGGCAACGCTCTACTTGCGCGTGAACGACAGAAAGAACTGCTCGGGCAAGAACGTCCACGAAGACGACAACACGTAGCCGGCTGAAACCAGCTCCGAGGTCACCTGCGCACCGTCGATTTTCTCCGTATCGGGCGGCCCCTTCTTGCTCCCCTTCTTGAAGTCGATGATCACCAGGCGCCCGCCGGGCTTGAGCGAGGCCGCGAGCTTGGTGAAGTACGCCTGGCGCTCCTCGATGTGGTGGTACGTGTCGACGATGATGATGCAGTCGACGGGCTCGGGAATCTTCGCGTCGTCGAAGGCGGCCAGCACCACCTTCAGGTTTCCGAGCTTCTCGGCGGCCGCGCGCTTCCGAAGGTAGTCGACCATCGAGGACTCGACGTCGACGCCGTACACGGTGCCCTGCGGCAGCGCGCGCGCGAACCGCACCGAGAAGTAGCCCGTCGCCGAGCCGATGTCCGCGACCAGCGCCGATGGAGGCAGCCCCAACGCCTTGATGACCTCGTCTGGCTGCTGCCACGCGTCGCGTGACGGGTCTTCGAAGCGCGCCGCCCAGTCTTCGGCGTGCTCGAACCGGTGAGGCATGTGCTCGTCGGCAGGCTCGACGCGTTTGGGGCAGCCAGTGCCGACCAGCGTGAAGGCGAGAAGAACGAGCGAGGCGAATGAACGCATGCCTCAGCGTCTAGCCCAGACCTGCGCGACCCGATTCCTGTTTCGCCCCGTTTCATGGTGAGGTGATCGTCTGTCGTCTTCGCCGGAAAGACGCTGCTCGTGGGGGCTTTCGTGTCTCGTGCTGCTGTTCGTGTGACCGCGTTGGTCGTGGTGCTGTCCAGCACTGCCTGCATCGACCTTCGCCTGCCTGACCCGCCTGGGCCGCCGCAGCCAGGCGCGATCTCGGGGCGCGCGGTCATGACGGTGCCCGGGCAGGCGAGGACGATTCCCGTGCCGAACGCGCGCGTCGAGCTGTTGGGCACGGGGCTGAGCACCACCAGCGACTCGAGCGGCTTCTTCAGGCTCTCGGGCGTCGTGCGCGAAGCGAAGCAGCTGCTCTTCCGCGCCGACATCAACCAGGACGGCCACGCCGATCGCCAGAAGCTGCTCGCGCTCGACGCGGCGCGCGTAGGGCCGGGCAAGCAGGTCGCGCTCGGAGACGTGGTGCTCTCCGAGAACGCCACGGTTCGTGGGCAGGTGCTGCTCGAAGACGTGCCGTCCGCCCGCGGCCACGCCGGCACGCTGGCGTTCGTGCCCGAGGGGCCCTTCACCGCCACCACGTCTGACGATGGCAGCTTCACCTTCTCGGAGCTGCCCGAAGGCACTTTGAGCATCGCCTTCTTCCGGCAGGGGTACCGCACCCGCAGCTTCGACGCGGTGACGCTGTCGAGCGGGCAGGCGCTCACGATGGCCACCCTCACACTCACGCGAGAGACGTCGCCGCAAGAGCCCGTCGCCATCACCGCCCGCATTCGCCTCGACGATGGTGGACCCGCTCCGGCCACCACCGTGGTGCTGACGAGCATGAGCGAGCGCCGCGAGCTGCTCACGGGACTCGACGGCCGCTTCGAAGCGACCGGTCTGATGCCGGGCCTGTTCTCGCTGGTGGCGACGAGAGAGGGCTCGCTCGCGGCGCGCGTCACCAACATCTCGGCGCTCTCGGGGCGGCTGGAGCTGTTCGACATCACCCTGAACCCCGCGCCGACGACGGGTGCTGGAGGTGGTGGGGCCGGTGGCGGCGGGTTCCTCGACGATCTCGGCGGTGGCAC
>JBEOKA010000377.1:0-11650 GCA_040275325.1 Myxococcaceae bacterium | reverse complement strand
CCTTTGACGACGACGCCCGGCCTCCTCATCGGAGCGCCGGGCGTCTTCGTCTCTGCCTCACTTTCCGAAGACGTCGACGAAGGGATCGATCGCGGGCCGCACGCGAGGCGGATGGGAGTTGGCGATGGTCCCGATCGCGTTCACGTCGGCCTTCGAGAAGTGCGAGTTGCTGAACTCCGCGTCTGCAGGGAGCGGGAGCGGGCCCTTCACCTTCACCGAGCCGCCGTACTTCGGACCGAACGTTGGCTGCTCAGCCAGGTAGTACTGGTTCGTGTTCGGGTCGACGTACGCGGTGCGGCCGTCTTTCAGGCGAACCGTCGCGAGCGGCTGGCCTTCGGGGCCGACGACTTCGCCTCGCACGCCGCGCGGCAGCGTCGTCTCTTTCGCCGTCGAGACCTGCGCCTGTCCACCGGGAGAGGACAGTTGTTTCTCGAGCGATGACGAGAGCCCGCTCGCGGTCACTCGTGTCGCCCGGGTTGATCGGGTGAATCGGCGGCTTTGGCAGATCGGCGTGACCGCACCTTCGCGGGCTTGAGGAGTTCTCGGGCGCGCTGCTCGAACGCGCTCCAGCCGCGCGTGTCACTCGGGTTGACAGCGTGAAGACCGTCAGTCGCCTGCGGCTTCGTCGACGAGGCCGTCGGTGCCGGGCTTGATCAGCTCGTTCAACACGACCGTCGCGTAGCTGCCTGCGGGCAGACCGAAGCGCAGCGTCATCACGTCGCCCGCCGCTTCGAACGACGGGTCGCCGAGCCGAACGCGCAACAGGCGTCGCGTGCCTCGCGTCTCGTCTCCGCCGGCCTTGAACGTGTCGAGCGTGACGGCGTCGGCCCCCAGCACCTCGGCCTCGAGCGCGGCCGCATCACGCAGCGTCGCCCGCATCTCAGGCCCGAACATCGGCCCGGTCGGAGAGATCTCGAACACGTCGGCGCGCGCCTGATCGACCTCGGGCGCGTCGCAGACGAACTCGCCGCCCGTCTCCTGCTTCTTCAGCACGTCGCCCGAGAGCACCTTCGCGAACAGCCCGCGCTCCATGCGCAACGCGAGCACGCGGTTGAACAGCGACGACTGGTACGCCGAGAGGAACAGCTTTCGCTCGAAGCGATCACGATGACGCCCACCAGCGAGCAGAATGTCGCGACCGCGCGCCGCGTTGTCACCCCGCACGCCGAAGCGCTGCGCTCCGAACGCGTTGGGCACGCCGCGAGCGATCAGCTGCTCGAACGACGCCTTCGCCGCGCCGACGTCTCTCACGTCGCGCACCACGAGCGAGAACCGGTTGCCGCGCAGGTGCCCGCTCTTGAGCTTGTTGCGGTGGCGTACGGCCTTGTGCACCGTGACGCCCGGCACCGTGAAGCCCTCGAGCTTCGCGACGGCCTTCCACGGCATCGACAGCCACTGAAAGGTGACCGCCTGTTTGTCCTTCATGCCGGCCCAGCTCAGATCTCGCTCGGTGAGGCCCACGTGTCGCGCGATGAGGCGTGCGACCTCGACCGTCGAGCGGCCGCGCTTCTCGACCCACAGAAACGCGTGCTCACCGTCGGGCAGGCCGTTGGGCTCGTAGGCCGGAATCTCCTCGACCTGAAAGTCCTCGGGAGACGCCTTGAAGGTTCCCCCGCTACCGGGCACGTCCTTCGTGAGAAAGGGGAGCGTCACGGCATCACTTCATGTCGATGGTGCTGAGCAGCTCTTTCACGCGACGCGCGAGCTCTTCGTCAGCGCGCGACTCGAGCAGCTCTCCTGCCTGGAACAGCAGGAAGAACATCACGTCAGAGAGCGCTTGCTTCAGCGACATGA
The DNA here is from genome assembly GCA_040275325.1 of Myxococcaceae bacterium. Lineage (GTDB taxonomy): Bacteria > Myxococcota > Myxococcia > Myxococcales > Myxococcaceae > Xiheimicrobium. The sequence continues at coordinate 9,856 of JBEOKA010000377.1, read as the reverse complement.
TGGGCTCGCTGCCCATCTGGCCTTCGCTCTTGAGCTGCGTGTACTGCGCCAGCACCTGCGCCTCGTCGAGGCTGCCGTCGGGAAGGAACGAGAGGCCCGTGAGCACCCGTGACGTCGACACGCCCGAGCCACGCAGCGCGGCGTTCGCCGACGCGAGGAACATGTCGAGCTGCCCGCGGTGCGCGACCTCGTCACGCACCTCGCGGAAGATGAAGTTGAAGACGTGCAGCACCTTGCGCTCGTCGATGGCTGGCGGCGGCCACGGCACCTGCGCCATCGGGTCGGGCGCAGGCGGCAGGGGCTCTGGCGGAGCGGCTGCGGGCGGAGGCGGAGCGGGCCTCGGTGCTGAGGCAACTGGCGCAGCCACGACGGCCGCCGCAGACGTCTGCGACACCTGCACGTAGTGGCCCTCGAGCAGGCGGTAGATGATTCGCGTCGCGTCGAACTCCGAGACCTTCTGCTGCTGGCCGAGCTCGATGACGGTCTTCACGCCGTCGACCGCCGAGAGCATCGCGTCTTCTTCGGGCTCGAGCTTGCCGTCAGACGGCTTCTTGCGAACGACGAAGAGCTTCCCGTGGGGAATGCGCTTTCTGAACTGCGCGAGCTCGTCGATCTTCCGAATGCTGTCCATCAACAGGCCCTGCATCGACAGGGACAAGTTGTGCACCAGCGCCTTCTCGTCGAGCTCCTGATCGATCAGCATGAAGGTGCCGTCTTTGGCGAGCATCATGCCGTGGAAGATCTCGGTGATCTGCTCCTGCAGGCACTTGTACAGATCGTGCGCCTTGAGGAAGTGACGCTCGACCATCGCCTTGCCCACCCGCGACGGCGGCGCATCGGAGAGCACCTGCTCGAGCTGTTGGCGCGTCACGAACCCCAGGCGCACCATCACTTCGCCGATGCGATCGGAGGGCGAGTCGGAGGCCGCGGAGCGCACCTCACCGTCTTTGAGCGTCAGCAGGCGCTCGTTGCCGGGAGCAGACAGCCGGAGCACGCCCGTCCATCGGGCCTGGCCGAGGAAGGCGATCAGATCCTGCAGGGGGAAGGTGCCGCAATCTCCTGCGAGCACCACGCGCGGCTTCTTCTCGACGATGCCGCCCTGGGCCGGCGACCGCACGAGCACGATCCAATCGGGCGAGGTCTGCTGAAGCTTGAAGTAGCCCGAGCGGCCCGCGAGCGGAGAGGTGCCATCGGCCGAGGCCAGGCCACCCTTCGCGTCCACCACGAACCGCTGATCGGCCACGTCAGTTTCCGTTCCAGCTCGAGTTACCGGCGACCCAGTCGAGCTCGTCGTCGATGCCCAGCAGCAGCGTCTCGACCGAGAAGGTGAGCGTCAGCTTGCGGCCGTTCACGAACACCGTGGGCGTGGAGTCGACTCCACCGGCTTTGCCCTGCTCCTTCGACGCGTTCAGCTCGTCGATGTACTTCTTGTCGGCGACGGCTTTGTCGAACGCCTTCTCGTCGAGGCCCACCTTCTTCACGAGCTGCCGAATGAGGCCCTCGCTGAGCGACGTCTGGTTGTCGAAGAGCAGGTTGTACATCGCGAGGAACTTGCCCTGATCGCGCGCGAACAACGCCGCCTGCCCCGCGATGGTCGCGTTGGGGTGCATGGGGAGCGGGTAGGGCGCGTAGCAGAGGCGCGCCTGCGGGCGGGCCTTGAGCGCTTCATCGAGCATCGGGCGCGCGGCGTTGCAGTACGGGCACTCGAAGTCGCTGAACTCGACCAGCGTCACCTTCGCGTCTTTGGGGCCGACGCACTGGCGCTCGTCGATGGTGAACTTCGTGCGCTTCGCCGTGAACGTCTGGTTGTACTTCGCCAGCGCGTTGAGAATCTCGGTCGCGGGCGCGCTCTCGCTGGCCTGAAACGCCGCGTAGCCGACGAGCCGCTTGGTGTGTTTGCAGGCGTCGCCCTTCTTCAGCGAGCCCATCAACGTGAGCGGCCGGCCGCAGGCGTCGAACTCGTCGGTCAGCACGCTGACGAGCTCTTTCTTGGCGCTCGCCGAGAGCCGCGAGAAGTCGAAGCCGGGAAGATCAGAGAGCAGCCGCGCGGGGTCGCTGCCCTGAGCCAACGCGGTGGAGGAGACGAGCGCGACAAGCGCTCCAGCTGTGAAGAACCGACGCGCCACGATGCGAATCGTTGTACCCACGCGATGTGGGCTTGTAAAGGAACGCCCTTTCTCACCATTTCCCATGAGACGACTCCTGTTGGTGCACACCGGCGGCACCCTCGGCATGAGCGGCCGACGACCGCACGCGCTCAAGCCCGGCGCGTTCTTTCGCACCGTGCGTCAGCGTGTACCCGAGCTGACGAAGCTGGCCCACCTCGAATTCGAGCTCTTCTCGAACCTCGACAGCTGCGAGATGCAGCCCGAGCTGTGGACGCGACTGGCGACGCTGCTCCACTCGCGCCTCGACGACTTCGACGGCGCGGTCGTTACCCACGGCACCGATACGCTCTCTGACACCGCTTCGGCGTTGTCTTTCATGCTGAAGAACCTCGACAAACCGGTGGTGCTGACGGGAGCCCAACGGCCACTTGGCGAAGTGCGCAGCGACGCGCGGCTCAACTTGATCGACGCCGTCACCTCCGCGCTCCACGGTCCGAGAGAAGTCACCGTCTGCTTCGATTCGCACCTGTACCGCGGCAACCGCGTGCGAAAGGTCTCCATCGCCGAGTACGACGCCTTCGACAGTCCCAACTGTCCGGTGTTGGGAACGCTCGGAGTCGAGGCCCGCTTCGAGAAGGGACTCACGCCGAAGGGCAAACGAACGCTCTGGCCAAACCTGGTGCCCGAGGTCTTTCTGCTCCGCGTCTTTCCCGGACTCGACCCGACGCTGGTGCTGGGCATGCTGCCCCGGTTGAAGGGGCTGGTGGTCGAGGCGTACGGCGCTGGCAACTTCCCCGTCGCGAAGGAGCTCGGCCGGTCGCTCGAGCCCGTCTTCAAAGAGGCCCAGCAGCTGGGCATTCCGGTCGTCGTGGTGAGCCAGGCCCACCGCAATGGGGTCGACCTCTCCCTCTACGAATCCGGCTCGAAGGCCCGCGCGTACGGAGCCCTCAGTGGTGGCGACCTCACGATGTCAGCGGCGGTCGTCAAGTTGATGCACGGGCTCGCCCACGTTCCCCCACGTGCGCTGCGTCAGTACATCGAACGATCCGTAGCGGGGGAGCGCAGCTGAGTGTTAGCCTCAATGAATCAGCAGTGATCGAGTGAGCAATGGCTGAGGACAAAACGGCAGTCCACAGCATCAAGGATCTCCTGGGGGAGGCCCAGAAGAAGAACGCTGCGTACCTGATCGTCATCAGTGCGCGTTCTCCGGCCTCCGTCGGACGAATGATCAAGCTCGAGAAGGGCGAGCTCGTGATGGGTCGTTCGCCCGAGCTCGCGCTGCAGGTCGACGACGACGGCATCTCGCGGCGTCACTGCAAGATCGCGCAGGCAGCCAACGGTCACTTCCAGCTCGTCGATCTCGGCTCGACGAACGGCACGTACCTCAACGGCATCAAGGTGAACGTCGCGACCCTGCAGGACGGCGACAAGATTCAGATCGGCGCGAACACCGTCGTGAAGTTCAGCATTCAGGACCAGCTCGAGGAGCAGTACCAGCGCTCCATCTACGAGTCGGCCACCCGCGACGGCCTCACGCGCATCTTCAACAAGAAGTATTTCCTCGACACGCTCCGCAAGGAGTTCGCGTACTGCCTGCGTCACCGCGTGCCGCTGTCGTTGGTCATGTTCGACATCGACCACTTCAAGAAGATCAACGACACCTTCGGGCACCCGGCGGGCGATCACGTGCTGCAGAAGGTCGCGGCGAAGGTGAGCGAGACGGTTCGGCAGGAGGATCTCTTCGCGCGCTACGGCGGTGAAGAGTTCGCGCTGATGCTCCGTGAGTCGGCGGCCGACAACGCGATTCGGTGCGCCGAGCGCTGCCGTCGCGCGATCGATGGCGCCGAGTTCGTGTTCAACGGCACGCCGATCAAGGTGACGATCTCGCTGGGTGTCGCGACGCTGTTCGACTCCGACTTTGCGCAGCCGGAAGATCTGATCGGCGCGGCCGACAAGTACCTGTACCGCGCGAAGCGTGGCGGGCGAAACCGCGTCGACGCTTCCGACATCAGCGGTCCGTGATCAGTGCTGCATCAACGCGAGACCCGCGGCCGCTGATCAGCCTCAGGGCGCGACGGGCGGAATCGCGGGCGGCACGGGCGCGTCCTGCGTCGGATCCGTCGCCGAGTCGTAGAACTCGACGCGGTTTCCACCACGCGCCATCGCCTGCGTGAGCCCGTCGTGGGCTTGCCGAACGAGATCCGAGAAGCCGTACTCACGGCCGGGCTCTCCAGCCGCGACGCCGACCGAGATGGTCGGGTGCAGCACTTCTTCATCGGCCTGCAGGCTCGCGCGCGAGACCCGCTCACAGATTCGACGCGCCACGATGAGCGAGCCCGCGAGATCGGTGTGCGGCATCAACAACAGTACGCGATCGCTCGAGTACTGAACCGGGTAGTCGGTGTCTCGCAGTGAACGCCGAATCGCGAGCGCGAGCCCACCCATCAGCTGCGACTGCACCTTCGCGCGGTGGGCCCCCGAGAGTGGGTCGAACGCGAGCAACGCCAGCGCGAGCGGAAAGCCGTAGCGGCGTGCGCGCTTCACCTCGACGAAGAGCACCTCTTTGAAGTGCCCGAACGTGTAGAAGTTCGTGGTCGGGTCGAGAATGCCCTCTCCCTGGCGCGCAGGCGGGCTCGCGGTCTGCGCTTCACCCGACGGTCGGTTCGCCCACTCGGCCAGTCGCACCTTCAAGTCATTCACCGAGACGGGGAGCGGTAGCACTGCGTCGGCGAAGGCGGCCTTGAAGCCCTTCGACTGTGCCGCGAGCACCAGGGCGTTCGGCGCCTTCTCACGAACGAGGCGCGCCAGCCGTGACGGAGACTTCGCCGAAGCGCCCAGCACGACGAGCTGTTCCTTGCTCAGCGCCTCGGCCTCGGTCGCGGCTGTGACGGTGAGGCCCGCCTTCTTGAGGCTCGCGGCGAGGGCCTTCCACCGGGCCTGGTTCGGTTCGATGACAGCGGCGTGCTTGAGCTTCATTCGGGGGCTGACTCCTTCACGGCGTGACGCCCAGTCTACGCAAGCTCTCGGTGGCTGCCATTTTCACGCGCCCATCCGCGTCGGTCTTCGAGGCCCTGGCGAGCGCCGACACTGCCAGCGGCCCTCCAACATCGGCCAACAGGGCTGCAGCAGCGAGGCGAACCTCGGGGTCGACGTCCTGGCCCAGCCGCGTGATGACGGTCGGTTGCGCCTTTCTGGCGTCGAGGGTGGCGACGGCCTTGAGCGCCTCGGCCCGAACGGTCCCCGATTGAGCATCGAGCAGCGGAGCAAGCCGCGGCGCCAGCGCCGTCAGTCGATGCGCGCCGATGGCCTGCGCCGCACCTGCCAGCACCTCGTCGGCAGAAGACGCGAGCGCAGCCTCGACCAGCGGCACGATGGCCGGCTCGCGCGGCAGCATCATCACGGCGCGCATCACCCCTGCCTGGAGCGTGACGTTGGGAGTGGTCGACGCCTCGGTGAGGTCGGGAACGGCCGCCTTCCTCGCGCAGCCGGCCAGCGACACGAGCGCCTCAGCGCGCACCGCGTCGGGTTGGGTCGCATCTCTCCAGGTACGTCGGGTGAGGGTCGCGCAGGCCGGGTCGTCGACATCGGCGAGCAGGGTCAGCCACCGGCGCTTCTCGGCGGCGGGAGCGAGCGTCGCTCCCGAGAGCCTCGCCTCTGCGGCTTCGGTCACGCTCCGGCCTTCTCCTCGGGCGATGGCTCGCGCGGCGTTCATGCGAATCGAGGCCTGTTGATCGTTGAGCGCGATGAGCAGCTCCGAGGCGCTCAGCGGTGCGATGGGCGCGAGCGCGACGACGGCCTGGCGGCGGGCGTCCTTCTCGGTCGACGAGAGCAGGGGGCGGTTGCGATCGCGCAGCTTCGAGTACACCGCGAGCAGGCGATTCACCTGGGGCGTGTCACGTTCCGTCGCGTCCCTGAGCAGCGCGAGCCCGACTGGTGGCCCACCGCGCTCAGCGTGCAGCACGAGCAGGTTCGCGAGCGTCTCGTCGGCCTCGATGGGCTTCACCATCATCAGGTCGAGCACCACCCGCGCGGGACCCGTTCCGCGACCGGCCGACACGAGCCGCAGCGCCTCGTGCGCGTGGTTGATGTCAGGCGCGAGCAGCTCGTCGGCCCCCGCGAGGTACACCGCTCCCTCGAGGCTCTTGCACGCTGCCACCGCCTCGGGGCGAACGGACAGCAACGTCTCCAGCGTTCGTGGCTGGGCTCCCGCGGCCAGCAGCGCGGTGAGGCACCAGCGCTTTCGTTCGTCGCCCTGGCTCTCGATGACGCGGCTCGCGAGCGCCTGCTCGGCCGTCGTCTTCGGGTTCAGCTTCGCCTCGGCGCGAAAGGCGCTCCACCGCACCAACCAGTCGTCATCGGTGAACGCCCCTGCGGGAACGGCGGGCAGCTTGAAGAGCCAGCTCATCTGCTCTGAGTCGAGCCCGCACTTGAGGCACGAGCCGCGCGCCTTCGGGTCGGCGAGGTACTTCTCGCAGGGTCGGCGGCAGCGCGCGCTGACGTCTCGCGACTGGCTCAGCGCAGGCCAGGCCGAAAGAAGGAGGACGACGAACAGGTGTCGCACCGTCTGCGATGGTAGCCTCTTTGCCGATGATCCGTCGCGCCTTCCTGCTGGCCGTGGTGTTGTTGGCTCCCGTCGCGCTCGCCAAAGACAAGCTGGGAGAGACCCGCGAGGTGCTGGCGGGCCTCGAGGCAGGCTCCATCTCGCCGACCCAGGCCGCCAACCGCATCTCGTTTCTCGGCACCGAGGCCGCCGCGACCGACGTGCTCGCCTTCGCGCTGCGCCAGCCGATCGACACGAAGACGCGCAACGCCTACTTCGAGGTGCTCTCGCAGATCGCGACGCCGCACCCCGAGCTGCTGACGCCGGCCACCAACGCCGCGCGCTCGACCGACGACCTCACGCTGTGCATGAACGGCTTGCGCATTCTCGGTCGGCTCAAGCAGGCGTCGAGCGTGAAGGTGCTGACGCCGATGCTGACCGACAAGGTGCTCGGCGTTCGACGCGAGGCCTCGAAGGCGCTCATCGCGATCAACGGCACGAAGGCAGCGGGCGACCTGCTCGCCGCGGCGAAGGTGGAGGACGACCCCGAGACCCGCGCGCTCATGCTGATCGGCGTGGGCAAGCTGGGTGATCCAAAGCAGGCGAAGGGCCTCGAGAGCCTGCTCGACTCCTCTTCTGAATCGACCCGGCTCGCGGCGACGCAGGCGCTGTGCGTGCTCGGCTCGAAGAAGGGCCTCGAGGCCGCGAAGAAGCTGCTGACGTCGAAGGACAAGTACGAGCGCCAGCAGGGCGTGATGTTGTTCGAGGGGGCGACGGCGAAGGTGGCCACGCCCGTGCTCACGCCGATGCTCCAGGACCCCGAGGTGGCCGTTCGGGCGCGCACCGCGAGGCTTCTGGCGCAGGGCGGAGACGCGAAGCTGATCGAGTGGATGGTGATCGAGAGCTACAAAGCGCCCACCGACGATCGGCTCGTCTACGAGACCGAGCTCGAGCGGCTGCGCCTCACCGATGATCAACGCGCCTCCATCTTGAAGAAGGCAGGCCTGAAGTGACCTTCGTGGTGATGGCGATCGTCGCCGTCGCGCCATGGCAGTCGCTCGATGGCGGGGCTCGCGCCGAGCAGGTGCAGGCGCTCAAGGCGTTGCCCGTCGAAGCGCGCTTCCTCGCGGCGACCGAGGGCTTTCTGGGCACGCCGTACGTGCTCTCTCCGCTGGGCGAAGGCGAGGGGCACGATCCTGATCCGCTGCTGCGCTACGACGCCGCCGACTGCGTGACGATGGTCGAGGAGGCGATGGCGCTGGCGCTCGCTCCCGACGAGCAGCGGGTGCTCGAGACGCTCAACCACATTCGGTACGAAGCCGAGCCCTCGTTCGACGGCCGCCTGCACGTGATGGAAGCGCAGTGGCTTCCCGTGAACCTCGCGCGCGGGCTGCTCGAAGAGGTCACCGCGCTCTACGGCAAGGCCGCGACGAAGCGGGTCTCGAAGCGCATCACCGAGGCGACGTGGCAGGAGAAGGGCGGCAAGGCGCTCGGGCTGTCACCCGCTGCGCAGGCGAAGGGCGAGTTCTTCATCGACATCGTGCCGTCGGAGCAGGCGCCGGCGGTGCTCTCCATCGCGCCCGCGGGGCTCATCGTCGTCGTCGTGCGTGCCGATCGCCCGCGGCTCGTCTCGCGAATCACCCACGTCGGCGTGCTCGTTCAGAAGCCGAGCGGCCCATTCCTTCGGCACGCCTCGCGGAGCTTCAAGAAGGTCGTCGACGAGCCGGTCGAGAAGTACCTCAAACGCAACCTCGAGTTCGGCGCTTGGACCGTCGAGGGCGTCGCGCTGTACCGCGTGCGAACGCCAGGGTGGCTCGACGCAGGTGTGCCGCTCCTGGCTGCCGAGGTCGACGCAGGGGTCGAGACTCCGGAAGTGGACGCCGGAGTCGTTGCAGTCGTCGATGCGTCGGTGGAGCCCGCCCGCCTGGTGAAGGGCTGCGGGTGCTCGTCGACGGACTCGGCTGTGCTGCTCGCGGCGCTGCTGCTGCTACGCCGTCGGGTTCTCGCCTGACAGCGCCTCTTCTTCGGCCGCTTTCTCGTTCTCGGCCGCGTCGCGCTCGATCGCCTCGAGCTCCTGGGTGACGAGTGGAGCCGCCTTCTCCATCGACTCCGTCGCGACCAACACGTCGAAGAACGCGCGCTCGGTGGCGCCGAGGCCGCTCGTCGAGGCGGCTCCGCCAGCGCGGGTGAAGGCGTCGATGCCCGCCTCGGTGAGCACCGCGACGAGACGCTCCGCGGTGAGGGGATCAGTCGTCGTCGTCGCCACGGTGAAGGTGCGTGGATTCATGGGACGGCAAGCTAGCCGACTCGCCAGAAAGAGACCTCCACGAAGAATTGCCCCGACCCCCGGTTGGGTGTCAGATGCGAGCCGCATGAATCGCGTCAAATTCCTGGTCTTCGCCCTCGTCGCGCTCGGTCTGTTCGGTTGGAGTTTGAAGCTCGCCCCCTCGCTCGGCGCCGATCGCAGCACGCAAGAGGCGTCGCTCTCGTTGGCGGGAGTGCCGGCGAGCATGGCGCTGCGGCTCGAGAGCAGCCGCTCGGAGCTTCAGGGCGCGGTGCTCAAGCTCGGCGCGTCGAACGCGCTCACCAACCCAGGCCCCAAAGCCGCAAAAGTCGAGGCCCCGACCGCCGATCGTTTCAACGCAGTGCGCGCCGCTGCGACTGACGGCGCCTCCGACGCACTCAAGGCCAGCCTCGTCGTGGTGGTGTCGAACGAAGCTGGTGCGCTGGTGGCACAGGGCGCTGCCGAGGGCGCAGCTGCTCCCGAAGGGTTCGATGTCGCCGCGGTCAACGCAGCGGGTGGCGCAGGCGCGATCGTCACGGTCTTCGGTGCTCCGCACCTCTTCTATGCGCTCCCGATGGTCATCTCGGACAAGAACGAGGTGAAGTCGGCCGGGCTCGCGGCGGTGGGTGCGCCGTTGGTCGATCCGAAGACCGTTCTCGCGGGCCTCAAGGCTGAGCTGCACCTCGACAGCGTTGCCCTGCTGGCCGACGGGAAGGTCGTCGCCGTCGACGGTGACAAGGCAGGCGTCGACGGGCTGCTGAAGTCGGTCAAGGCGGGCGCGATCACCCCGGTTCGCGAAGGCGCGGTCGAGAGCGTGGGGCCCGTCTCCTTGCCGATGATGAGCAGCCTGACCCAGCAGTTGGCGCTCCGTCGCCCCATCACCGGCACGCCGTTCGAGGTGCTGGCGACGGTCTCATCGGGAGA
>JBEOKA010000376.1:0-11405 GCA_040275325.1 Myxococcaceae bacterium | reverse complement strand
GAACCGCGACTGCCGGAGGAACCGCGACTGCCGGAGGAACCGCGACTGCCGGAGGGACTGCGACTGCCGGAGGAACTGCGACTGCTGGTGGAACTGCAACCGCGGGAGGCAGCGGAGGCGGCACGCTCCCCTCTGACTTCACTGGGAGCGACATCTCCCTCGAGTTCAACCAGTGGCGCTGGGTCGAGCCGACGCCGAACGGCCGCCGCATCACCGCCGGCTGGTTCACCGACGACGGCCGCGCGCTCTTCGCCAACACCCTCGGCGTCATGCTCTTCGACGGGCAAACCCTCGCTGCACCCGACGGCGGCCTGCAGGACCTTCAGGTCACCGACCTGTGGGGCGACGCGCCATCGAACATCTGGCTCGTCGGGTCGGCGGGGTTGATCCTCCGGTGGAACGGCACCGCGTTCGTCACCGTTCAGCCTGCGATGCCAGGCGGCGCTTCGTTCACCGCGGTCGCTGGCCTTCGCTCTGGAGAAGTCTTCATCGGCGGCCCGTTCTCGAGCCTGCGGTGGACGGGCACGCAGTTCGTCTCGTTGCCTGCGCTGCCCGCCGGCTACCGTGTGCAGGACCTTCACTCGCCCGACGGCGTCGTCCTCTTCGCGCTCGGCAACTCCTCCTCCAACCGCTGGGGCCTCTTCCGGTGGAACGGCGCGAACTGGGACGCGGTGGTGCTCAACAACTTCGGCGCTGCGCGCAACGTGCACGGGCAGGGCGCTGAAGACCTCTGGCTCGTCGCAGGCAACGGCGTGCAGCGCGTGAACGGGCTCGCCACCACGCCGCTCTTCTCCGACGGAGGCATCGCTGACGCCAGCGTCGACGCAGGGCTCTTCCGTATTCCGAGCGGCGGCTTCAGCGGCAGCCCCAACATGGTCTTCACCACCGCCGCGTCCGACGCCGGCCCTTCGCGCGTGTTCGTCGCCGGTGACGGCGTGCTCGAAGTGCTCCCCGACGGCGGGTGGGACCGCACGCTCGTGTACCCCTCGTCGACGCAGAACGACGTCACGTGGGTCGGAGGCCCTGCCGCGGGCCCGCCGTACTTCGCGCTCGGCGCGACCCTCGTTCGCAAGAACCCCACGTCGCTCTCGCTCGTCGCCAACGGCTACCGCCTGCCCGGCATGAACAGCAGCGGCGCGTTCCAGCCCACCACCGCCGGCCCCCTGCACGCCGTGTCAGACGACGTCGTCTGGTGGTTCCCTCCATCGAGCCTCGCCACCATGACGCCGCGCGAGCTCAACGTCGTCGATGGCGGCAGCCTCGCGCTCGCGGTCGGCCCGCCCATCACCGCCACCCACTGCTACGCGCCGCGCGAGTGCGTCGTCGGCAATCTCTTCGGTCAGGTCGGGCTCTTCACCGGCTCGGCGTTCCTCTCTCACGGCGCCGTCTCTGGCGTGGTGACGAAGCTCGCGCCCAGCGCTGCAGGCAGTGTCTACGTGCTGACCGAGAGCGGCGGCCTCGGCCACTGGCGCGACGGCGGCGTCATCTCGGTGCCGTTGCCTCCCTTCATCAGCCCGGGTCTGCGCACCGTGCGAGACATCAGCGTTCGCCCGCCCGACGAGCTCTGGGCTGCCGGCATCGAGCCCACCGTCACGCAGGGCGGCGTGTTCAGGCTGACGTCGACGGGCTGGCAGGCGACGGGTCCGCTCGCCGACGCGGGCTGGCCCTTCATTCCCGAGACCGTGCTCGTGCGCTCGACGTCGCTGGCCTACGTGGGCGGCAGCGGCCAGTTCGCCACGTGGGACGGCGGCGTGTGGAACGTGCAGCCGCTCCCGCCTGGCTTCTCGATGGGGTTCCTCAGCGAGGTCGACGGTCAGGTCTACTCGCGCTCCAACGGGCAGCTGTTCCGGCTCACCGACGCGGGCGTGTTCGAGGCGTTCGGGCCGCCGCGGCTGCCCATCGCGACCCTCGACGTCAGCAGCTCCTTCGTGTGGATGGGCTTCTCGAGCGAGGCCGGAGTGCTGCGCCGCCCGAGGCCGTGACCGATGTGGGAGCTGTGGTCGTCAGACACCTTCGACCGCGAGAGCCCTCCGAGCGTCGAGGGCTCCTTCGACACGCTCGAAGCGGGCCTGCGCGCGTTGTGGAAGAAGACGCTCACCGAGGCCGTGCAGGACGATGGTCGCCCGACGTTCACCGAGTTCACGCTGCGCGGTCAGCCCAGCGTGTTCCTGCCCCGTGACCCGTTCGAGAACCCCGAGCTCGCGGTGCTTCGCGCACGAATGCTGGCGAACGGCGCGTACCTCGACGCGTTGGTGGCGGCGCACGCCGCACGCGTCGCCACGCGGGTGACGTTGAAGCAGCTGCTCGCGCTGACGACGCCACTGCCGGCTCAGGTGCAGCAGGTGCTCGTGTTTCTCTCGAGGCGCCTCGCAGTCGATGGAGCGCCAGAGGCGACGGCCGAGGGCACGTGGGCGCAGGAGCGGATGGTCGTCACTCCACGCTGGCAGGCTCCTTCGCCCGACCCCACCTCGTGGAGCATCGCCGTGACGGGCCTCACCGGAGTGTTCTCGGTCGTGGTCGAGGCCGGCTGTGCGCGCGTCGAACTCACTGAGGCGGCCGACACTCAGGTGCTCCGTGACGCGTTGCTGGAGTCGGGACTCGCTGCCACGTGAGGCTGGTGCAGTTCGGCTCGTACTGCAGCGCGTTCGCCGTCTCGCCCACCAGCCCTCGGAAGACGCGGTGGAAGTGCAGCGGAGACAGCGCGGCACGTCTCGCCAGTTGCTTCAGGTCGACGGGCTCATCGAGGTTCGAGCGGAGCTGCGACGCCGCTCGGAGCGCGCCGCCCCCGAGCTTGCTTGGCGCCGTTTGCGATGCGTCAGTCGAGCCCGCGTTTGCCCTCGGCCCAGTACGCCTTCGTCTTCGACGCGAACTCGAGGCCACGCAGCGACTGCTTCACCGCCTGAATGCTCGCTGCCCGGCCCGTGAAGACGCCGAACGCGCCCGCGCCAAGCGCAGCGCGCAGGTGCTCCGTCACGACGGGCAGGTGGCCATTCGAGCTCGCGCGCTCCACCAGGTGCACGTCGAGCAAGGAGCCGCAGGCGTCGAGGGCCGCTCTCACCTCGGCGCGCTCGTTCACCTCGAGCACCGCCGTCACCTTCCGCGTCGGCCGCGCCGCCGACAGCGCCAGCGCGAGCGCCACTGACGTCTCGTCACCGAACACGGCGAGCGGAGCCTCGACGTCAGACACCTCGATGGAGCGCCGCGGCCCGAAGAACGACACCTCATCGCCTGCCTTCACCTGCTTCGCCCACGCCGCGCCGGGCGTCTCGCCATGCACGTACGCGAGGAACGTGGTCGCGCCCCGCGTCTCCCACGAGAGCGGCGTGTACGTGCGCATGCCGATGTCGGGAAGAAACACCTGCACCTTGTCGCCGGGTCGCCAGGCCACCTCGCGCAGCGACGCTCCCGAGAGCTCGAGGCGCCGGAACCTGCCCAACGGCTGCACCGCGTCGACCCTCGCCACCCGAAAGAGGAACCGCCCAGCGATGGCGCCGAGCATGGCCTTTGCCGAAGTCATGACGGCGTTCTCGCACGCGCCTGCGCTCGGCCGGGTGAAGGCTGTGTGAAAGAGTGTGAACGTGCGCCCGCTCTGCTTCGCCGTGCTCGTCGCCAGCGCCTGTGCTCACCACCACCCTGCGCCCATGCCCCTCTCGCAGCTCCACGTCGAAGCCCTCGAGCTGTTTCCTCCCGACGCGCTGCCGGCTGATCAGTTCATCGCCCGGCTGCGAGCGGCACGCGTCATCGCGCCCGACGACCCGCTGCTGCGCGAGTGGAGCTACGCCCCATGGGTCTCCGGCTCCTTCACCCACGACGGCCAGGCCTTCGACGTGACGCTCTTCCTCGGTGGGCTCGGCCACCTGACGAGCGCCTCGGGCACGCGTACCCACTTCCTGCTCGCTCCCTGAAAAGACGAACGGCAGCACCGGTCGCCCGATGCTGCCGTTGGCTTCACCCCGCCGTGACGGTCAGAAGCAGGCGGTCTGGTACGCCACCGTCAGCGTCTGGCCAGCTGCGGGCGTCGTCATCGCCGTGAAGCGCACCGCGTTCGCCGCGGCGTCGTAACACCAGGCGCCCGACGTCGGCTGGCCGTTGGCGCACGCGCCGCCACCCGCGACGGGGTTGTTGTTGATCTGCACGTTCAGCATCTGGCCGCCCGTGAGGTCCGGCGAGTTGCCGAGGAAGAACATCGTGCGGAAGCCGAAGGCCGTGCGGCCGAGCCCCTGCAGCGCCGTCGACCAGTTGTTCGTGCAGATCTCCTCACGCACACCGCCCGTGCGGGTGACGAGCTGCTGGTAGCGCGCCGGGTCACCGCCGCCGTCATAGGTGCAGTTGCCCGGAGCACTCGAGAGGAACGGGCCGATGGCGCTCAAGGTGAAGAAGGAGAGCCGGTTGAACCCCTTCACGTTGATGAGGCGGTTCTCGTAGTACGCGAGCGGTTGGTTCGACTGATCGCCTGCGTCAGACACCACGACGACGGCGAGGTTGGCGTCGGTGCGCAAGAAGCCCGCGTTCTCGGTGACGATCTTCGGCGGCGTGAGCGCCATCACCGCGGTCTCGAGCGCCTGCTCGGTGCCCGAGCCGTCGGTGCCGACGTTCACGAGCTGCTGGAACGCCTGGCCGACGTTCGGCGTGTTGGAGCGCAGAATCGGGCCGATCTGATTCGCCTGGCCCGGTCGAATGGTTCGCAGAACGCCCTCGCCCAGGGTCGATGGAGGCGGCGGGCACACGGGGAAGCCGGGCGGACAGGTGTTGCCGTCGGCCGTCGTGGTGATGACACCAAGCTGGTAGTCGACGCCGGCCGAGGCCGCGTACTGAATGAACGAGCTGAAGTTGGTCGACAAGCTCTGCTGCTTGTCACCCATCGAGCCCGAGTCATCGACGACGAGCAGAATGTCGGCCTTGGGCTGCGTGTCCTGCATGAAGGTGTCGGTCTGCTGGCCGCTCGGGTCGCCGCGGCCCTGCAGGCCCACCAGGTACGTCACCGTCTGGCCCGACTGCAGCGCCTCGATGCTGACCGCTCCGGTGTCGGCGCCGATGTCGATGGGCGAGTAGCGAGCCTGGAAGGTGACCAGCTGGCCCGCGTTCAGCGTGTAGCCGTTGGTGGGAATCATCGGCGACATGGTGAGGAAGAACTCGGGGCACGCCATGCCGCCGGCGCAGTTCGGCCCACCGGGCTGCTGGCCTGCGGCGGCCTGCAGCGCGAACGAGCGCAGCGTCACCGGCGAGCTGCACACGTTGTAGACGGTGAGGGTGCGCGGCGCGCTCGAGCAGCGCATGCCCGGCGGCGCGACGTACTTCACCGTGCCGAAGTCGAGCGGGTCGGGCGTCACGGCGAGGCACGACGGGCCAACCGACGTGCGCAGCGGCACCTTCGCCTGCGGCGCAGTAGGCGACGTCACGTTGAACTGCAGCTCACCCGAGAGGGTGGTGATGGTCGTCGGCACGGGGCCGGGCGGCGTCACGCGCACCACCACCTGCCACGACTCCTGCGGCAGCAGCTCCTTCTCGGCCACCGGGCCACCGACGATGGAGTACGCAGGGTGGCTGCCAGCCGCGAGGTCGATGCCCGAGAGGAAGCACTTGTCCCCCGCGGCGGTGCCGAGGTTGGTGATGGTGATGGGCAGGTCCTTCGTGGTGCCCGGCGTCACCAGGCCGAAGTTCGCCGTCATCGGCGTCACGCGGTAGTTGCACGGAGGCAGCTGCTCCACGTCGGCCGAGACGACCAGCTTGACCTCGGGGTCGGCAGAGTCGTTCGAGTAAATGACGAGCTCGGCCTCTTTGCGGCCGACCGACTTCGGGCGCAGCGTCACCACGAGGTCGAGCGAGTTCTGCCCCGCGACCGGCGCGATGCCCGTCATCGGGTCGTAGTTGCTGAAGAGGCTCACGGTGAACTCATCCATCTCGGTGATGGCGTTCTTCGGCGTCAGCTCGAACAGCGGCAGGTTGCCCACCATGCCGGTCGTCATGTCGACCGAGCCGAGGAAGAGGTTGAAGCTCGGGTCAGGCATGCGCGGCGGCACGCCCACGTTCTGCACGTTCACGCGCCGGTTCACCGAGAAGGTCGTGTTGCCCGCGAAGAAGCCCACGCGCCCGAACGAGACGTTGGGCCGCGGCGTGACACGAATCTTCGGGCCGCCGCCCGTGCAGTCGAGCGTGATGGTGCCGACCGGCGTCTTGTTGAGGCCCGTGCGGAAGGTGAGCGTCGAGCTGGGCCGCGCGCCGAGGCCAGACGGGCTGCACGCGACCTTCATCTTCTGCGGCATGCCGCCGCCGGGCACCGTGAACACCGTCGCATCGCCGCCGGCCGCGACGCGGTGGAAGAAGTCGGTCGGCATCGAGGTGGTGATCTGCGTCAGCGTGATGGGAACGTTCGAGGTGTTGGTGAACACCACTTCCTTCACCGAATCGAAGCCGGGCGACACGAGGCCGAAGTTGAGGCGCGCCGGCGTCCACGTCAGCACGTCATCACTGCCGACCGCGCGAATGACCGCGTCGACGGGCGGGCAGCCACCGGCGCCACGCAGCGTCACGCGCGCCTGGTACTCGCGCTTCTCGGTCGGCGTGAAGGTGATCTCGACCTTGAACGACGTCATCGGCTGCACCGTCACCGAGCCCGGCAGGCCTGCATTCTTGTAGCCGAAGGCCGCGGCGTCGTTGCCCGTGATGGGGCCCGCTTCGCCCTGCGCGGCCACGTTCGTCGTGTTCTTGAACTCCACCGAGTACGTGAGCGTCTCGCCGACCGGCACGTTGCCGAAGTCGATGAGCGCGGGCAGCTCGCACGCGCCCTTCTCACCCTGCGCCTTGAGCGTGATGGTCGCTTCGGAGTCTTCGGTGCGCGTGCCCGACGACACCAGCTTCAGCTTCGAGAGGAACCCGCCCTGCAGCGCGGTCGGGCTGAACGTCATCGGGAACTCCACCTGCGTGCCCGGGCCGACCTCGGTGTCGGGCTTGAAGTCGACGAAGAAGGGCGCACCGTTGGTGAGGTTGGGCGCGATCGACGTCGTGTCGCCATCGGTGCGCTCGAGCGAGTTCAGCGTGAGCTTGCCTTCACCGTCGTTGCGAACCGTCATCACCAGCTGCTTCGTCTCACCGACGAGCGCAGTGCCGAAGTCGTACGTCGCGTCGCGCGAACGAATGACCTCGCCCGTCGTCGGGTCCTTCCACAGCACCTGGAGCACGCCGAACTTCGTCGTGACTCGAGGACCGCCGCAGTCGCACCCCCAGAGCGTGAGCGCAGACAAGACGAGCGCAGAGAGTGTGTGGGTTGAACGGGTGTTGATCATGACAAAGACCTCAGCTGTGCACGTGGGTGTGCGCTCCGGCCAGAAGCGGCGGCGGAGGATGCTCAGGTGTGCACAAGAGATCAACAGACGTGTCAACGCGAGGTGTCACTGAGCGGAGACAGGAACTTGGCGTCGGCCCGGTCCACGGACTTGTGAGCAGATTGGAGGCTGTGTAGACGATGGGCCCACTGCGGGCCGTGCAGTGGAGGATGCCAAGCGCTCCTCATCAGGGAGAACCGAAACATGAAGATGTCTGCTGCCGTCGTTCGAGCGCTGGTCCTCGGAAGTGTCGTTGGTCTCGTCGCTGCCTTCACGCCCGCGTGCGGGCCGGTTCGCAAGCCGGTGACGTGCAACGCCTCCAACTGTCCCGGTTGCTGCGATGAGAACGCGCAGTGCTTCACGGGCCTGGCTGACGTTTCGTGTGGCAGCAACGGCGCGAGCTGCACGGCGTGTAGCAGCGGCCAGACGTGTCAGTCGGCGGGCTCCGATGGTGGAACGGGTGGCCGGTGCCTGAGCGGCAACACGGGCACGGGCGGCGGTTCGGCTGGCGGCGCGGCTTCGACCGGGGGCGGCTCGGCGACGGCCGGCGGCACGGGTGGCTCGAGCGGCGGTGGCGCGGCGGTCATGTGCAACGCGCAGAACTGCCCCAACGGCTGCTGCACCGCCAACGGTACCTGCCAGATGACGCCGACGACGGCGAAGTGCGGCACCGGCGGCGCGGCCTGCATGGCCTGCCCGAGCCGTCAGACCTGCGTGATGGGCGCGTGCGCTGCGTGCGCTGGCTGTGTCGACCTCGCGACTGGCCGTTGTGAGACCGGCACCGCCGACATGCTGTGCGGCAAGAGCGGCGACTTCTGCGCGAACTGCGGCGTCTCGAACGGCACCTGTACCAACCAGATCTGCACGGGCAGCATGTCGGGCTGCAACCCGACGAACTGCGCGACCGGCTGCTGCGACCAGGGCTCGGGCGCCTGCATTGAGCCCGCGGCGCAGAACGGTCAGCAGTGTGGCCAGGGCACTCCCGCGGCGCTCTGCACCCAGTGCGCGTCGGGCCAGTGCGACACCGACGGCGGCGTGTGCATCGGCGGCAGCATGGGCGGTGGCGCGGGTGGCGGCCTCGGCGGCGGCTTCCCCGGTCTCGACGGCGGTGGCGGTCTGCCCGGCCTCTGCGACTCGTCCATGCCGTGCGCCAACGGTCAGTGCTGCTCGTCGCTCGGCCTCTGCGTGCCCAACGGCCCCGTTCTGGGCGGCATCCTCGGCACGTTCTGCGGCGCGAACGGCGGCACCTGCTCCACGTGCACGTTCGGTCAGACGTGCAACATGACGTCGGGCATGTGCCAGTAACCTCGCGCTGAGCGAGTACCTCGAGCGGGCGGTGGGGACTTCGTTTCCCGCCGCCCGTTTCCTTTTTCGCGAGCGCGCCGTTCGTTTCCCCACCGTCTCCTCTGGATGACGGGCGTGACGAGACAGAGCGCCGTGGAGTGTGGCAAGCGCACACGCATGCTCCGCACCGTTCCTGCGTTGGTCTTCGGCCTTCTGCTCGGCGTCGTCACCGCCTCGGCCTGTGGGCCATCTCGTACGTGCTCCTCGGTGACGTGCACGGGCTGCTGCGACACGACGGGAGAATGTCGCTCGGGCTTCGACAACTCGGCGTGCGGCACGAAGGGCAGCTCGTGCACCACGTGCGGGCTCGGCTCGACGTGCCTGTCGGGCGCGTGCTCGCTCAACAACTCGGGCGCGGGCACGGCGAACGGTGGCGGCTTCTCGGGCACGGGCGGCGGCGTCGCGGCGGCGGGTGGAGCGGCAGCAGGTGGCACCGGTGGCGGCCTGGTCACCGCCTGCAACTCGACGACCTGCCCGGGGTGTTGTGACGCGAACGGCAGCTGCTTCACCGGGCGCGTCGACGTCGCGTGCGGCACGAACGGTGCCAGCTGCACCGCGTGCCCCAACGGTCAACAATGCACGCCCCTCGCAGTCGGTGGCCGGTGCCTCGGCAACCCGACGGGTGGCGGCAGCGCTGGCGGCGGGAGCGCGGTGGGTGGCGGCACGACGGCAGGCGGCTCGGCCGGCTGCAACTCGAGCAACTGCCCCGGGTGCTGTCGTTCGAATGGGCAATGTCAGAGCGCGCCGACCTCTGCGCAGTGTGGCGCGAACGGCGTTGCGTGCACTGCCTGCCCCTCGACGCAGACCTGCCAGACCGGCACCTGCCGCCCCTGCGCCGGCTGCATCGACATCGGCACGGGCACCTGCGGGTCGGGCACGAGCGCCTCGGCGTGCGGTTCGAACGGCAGCTTCTGCTCGGCCTGCTCGGGCACCACGCCCTTCTGTTCGAACCAGCGGTGCACCGCGTCGCCTCCGCCTGCGTGCTCGGCGGCGAACTGCTCGGGCTGCTGCGACCCGATGAGCGGCCAGTGCATTCCTCGCGGCTCGCAGACCGTGAACCAGTGCGGGCAGGGCACCAACGGCGCCTCGTGCGTCTCGTGCGGTCCCGACACGTGCGACACGAGCGCGGGTCAGTGCACCGGCGGCGGTGGCCTCGACGGTGGCTTCCCGTTCCCCGACGGCGGCCTGGGGGCGTGCGATGTCTCGACGCCGTGCGCGAACGGCGAGTGCTGTTCGTCGCTCGGCCTCTGCATGCCGAACGGCACCGGCTTCGGTGGCATCTTCGTCTTCTGTGGCGCGGCCGGCGGCGCCTGCGCGCTGTGCAGCACAGGCCAGGTGTGTTCGGCGAGCGGTGCCTGCCAGTAGCGTGGTTCGTGCCTTGCACAGCGGTGCGGCCGATCATGTCACTGCGAGAAAACTGTCAGTCACTCTTCGTCATTCTCTTCGCCACCCTCACTGCGTGTTCGCCGATGCCGATGTCGGGCGTCGACGCGGGAGTGGTCACTGACGCTGGCGTCGTGCTCGACGCTGGCCAGCCTCTCGATGCTGGCGCCGAGGCCGACGCCGGCGTCGACGCGGGCGTGGTGGTGGTGCCGACGGGCTGGGCGCCGACGACGGGCACGCCGTACCCGACGGGCTTGTGGGGCACGGTGTTGGCGTTCGACCCCGTCGACCGGCGCTTCATTCTGCATGGCGGCAACCGCTCACCGATGGGCAGCGTGCAGAACGAGACGTGGAGCTTCTCCATCGCGACCTCGACGTGGACGAAGCTGACGACGACGGGGCCGATGATGCCGTACCGCTACTGTCACTGCACGACGTACCTGCCCGCGCAGCGGCAGGTGTTGATCGTCGGCGGGCGCAACGTCAACGCGCCGGTCGACTCGGCGTACACGCTCGACCTCGCGACGCTGGAGTGGACGCAGGTGACGGGCACCGTGCCCACCGGAGGCATCGGCTGTTCGGCGCACTGGCTTGGCGGCAGCGTCAATCGCGCCATCGTCTTCGGCGGTGACGGCGTGGGCGGCGTGAACGCGCGCACGTGGAGCTACGACCCGACGGCGCGCACCTTCACCCTGCTGACGCCAGCGAGCTCCGCGGCGGCGCGGCGTGACGGCATGAGCGTGGTGGACGGCAACAACCGCGTGCTGCTGTTCGGCGGCGCGGTGCAGATCATGAGCTCGTACCTCGATGACGTGGCGACGTTCGACGGCACCACGTGGACGCAGGCGATGAACCTGGGCACGCGACCGTCACCGCGGCGGTACGGCGCGACGGGCTACGACGGCCTTCGGCAGAAGTGGGTGGTGTTCGGCGGTACGAACGACGCGGACTCGTACGACGACCTCTGGGTGGTGGACCCCGCGACGCTCGCGTTCGAGCAGCGCATGCTGCCCGGCAAGCCAACGGCGCGAGGCTTCGCCGCCTCGGGCGTCGACGAGACGACTGGCGTGCTCTACGTGTTCGGTGGGCTGAACGCCGCGTTTCAGGCCAAGTCCGATGGCTTCACGCTGAAGCTCCAGTGAGCGGCGCGGTGGCCTCGACAGTGGAGTCGCTCGTACCGCGAATGTGCGAGTCGGCCGCCGGTCAAGGCGCTGCGTTGGTCGGAGCGGAGCTGCTCGTGCCACGAGCGCTGGAGTCGCCGGCTGGACTGCGAGGTGTGGAGTCCGTCCTCCCGCTCGCGTGGGAGTCGGCCGCTGGGCCAGGTGCTGCGTTGCTCGGAGCGGAGCCGCTCGCGCT
>JBEOKA010000375.1:0-9744 GCA_040275325.1 Myxococcaceae bacterium | reverse complement strand
GCGCTCGAGGGATCGGAGCGAATCGCCTGCGCGACCTCGTAGCCCGTCTTCCCGGGCATCACGCAGTCGGCGATGACGAGATCGGGCCGCAGCTCGCGCGCCTTGTTGATGGCGTCGACGCCGTTGTCGACCATCGTGACGGTGAAGTCCTCGTGCGCGAAGACCATGCCGATGACTTTGCGGATGGTGATCGAGTCGTCGGCGACCAGAACGCTCTTGGGCATCTGAATGTCTTTCGTCGAACCGGAGCTACGGCCCCGGAAAAATTGGCCTCTGGAGTGTAGGGGCCCGCTCGAACACAGCCAAGAAAAGTACGCTGCCGCGAAGGTGAACTTCTTCGATCCCAACGGCTGGGCGAATGGGCAGGCGTTCGAGGCGGCGCTCCATGCCCAGCGAGAGGGCCCGCTGCGCTGGGTGGCCGGGCCGAACGTGCTGGCGGTGCTGGGGCACGCCGAGGCGCTGACCGTGTTGTCCGACCCCCAGCGGTTCACATCGACGCGGGGCACCGGGCTGACGGAAGGCGGCACGACGGGACGATCGTTGAACCTCGACGATGCGCCCCGCTCGCTCGAGCTGCGTCGCATGGTCCAGGCATTCCTCGACGAGCCGGGCGTCTCGAGTTCACGACTCCAGCTGCGGGCGCGAGACGCGGTGGAGCGCGCTCGGGCGAAGCGAGACGCTGATGCGCTGACCGATCTCGGAGAGCCGATGGCGCGCGGCTCATTCGGCGAGCAGCTCGAGCTGTCGGTCGATGAGGTCAGCACGCTGGCGAGGCTGACCGAGGGCCTCGCGCGTTCGGGGCTGAAGCGAGAGGCACAGGAGGCTGCCGATGCCGAGCTGCGGGAGCTTCTTCGAGCCGGGCTGAAGGAAGGTCGTGCAGGCCGGTTCTGGGAGCTCGGCCGTGAGGCCCTTCGTCGAGGGCTCACGGAGGAGGACGCGATGTTCCTGCTGCGGCTCGTGGTGCAGACCGGTCATGAGTCGACCGCGCAGGCCATCGCCGGAGCCGTTCATGCCGCGCTGGAATCGAAGCTGCCGTTCGATGGGAGTTCCCGTGCCGTCGAGGAGTGGCTGCGGTGGACGTCTCCGCTCATTCGATTCTCACGGGTCGCCACTGCGGACACGCAGTTGGCTGGCGTTTCGGTGCGTGAAGGGACACGGCTGGTCGCGATCTTCCCCGTCGTGAATCGAGACCCGCGTGTCTTCGAGGCGCCGCACGTCATTCGGCTCGATCGTACGCCCAACCCGCACCTCGCGTTCGGCGCGGGCCCACATGCCTGCGCTGGTGCGCGCCACGCACGGGCTCAGGTCGCTGCGGTCATGGAGGCGTTGAATGATGTGCCCCGACCTGCCCTCGCTGGCGAGCCGACGCGCCTGGTCTCGGCGGTGACGCGCGGGTTCACGAGCGTGCCGCTTCGGTTCAGCTGACGGCGTTCACCCACGCGGAACCGAGATGCCCGCCGCATGGAGCAACCTCGTCACTCGAAACCGATGCCCACGAAACGGCTCGAGCAACTCGAGCATGCGCTCATCGGTGCCTCGCGGCTCTCCGGCGAGCGCCCAGCAGACGAGGTGCGGCAGGCCCAGATCGCCGACGATGGTCGCGTCACAATCGCCGAGCCCGTAGCCGCGAATCATGCCCATGGTCCACGGGCCGATGCCCGGCAGCAGCTCGAGCCTGCGCACGATCTCGTCGAACGAAGTCTCTGCCGAAAGAAACGGCCGCTGCGCCTCAGACTTCGCGAGCGCGTGCAGCGTTCTCGCCCGCTGCGCGTCGACGCCCAGACGTTGAAGCTCGTACAGCGGCACCTTCGCGAGCGTCGACCCATCGGGAAACGCAGCACCCTCCCCCACCCGAGCGCCGAACGCCTTTGCGATGCGACCGAACTGCTTCACGGCGTCGACGAACGCGATGCGCTGCTGCAGCACGGCTCCGCAGGCGACGTCGAACACCCACGGCACTCGCAGAAGTCTGAGCCCTCCGAGACGACGATGGAGCTGCGCCAGCTTCTCGTTCGAGGGAGCGAACGCCGCCACGCCGTCATCGGGTGGAAGCCACTGACTCCACGCCGTCAGCGTTCGAGCATCTCCCGTGACCACCAGCTCGCCGTCACGCGCTTCACACCGCAGCGTGACTACCGACCCGCGCGAGACGAAGTTCTTGATGAACACCGTGTCAGACGCGAACACGGCCGTCGGGTCGAACGCTCCGAGCGCCTGCATCGTGAACGACCGGCGCAAGTCGAATGGAGTCAGCGGAACTCGCAGCTCGTTCACGGGCGCTGCCAGGGCTTCGTCTTCACCCACGCCTCGAGCGCGTCGATCGACTTCTTCAAGCGCCCCTCTCGCGGGCCATCGATCAGCACCCAGGACTTGCCGTTCGCCTCGAGCAGCTGAATCGCGTCATGCACCATGCGCCGCCGCGCCTCGGGTTGATCCTTGTCGGCCGCACCGGTCCACGGGTGATCGTCGAAGAGCAGGTAGTGGTGGCACCACTGATCGGCCTTCAGCTCGAACGGCTTCTCGTTCGGGTAGAGCCGTTCGAACCAGAGCTTCAGGTTGACGAGGTCGCTGTCGACGATGCCGAAGCGGCGCGCCGAGAAACGCACGTTGCCGTTCGTCTGACGGTGCCCTGAGAACGCGTCGCCCGAGACATCGCTCGGGAGCATCGCGCGCGAGAGGCCTCCTGCCAGCCGCTCGAGGTACTCGGCGCCGACCGCCGTGTTGAAGTGCGCGCCGAGGGCTTTCGCGACCGTCGACTTGCCGCCTCCTTCCGGGCCGATGATGCCCACGAGCCGGGCAAACCGCGGGTGCAGCTCGGGCACCAGCGCGTCCCACCTGGCCCACGGGTCAGCGCGAATCGCCGTCGAGCTGATGGGGAACGCCTGCCGCGTCGGGTCAACCAGAATGAACTCGAGCCCTGCCGCTTTCGCGAAGGCCTCGGCGTTGGCGTCTGACGACACGAGCGCTCCGACCTTCGCCTTCAGCCCGCTCGCTTCGAACCAGGCAGCCCAGCGGGCAGGGTCGGGATCTCCAGTCGGGAACGTCTCGTCGACCTTCACCTCGACGACATCGGTGCCGCGATGGGCGACGAGCGTTTTCAGCGCGCTCACCCGCGTCGCGCCTTCGACGAAGTCTCCTGCCCGCGAGAACACGGCGACGACGACCTTCGTCTCGGTCGCAGCACGCGCGGCGCGAATCAGGAACGCGTGCCCAAGGTGCGGAGGATCGAAGCGCCCCATCACCAGCGTGCCCCGCTTCTGCGGCGTCAACCCGAGGGCGCGAACGGCGTCGGCGGTGGTGCGCTCGGCCCAGCGTTGGGTGCTCTCGGTTCGCTGCAGTGAGACGTCGATCTCGGGCGGCCACGGCTCGGTGTCGTAGGAGCCACCGCCGTACCAGTCGAAGAGTTCGAGTGCCATGAAGCGCGAGTCTCCAACTTTGCGCCTGAATCGGCGACTGCGGCGTGCTCCACTTCGCGCATGGCCCCCGCGAAAGACACCTTCTGTTCGTATTGCGGTACTGCGTACGTCCCTCCGCTCTCGTACCCACGCACCTGCAAGAGCTGTCAGACGACCGTCTGGTCGAACCCGATTCCCGTGAGCGTGGTGCTGACGCCGGTGAAGACGAAAGACGGCGTCGGGCTGCTCGTGGTGCGGCGCGCGATTCAGCCGCAGCTCGGCAAGCTCGCGCTCGTCGGCGGCTTCCTCGAGGATCATGAGACCTGGCAACAGGGCGGCGCGCGCGAGATCCGTGAAGAGTCAGACGTCGTCATCGAGCCCTCCACCCTCACCGCGTTCTGGTTCACCTCGACGCAGCCGAAGCCGAACCGCGTGCTGCTGTTCTCGGTGGCGGCGGCGATCGACGAGTCGGCCCTGCCGCCGTTCTCACCGACGAACGAGACGAGCGAGCGCGGCCTCATCTTCGGGCCCGACGGCCTCGAGGAGCACTTCGCGTTCTCACTGCACATCGAGGCGGTGCGCCGGTACTTCAAGGAGCAGGGCATCACCGGCCCGCATCGGTGGACGTTGCGCTGAATCGAGTGGCAGGAATTCCGCGACGGCCGCGGGTCTTCTGCCTCTCGGCGAGCTTGCGTGCGCGGGGCTCGGGGAGTGCTGCCCTCCTCGAGACTGCGGCGAGCGTCGTCCGCTTGCGAGCGGGCGCCGATGCGAGACAGGGGAGCGTGGATCGACGGCCCCTCGCAGCGAGCAGCACCCATCCTCGACGCGCGTGTTCTTGCCTCTCATCGAGACAGGACGTGGCGGAGAGCCTCGCTCGCTCGAGTCCCACCAGTGGCAGCCGATCCGCGAGCCGCGCGGGTTTCTTGCCTCTCATCGTCACAGGACGTGGTGAGGAGCCTCGCTCGCGTCGCACGAGCGGCAGCCGATCCGCGAGCCGCGCGGGTCTTCTGCCTCTCAGTGAGACCCTCGGCGACCAGTAGAAGTCTTCAGCCGAACGTCGCGACCGCGTCGATCACCTGTGCGTCTCCGAGCGCCTCGGGGCTCTTCACGCCATGCGCGCGCGACGCCGACAACGCGACCGGCCCCGACTGCAGCTCGATCACCACCAGCAGCGCCTCGGCTTCGGTACCCGTGAGCGAGAACGCAGGCACGAGCCGCTGCTGATGCATCAACACGCCGACGAACGAGCCCACGCCCGGAGCGGCGTTGAACATCGGCCCCTTCGACGCCACCTGCGAGACGTCGGCGAGCGGGAGCGCCAACTTCAACGCTCCCGACTCGAACGACAAGCATGGCCCCTTCGCCGTGGTGGTCGCCAGCTCGAGCTGCCTCGCCTGCCTGGGAAGCCCGCGCGGAATCTCGGCGGCGTCGAGCTCGAACGACAACCCCGCCTCTGACACGAGGCCCTGCTTCACCACGGGCGCCACCAGATGCACGAGCCGGTTCGGCAGCGGCAGCATCAGGTGCGGCCCTGCGTCGAACACGCCATCGACCCGCTTCGTGCGCGCCGCGACGGTGGGGCTGGTGTCGAGCAGCACGATGGTGCCCGGTCGCTCTTCAGCGTCACCACCGAGCAGCGTCGAGAGATCACGAATCGCGAGGTGACCGCGCAGCGTCTCTTCGTCCTGCGTGGCGCGCGCAACCTCGACCACGCTGGTCGCCTCGATCGCGTAGCGACTGCGGCCCGCCTCGAAGAACACGCACAGTCGACGCTCGGAGACGTTCACGGCCGAATCAGAATCCTCTTCGGGGAAATGCGCCCGGCATCTGGTACGACGCCGCGCCACCATGGCGCAGATTCTGTTGGTCGACGACGAAAAGGTCGCGCGAGCCCTCTACACAGACTTCCTGACTGGCGCGGGCCATCAGGTCACGCCCGTGTCCTCGACCACCGACGCGCGGGCAGCCTTCGCGAGCCACCGCTTCGATCTCGTCGTCACCGATCTCATCTTCCCTCAGTCAGACGGCCTCGAGCTGCTGCAGTGGGTGAAGTCGCAGCACCCCGGCGTCGAGGTGCTCGTCATCACCGCGCTCGACAAGGTCGAACCCGCGGTGCGCGCCATCAAGAGCGGCGCGTCTGACTACCTCGTCAAGCCGATCACCCCCGAGATCCTCGCGCAGGCCGTGAACCGCGCGCTGACGCAGAACTCGCTACTGAAAGAGCACGAGGCGCTGCGCCGCTACGTGACGCTCCTCGAGGCTGGGCAGCGCATCGCCACCACGCTCGATCGCGACCGCCTCGTCGAGACCGCGACGAGCGGCTTCCTCACCTTGTGCGGCGCCGACGCGACCGCCCTGTACGTTCGCGAAGAAGATCACCTCAAGCTCACCGGCTGGGCTGGCGTGCCAGGAGACGACCGAGAAGCGCTCGAAGGCGTCGTCACGCCACAGGTCGGCGAAGCGCTGAAGGATCTCACCCGCGCAGGGCAGGAGCTCGAGCTCATCGACGTGCCCGGCCCCTACGAGACGGCCTTCCTTCTGCCCATCGTCGACGGTGAGACCCAGCTCGGCGCGGTGCTGCTGCTGTTCGCGGGCGACATTCCCGACGCGGGCGTCGAGGCCGGTGCGTACCTCGGCCGTCACCTCGCCCTCGCGCTCAAGAACCTGGGCCGCTTCGCCGAGGTCGAAGATCTCGTCTACCTCGACGATCTCACGCACCTCTTCAACAGCCGCTACCTCGAGCTGGTGCTGGACAAGGAGTTCAAGAACGCGACGAAGGCCGAGAAGCCCTTCTCGCTGCTCTTCCTCGATCTCGACTACTTCAAGAGCGTCAACGACACCCACGGCCACGTCGTGGGCTCGAAGCTGCTGGTCGAGGTGTCACGCGTGCTGAAGGCCTGCGTGCGCGACAACGACGTCGTCTGCCGGTGGGGTGGCGACGAGTACGTGCTGCTGCTGCGGGGCACCGACTCGGGTGGCGCGCTCAAGGTGGCCGAGCGCATTCGCCGCGCCGTCGAGAGCCACCGCTTCCTCGCGCGCGAGGGCTTCGGGCTCAACATCACCACCTGCATCGGCATCGCCAGTTACCCCGAGCACGCGCAGGAGAAGGATGCCCTGCTCGACTTCGCCGATCGCGCCATGTACCGCGGGAAGAAGAGCACGCGGAACATCATCTACATGGCGTCGAAGGGCCTCGAGGCGACGCCCGCCGCGCGACACCAGACGCAGCCTCCAGCCACCACCGAGAGCTGATTCGTCACTCCACGTCGCGCACGATGAGCGTGTTGGTGCGCGTGTCGACCGAGACGGTTCCCCGTGGTGACAACATCGGCCGCACCTGCGCCGCCATCTCTTCGGCCGACGCGTAGTTCACGGGAATCAGCCGCACCGTCACAGGCTTCGCGGCGAACTCGAGCTCCTTCATGCGCTGGCGGGCCTGCGCCTCTTCGGTCAACCGGCTCAGCGGCGCGACCCGCACGATGCTGCCCGTCTGCTCTGCGCCCAGCCCCTTCGAGGCGACCACCACCTTGAACGCCTCGTCCCACGGAACGTTGCGAAGGCTCAGCGTCACCTTGCCCGTCACCTCCTCGCTCACGACCAGGTTGAAGTGGCCGACCTGCGAGAACAGCCGCAGCACCGAGTGAATGTCGGCGTTCGTCACCTCGAGGCTGATGCGCTTCGGGGCTGCCGCGAACACTGATGACGACAGGCACAACAGCAGAGCGAGGACGATGCGCACGGGGCCTCCGATGGGGAAGCGCAGACGCTAGACGTGCTGGGTTCGCCGACGCACTCCCACCCGCACCGACAGCTACTTCTTGCCGGGCTCGGGCAGCGAGAAGAAGAACATCACGCCACCCGCCACGGCCACTGCCCCACCGGCGATCATCAGCGTGTTCGCAGGAAGCGCCTTGGCGTTGGCCGCGTTCGCGAAGGCCTGTCGCTCGGCGCGGGTCAGCTGGGTGTTACGGGCCTGCGCCGCGTCGTTGCCCGACATCACGCCCAGCACCGCGCCACCGCCCGCCGCCGCGACGCCGACACCCATCGCGATGATCGACACGATGCGCAGCACGTTCGCCGGAGGTCCCTCGTCTGAGGTCTGGCCCTTCGCGATGGCGGCCTCGGGGAGCGCCTGGTCGGCCGCCAGCAACGGGGGCTGCACGGGCTCGAAGTTGATGGTCGCGACTTGCCCCGACTTCACGCGCAGCCGCGTCGTCTTCTTGCCCGAGGGAAACACGGCCTCGACCTCGTACTCACCGGGCACCGCAAACATCGCCACCGGGCCGGTGGGAAACTGTCTGCCGTTCACGCTGATGCGCGAGGCCCGGGCCGCGAAGATCTCGACCAGCCCCTTCCCTTCAGAGCCCGCCTTGCCGAGCAGCGTGCCGACCTGCTGGGCGACGGCGGGCGAGTCGGAGGACTCGGGCGCGCGGGCCAGGGCGATGCGGTAGTACAGCGTGGCGAAGGCAGGGTCGCCGACCTTCTCGAACGCCTTGCCGAGGCGCTTCGCCGAGTCAGCGGTGCCCTTGTAGAGCTCGGCCTCGCGGTAGAGGGCGATCGCTGCGGCGTCTTCGTTCTTCGCCGCCATGGCCTCGGCGCGCGCGAAGAAGTCGGCATACCCGGCCTCGCCCTCGGCCTCTCCGGGAAGACCAGCCAGCACCACGGTTGCGAGCAACGAGACGATCACGAAGCACCTTTTGCACCGAACGGCGTTACGGGTGACCTCTATACGAGAGCGGCCACGCCTCCAAAAGCGCTCGTCACTTCTTCTCGACGGGCTTCCCGGCCTTGTCGACCTGCTCGCTGTTGGAGATCGAGTACCGCACCAGCTCCCGAAGAATGCGGTTGCGCTTCACGTTGCCGAGGATCTCCTTGAGGTCCTCGTACACCGTCGGGTCGTTGATGATCGCGCCCAGTGAGCCCTCGCCCTTGTTGATCTTCGTCGTCATGGACTTGATGTCGGCCGCCGCCTGGCCGAGGTCGGTCAGCAGCACTCGCGAGTCGCCGTACACGAGCTGGTACACGACACCGTCTTTGCGGGTCTTCGCGTCGTTGATCAGCGTGGCGACCTCTTCAGCGGCCTTGCCGAGGTCCGAGATCGAGGTCGCGACCTGCTTGTCGTAGATGAGCGCGTGCAGGGTGCCGTCGCCCTGCTTGACGTCGGCGAGCAACCCGTCGACGCGGTTGACGGCCGAGTCGAGCTTCACCGCGCTGGCCGAGACCTGCGCCAGCACCGCCTTCACGTCGTTCGTCACGCCTTTGTCGTAGACGAGCATGTGCACCAGGCCTTTGCCCGTCTCGACCTCGTGCATGATGTTCTTGGCGCTCTTCAAGACCTCGGCGACGTCTCCGACCATCTGCGGGTTCGTGTACGAGGCGACGCCGGTCTTCAGATCGCGCGTGATGTTGACGGTGTTGTCGATGATCTCGCCGGTCGCCTTGAGGATCGAGCTGATGTCGCCCGACGAGCCCGTCACCAGCTCGGCCTTGTCGGTCATCATCGGTTGATCGGGGCTGCCGATGGAGATGTCGACGGCCTTGTCGCCGAGCACGCCGCGGTTGGTGATGCGGGCCACCGAGTCTTTGCGAATGCGCTCCTCGTACTTCTTCACCACCTCCATGGTGACGATGATGCGCTTGTCGCCGAGATCGGACCCGAACTTGATGCTGGTGACCCGGCCGACGGTGACGCCGCCGAGGCGCACGGGCGAGTCGAACTGCAGGCCGTCGACGTTCTCGAACGCGCCGGTGTACGTGTTCTCTTCGTCGAAGAGGTTCCGCTCCTTGCCGATGACGAAGACGACCAGCAGCGCCAGCGCGATGCCAAAGGCGATGAAGAGGCCGGCGCGAACGATGATGCGGCGCTCACGCTCGGCGGGGTTCAAGGGTTGGGGCGTGCTCATTCTTTTCAGCTCGCTCTCGCGTCGAGGAACGCGCGCACGTCGGGGTTGGTCGAGGCCTTGAACTCTTCCACGGTGCCCTGCGCGACGATCTTGCGGTGGGCGAGCATGGCCATGCGATCAGAGATGCGAAACGCGCTGTCCATGTCGTGGGTGACGACGATCTGCGTGCAGCCGAGCTTCTCGTTCATCGAGAGGATCAGCTCGTCGATGACGCGGGTCGAGATCGGGTCGAGGCCGGTCGAGGGCTCGTCGTAGAGGATGATCTCGGGCTCGATGGCGATGGCGCGCGCGAGGCCGACACGTTTGCGCATGCCGCCCGAGAGATCAGACGGGCGCATGTGCTCGATGCCGGGCAGGTTCACCATCTTGAGGTTCTTCGCGATGCGCGCCGTGAGCTCGTCATGCGAGAGCTTCAGGTGCTCGTTGAGCGGGTACGCGATGTTCTC
>JBEOKA010000374.1:0-8451 GCA_040275325.1 Myxococcaceae bacterium | reverse complement strand
GCTCAACGCGTCAAGCAAGAACCTCTGACCAGAAGCGGCGGAAGTTGTGCCCCAGCACCTTCTCGACGACGCGCACCGTCATGCCCCGATCGAGCAGCGTCTGCGTGAGCTTCTTCAGATCACGAACGTCACGCATGCCCTGCGGCAGCGGCACCATGCCGTCGAAGTCGCTGCCCAGCGCCACGCCGTCTTCTCCCATCACCTGCACCGCGTGCTCGATGTGCCGCGCGACGTCGGTGAACTGCCGGCCGCCGATGTACTGCGGCGCGAAGATGATGCCGACGACTCCGCCTTTGTTGGCGATGGCCTTCAGCGTGACGTCATCGAGGTTGCGCCACAACTTCGTCGCGCCCTGCACGCCGGCGTGACTGCAGAACGGCCGAATCGTTCGGTGCGAGAGCAGCTCGGGCAGCATCGCCGGAGACGCGTGCGCCACGTCGACCACCATGCCCGCCGCCGCCATCGCGTCGAGCGTCTCGCGGCCCAGCGGCGTGAGCGGGCGGTTGCCCATCATCGGCGTCGAGGTGCCTCCGAGCTCGTTGTTCGACAGGTGCGTGAGCGACATGAAGCGCACGCCGCGATCGAAGAGCGTCTTCACCCGATCGACCTGCCCTTCGAGGGCGTGCGCGCCTTCGATGCCGATGACCGCCGAGAGGCGCCCTTCGTTCAGGTTCGACTCGAGGCCCGCCTTCGTGCCGGCGATCGCGGCGAGCCCGTTCGAGGTGGCGCAGAAGTGCTCGAGGCGATCGACCTGAAAGGAGCACCGCGTCCACTCCCTGCCGCGCGCTTCGGCCGGCCAGCGCTCCTTGAGCATGAGGAGCGGGAAGCCACCGATGACGGGCAGCCCGCGGGTCACGATGGTGAAGGCCTGAATCTTCACGCCCGCCTCTCGCAGGCGCGGAAAGTCGACGTGGCCTTCCTCGGAGGCCTTCGTGAGATCGCGGTTCCACATCAACGAGTCGGCGTGGCCGTCGGCGATGGGAACGCGGCGGTGGAGTTCGTCGAGATCGATCACGGCCGCCTCGAACGAACGTGCACGACGCCGGCTGGCGTTTCGGTGGACAGCGCAGTGGCCGCGGCCGCGTCGTCTTTGAGCAGGAACGTGGCCCACGCAGTGACCGAGCGCTTCGTGATCTGCCGGCCGAGATCGTTGTCGATGTAGGTGAAGACGCCGCCGTCGAGATCGCGCACGCCGTCGCCGCAGCCGGGCAGGTACGAGCCTCCAAGGCCTGCGATGTCGGAGGGGCTCCAGTGCCCCGCGTTCTCGACTTCGATGAGCCACGTCGGGCGCAGCCCCTTCGTGAAGTTGTCGCGAATGAACTCGTTGCCGAGGAAGGAGATGGAGTTGTCCTCCATGGCGAGCAGGAAGCTGAGCGGCTTGGTGATGCGTGGCAGCGCGCCGGCGTTGAGGATCGGGGAGTCGGCCGGGGCCGCGATGAGGAAGCCACCACGCACGCGCGCGTCACGTTCGACGACCTTCGCGGTGGTGACGGCTCCGAAGCTGTGGCCGAAGGCGGCGATACGCGTCGGGTCGACCTGCCCGTCAGTGCTCATCGCATCGATCACGCCCGAGATGTCAGAGGCGCGCACTTCGAGGAACGCGTTGGTGAGCGGCGCGCCTCCATCGAAGCGCGTGTTGCCGACGTGATCGGGAGCGGCGACGACGAAGCCGTGGGAGGCGAGGTGCTCGGCGACGGTGTGCAGGCTGAAGCGGAAACACTCGGTGCAGTGCGAGAACACCAGCAGCGGGAACGTTCCGTCAGCAGCCGGCGCGTCTCTGGTCGAGTGCGCAGTTCTCGGCGTGCACGCCTCGGGAGCCTGCGCGATCCAGCTCGCCAGCTGCGTTCGTCTCGCGCCCTCTTCGAATTCTTCGACGGGGAAGCTGCCGGTGGCTCCGGTCGCCGGGTACCAGACCTCGACCGGCAAGTTTCTTCCCGCGTCGGTGGTGATCGACAGGTGCCGGCTGCCCGAGGCGTACGGGCCGCGCGCGAGGAACGGATCTCCCGCGTCGACCTGCGACGGCGCCGAACAGCCGATGAGCAGAAGAGTCAGCAACCAGAGACGCATGGGCGCCGCACACTACAGCAAACCGGTTGCTCCCCTTCCCCGCCGGGTGCAGAACGCCCTCATGCAGGTCGTGATCAACGGAGAGCCCCGCGAGATCGTCGACGGTGTGACCATCACCGCCCTGCTCACCACGCTCGGCATCGACCTGCGCCGCGTGGCCGTCGAGCTCAACGAACAGGTCGTTCCCAAAGCCCGTCACACCGAGACGGTCCTCGAGCCGAACGATCGTCTCGAGATCGTCACCTTCGTCGGCGGCGGTTGACCCGGAGAACCCATGCACCACGACAAGCCCTTCACCATCGCAGGCCACACCTTCAACTCGCGCCTGATCATCGGCACCGGCAAGTACCCGAGCCACGAGGTCATGAAGGCCTGCCACGAAGCCTCGGGCGCCGAGATGGTCACGGTCGCCGTGCGCCGGCTCGATCTCAAAGCGCCGAAGGAGCAGTCACTGCTCTCCTTCATCGACACCAACCGCTTCAAGCTGCTGCCCAACACCGCCGGTTGCTACAACGCCGACGACGCGATTCGCACCTGCCACCTCGCGGGTGAGCTCGGCCTGTCGACCTGGGTGAAGCTCGAGGTGCTCGGCGACGAGAAGACGCTGTTCCCCGACGTCGAAGAGACCGTGAAGGCCGCTCGCCGCCTCGTGAAAGACGGCTTCATCGTGCTGCCGTACACGTCGGATGACGTGATCATCGCGAAGAAGCTCGAAGACGCGGGCTGCGCCGTGGTGATGCCGCTCGCGGCGCCCATCGGCTCGGGCCTCGGCGTGCGCAACCCGCACAACCTTCGACTCATCCTCGAAGCGGTGAAGGTGCCCGTCATCGTCGACGCTGGCGTCGGCACCGCGAGCGACGCGGCCATCGCGATGGAGCTCGGCTGCGACGGCATTCTCATGAACACCGCCATCGCTGGCGCGAGAGAGCCCGTACGCATGGCGCGCGCGATGAAGCTCGCCGTCGAAGCCGGTCGCGACGCGTTCCTCGCTGGCCGAATTCCGATGAAGGCCTACGCCTCGGCCTCGAGCCCGATGCACGGCCTCGTTCACCAGTGACGCAGCTGCCCTTCTCGCTCATCGTCATCACCGACTGGGCGCTGAACGATCTGATCCCCCGCGTCGAAGCCGCGCTGCAGGCCGGCCCCGGTATCGCCATTCAGCACCGGCACCCGGGCGCGACCGATCGTGAGCTCTTCGAGGAAGCCGTCGCCCTCGAGCGCCTCTGCCGGGCCGCCAACGCGCCTCTCTTCATCAACGGCCGGCTCGACCTCGCGCTCGCGATGAACGCCAATCTGCACTGCACCACGCGCTCGCTGAAGCCGAGAGACGTTCGCGGAAGGTTTGGCGGACTCATCTCGTGCGTGGTGCACGATGAAGCGGACTCGACCGATGGCGCCGATCTCGCCCTCGTCAGTCCCGTCTTCCGGCCCGGCTCGAAACCCGACGACACGCGCACCCCATTGGGCGTGGCGGGCTTCCAGCGGATCGCGCGCGCGCTCCCCTGCCCTGCCTTTGCGCTGGGAGGCCTCGACACGACGAACGCCGGCTCCGTGAAGGCAGCCGGCGTCGCGGTCATCTCAGCGGTGCTTCACGCCAGCGACCCGAAGGCCGCCGCGCGCGTGCTGCTTCAGGGCCAGGTGCCGCTGAAAGTCATCGACGGCACCGTGTAGCAACGGCCACCTGAGACCTCGGCGTCGTTCGCGAAGTCCCACTCGCGCAGCGTGACGTTGGTCACCGAGCCGGTGAAGCTGCCCGAGAGCGCGCTGGCGGTCGCGGCGGTGACGGACATCGACCCGGACTGCGCCAGATAGCGACGCGTGCAGGTGAACATGGGCGGGGAGACAGTGCACGTCTCGCCGAACTGCACGCACGCCTCACAGGAGCCGTAGTCGACCGCCGCAATCGTGCCCTGATACGGCAGCGTGATGGAGGTGGCCGTGGCGCGAACGAGCTCGAAGCCGATGACCTGCGAGCTGCTGCCGAAGTTCGCGACGTTGAACACGCCGCCGTTGAACGTGTTGTACCCGAATTCGAGCCTGGTGAAGGAGCCGCCTGGCAAGGTGGTGGTGGCGAGGCTGAGTGTCGGGCACGACCCCGACGCACCGCCGCCAGTCGGAGCGCCGCCTCCCGTCGCGAAGCCACCGCCCGTCGCGAAGCCGCCACCGACTGGAGGTGAGCCGCCACCCGTACCGCCGGGAATGCAGAAGCCGCTCGAGCAGGTGTTGTTGGGCGAGGTGCACGCGAAGCAGACCGCGCCTGCGAAGCCGCAGAGGCTGTTGTTCTGCTGGGTGGTGCCGGCCTGCAAGCAGGTGGAGCCGTTGAAGACGCACCCGTTGGGGCAGTTCGGAGGACCGCCACCGCCCGTCGGAGCGCCGCCCCCCGTCGGGCTGCCCCCTCCCGTACCGCCGGTCACGCACCGGTTGGCCGTGCACGTCTGCGAGCCCGCGCACTGAACGCAGACGCCGCTCGTCGTCAACGCGCTGCCACAGGCCGCCGTCGTGTTGCCCGACTGGCACTGCCCAGCGAAGTCGCAACAGCCAGGGCAGTTCGAGGTGTTGCAGCCCGTCGAGCCACCGCCCGTCGTGAAGCCGCCCGCCATGCCGCCACCAGTCGAGAACCCGCCGCCCGTCGCGAAGCCACCGCCCACGCCGCTGGTTCCGCCCCCAGTCCCAGACGTTCCCGCGCCGGTGCCGAGGCCGCCCTTGCAGAGGCCGAGATCACAGGTCTGGCCCAGCGTGCACGAGGCGCACGTCGCGCCGCGCGTTCCACACTGCGAGCTCGTGTTGCCGGTGACGCATCGGCCGCTGATGTCGCAGCAGCCCGTCGTGCACGTCGAGGCGCTGCACCGATTGGGCATGCCGCACGACGCAGACGTGACGAGGAACGAAACACCCACCGCGACCGCAACCCAGAGGAGACGCAAACGCATGGAACCTTCCGCTCGTAGCAAGGGGCGGGCTGTGTGAAGTGCTCCCGGCCTGCCGCCCCGGCGAGGCCCCTAGCATAGCTTCACTGCCCGTCGACAGGCATGGCGGCTCAAGTAGGCTGCCGCCCGACCCATGGCACTCAGGCCGCTCTCCATCGGAGAGATCGTCGATCGCTCCACCTCGCTGTGGCGCTCCAATTGGAAGGCGTTGTTCCAGCTGCTGCTGGGCTTTCAGCTCGTGCAGTACATCTCGCTCAAGAGCATCGAATTGCTGATCGATCGAACCCTGCCTGCGGCGAAAAACCCCGCTCAGGCGCTCGAGCTGATGAAGGCCGACCCCAGCACGTGGCTGCCGCAGGTCTGGCCGATTGCGATCAGCGTGATGATCGTCGTGCTGGTGAACTTCTTCGTCAGCCAGGTCGCGGGCGTCGCCATCAGCGCCTTCGTGTTTCCACGGTTGACGAACGCGGCCCCTCCGTCGATCGGCGACGCGATGCGGCTGGCGGTGCGCAAGCTGGGGCCGACGCTGGGCGTGCTGCTGCTCACGCTGGGGTGGACCCTGCTGGTGGGGCTGCTGTTCATGCTGCCCGGGTTGGCGACGATGGGCGCGGGCATCTACCTCGCGTTGGGCAACAGCCAGCAGGCCGGCGCAGGCGTCGCGCTGTTGGGCACCGTGCTCGTGCTCGCGGGCGGGCTCGTGCTGGTGCTCTGGTTCCTCATTCGCTTCGTGCTCACCTCGCAGGTGCTGGCGATCGAAGAGGTCTCGGCGCTGGGCTGCTTCCGCCGCACCGACGCGCTGTCGAGCGGGCGCGTGGGGCCGGGCTTCGCGGGGCTCGTGAAGGGGCGGCTGACGCTGCTGATCTCGATCATCGCGTTCATTCTCACCGTGGTGGGCCTCGTCACCGGCGTTCCCGAGCTGATCATCAAGGCGATGTTCGGCGAGCTGTCGGGCGCGGCGGCGGGCACGGCGCCGCAGGCGCTCGTCGTTCCTGCGCAGCTGCTGCAGGTGGTCGGGGGAGCGGTCGTCACGCCGCTGTACGTGGTGTTTCAGGTCGTCTTCTACGTCGACATGCGCGTGCGTCGCGAAGGGCTCGATCTCGAGCTGGCGACGAAGCCGGTGGCTGCGTGAGCGTGGTGCTGGCGCTCGTGTTGGCCGCGTGTCCCGCCGGGGAGCGACTGCCGTCCGAGCAGCGCGACGCGGCGTGTGCGATCGACGCGCAGTTCGTCGTGACTCCAGAGGTGGAGGGGCTGGCCGCCATCTACGAGCGACCCGAGTTCAGGAACGCGCGGGCGAGTCAGGCGAGCGATCTCCTCAAGCGGCTGCAGCGGTGGCTCGAGACCGTCTTCGAGACCTCGGAGGCCGAGACGTACTCGAACCTCACGCGCGTGCTGGTGCTGTTGCTCGCGGCCTTCGTGGTGATCGCCGTGTCGGTGCGCTTCGTGGGCCGCCGGGTGAGCGCGAAGACGCTGGGGAAGACGCAGGCCTCGGCGAGCGCGCTCGAGCTGGCTGATCCCTCGGTGCACCTCGCGCGGGCGAAGGCGCTGCTCGGCACCGACGCGCGGGCGGGAGCGAGGGAGGGCCTGCTCGCGATTCTGGCGGCCCTCGAGCGCAAGCGGCTGGCGCGGCCCGATCGCGTGAAGACGAACCGTGAGCTGACGAAGGAGCTGCCCGAGCGTGGCGCGCCTCCCGAGCTCGTCGAGGCCGTCAGCGCCCAGCTCTCGTGGTTCGACCGCGCCTGGTACTCGCTGCAGCCGATCGACGCGTCGAGCGCCAGCGCCTTCCTCGAGCGAGCC
The DNA here is from genome assembly GCA_040275325.1 of Myxococcaceae bacterium. Classification (GTDB taxonomy): domain Bacteria; phylum Myxococcota; class Myxococcia; order Myxococcales; family Myxococcaceae; genus Xiheimicrobium. The sequence continues at coordinate 1,663 of JBEOKA010000374.1, read as the reverse complement.
AGCGACGTCGTCGCGAAGATCGGGGCCTTCGGCGTGGAGCGCCGCGCATGAGCCGCTTCGGCGCGTGGCCCGTCTTCGCAGGCCTGCTGCTGCTGGCCCTGGCCCTCGGCCTCGCGGGAGGAACGGAGGCGCCCGCTTCGGTCACGCCCATCGTCACCAACGCGAGCCCGCGGGGCCTCAAGGTGCTGCACACCTGGCTCTCGGAGCGTGGCGCCGACGTGCGCGTGGGCACCGGCCGGCTGCCAGACGACGTCGCCACCATCGTCATCGCAGCTCCGGTCGCCGCCACCTTCACCGATGAAGACGTCGCCGAGCTGCAGCGGGTGCTCGAGCAGGGGAAGACGGTGGTGTTGATGCTCGCGAGGGGCACGCAACGCAGGGTGTTCCGCCCGCTCATCAACCTCAAGCAGGCGCCCGGGGTGACGATCGCTCCGCTGCCCCTCGATGGCTCGGGCGCGACCGTCGACGTCGTCGCGCCCATCGGCCCGTTGCGAAACGTGAAGTCACTGCGGGTCTCGGCCGATCCCAACCTGCGAGCGCTCGACGCCGACGCCATCGCCCTCACCTCGCCCGAAGCGCTCTGGGTGCGCCGCATCGGGAAGGGGACCCTGTTCGTCAGCGCGGGCCCCGACCTCGCCGAGAACGCGCGCCTTGGCCTCGCCGACAACGCCCGGCTCTGGGCCAACCTCGCTGCAGCCGGCCCGCTGTATTTCGACGAGTCGCACCACCAGGCCCGTGCCGTCACGGCGGCTCCGACGGTGAACCTGTGGGCCACGGCGCTTCAGTTTCTGTTCGCGGCGGCGCTCTTCGTCATCGCCCGCGGCACTCGCCTGGGGAGCCCTCGCGCCGAAGCGCTGCCAGCGCTCCGCTCGTCGACCGAGTACGTGGAGGCCATGGCGCGGCTGACCCAACGCGCGAAGCTCGAGCCCGAGCTGATCGAAGCGCTCCGCCGGCAGGTGCGCGTCACCCTTCAGGAGCGCCTCGGCATTCCCCTCGAGCTGTCCGACGCAGAACGTGCGCGAGAAATCCGAATCCCCAACTTCGGCGCAGAGGATGCGCAGGGCCTCTTCACCGATTCGGGCTTCTTGAGTCTGTCGAGACGGTTGGCACGACTTGAGGATGCCTTGTCTGGCCGCAAGGCTTGATGGGCAAGCCGAGGCTGGTAAGGGCCTTCTCGTGTCAGCGCTCGCAGTCGAAGCCATCGACATCAGTAAACGGTTCGGAGCCCGTTGGGCGATCTCCCGGCTGAGCTTCTCGCTCGAGCAGGGCCGTTCGCTGCTGCTGACGGGGCACAACGGCTCGGGGAAGACGACGCTGCTGCGCATCATCTCGACCGCGGCGTTTCCCACGGCTGGAACGCTCAAGGTGCTGGGCTTCGACTCGAAGAAGGAGCGCGATTCGCTTCGGCCCTCGGTCGCCCTCGTCTCGCACGCGTCGTTTCACTACGAAGATCTGACCGCCTCGCAGAACCTGCTGCTGTCGGCGAAGTTCCTCGGCGTGAAGGAGCCAGCGGCGACGGTGAAGGAGCTGCTCGAGCGCATGGGCCTCGCGGCTCGTGCCGACAGCGCCGTTCGGCAGTTCTCGGCCGGCATGCGCAAGCGCCTGGCGATCGCGCGGCTGCTGATGAAGGCCCCGAAGGTGGCGCTGCTCGACGAGCCGTTCG
>JBEOKA010000373.1:0-7740 GCA_040275325.1 Myxococcaceae bacterium | reverse complement strand
GCCCTGATGGTGGCGGGCTCGGCCTCCGGCTCGACCTACGGCGCCATCGGCTTCTCCCGCGAGATGGCGCTGATGCTCGCCTACGAAGGGCCGATCGTGCTGGTCGTCGCCGCCGTGGCGCTGAGGACCGGTGCCGCCGAGGGCACGGGCGTCGTGCTGTCGCTCGCCGAGATCGTCCGCCACCAGCAGGCCCACGGCGCCAATCTCTTCGATCCGGTGCTGTGGCCGGCCTTCCTCGCCTTCGTCTTCTTCTATCCGGCCAACCTCGGGATCATTCCCTTCGACATTCCCGAAGCCGAGAGCGAGCTCGTCGCCGGCATCACCACCGAATACACCGGCATGAAGTTCGGCCTCTTCTACATGGCTGAGTACCTGCACACGGTGATCGCCTCGGCGGTCGCGGCGTCACTGTTCCTCGGCGGGTACGACGGGCCGTTCGCTCCGGGCGTGTGGTGGATGGTCGCGAAGACGTTCGGGATGGTGGTCGCGATCTACTACCTGCGCTGGTCGCTGATGCGCTTCCGGTCGGATCAGCTGATGGCGCTGTGCTGGCGGTGGTTGGTGCCGACGGGCGTGGTGCTCGTCGTCGCGTCGGCCCTCTTCGTCGTCTTCGCGAGCTGAGGAGAGAACGCCATGCGCCACTTCCTCGATGCCCTGAAGAACGTGACGACCATCGCGAAGAGCTTTGGCCGAAAGACGACGACGGTTCAGTTTCCGAAGGAGCTTCGCCCACGCGCTGAGCGGTATCGCGCGAGCTTCGCGCTGTTGCATGAGGCCGATGGAGATGAGGCGTGCATCGGGTGCCTGCAGTGCGAGCGCATCTGCCCGTCGAAGGTCATCAGCATCAAGGGACCGGCGAAGAAGGACTCGCCGATTACCGGGAAGAAGCGCAGCTACGCCGATGACTTCACGCTCGATCTGTCGGCGTGCATCTTCTGTGAGCTGTGCGTGCAGGTTTGTCCCGCCGACGCGATCGTGATGACGCGCGAGCAGGAAGAGCCGGCCTACGGGCGTGAGTCGCTCGTGCTGACGATGGCGAAGCTGTACGAGAACGAGAAGAAGAAGACGCGCTCGTGGGGTGATGGGTCGAAGTTGATGGAGATGCAGACCCCGCCGAAGCCTCCAGCTCCGGCCAGGCCCGCGGTCGCGGCAGCCCCCGCAGCAGCGGCTCCGGCAACAGCGACGACTCCCGCGCCAGCAGCGGCAGCAGCAACTCCGGCGGCGGCAGCGGCTCCGGCAGAAGCAGCGACTCCGGCGGCATCGACTCCGACGGCGGCAGCGACTCCGACCGCGGCAGTAACTCCGACGGCGGCAGCGACTCTCGCTCCCGCGGTCGCAGCGACTCCGGCAACAACGACTCCCGCGACGCCTGCGGCTCCGTCTGGCACCGCTGACGCGACCGGCTCGACCACCCCGGCACCTCGCGCAGAAGGAGGCACGCCATGAACTTCGAGTTCGACCTCGGGTTCTCGATCATCGCCCCGATCATCGTCGTCTCAGCGCTCTTCGTCGTTCGCGCGAAGAACCTCATCCACGCGGTGCTCTGGCTCGGAGCCACGCTGCTCGGCACGGCAGCCCTCTACGCCCGCCTCAACGCTCCATTCCTCGCCGGCGTTCAGGTGCTCACCTACGTCGGCGGAGTCGTCACGCTGATGATCTTCGGCGTCATGGTCACGCGTCGCCACGACGGCATCGACGCCGAGGCCTCGAGCGAAGGCTCTGAGCGCGGGCTCATCTTCGCCTCGGCCTTCTTCGTCCTGCTCTCGGTCGTCACCTGGAAGACGGCTCCCACCATTCCGAACCCGGCACCCATCGCCACCAGTGCGCAGTTGGCCCGCGTGCTCCTCGACGACTACCTCATCGCCTTCGAAGCGCTCTCGCTGCTCCTCCTCGCGGCCATCGTCGGAGCAGTCGTTCTCGTCCGTCGCAAGGACCCTGAAGCGGTGACGAAGCTGCGGCAGGGCTCGGCGTTGCCGCTCATCAACGAGGTCGAGTCATGACGCTCACCTCGTGTCTCATTCTTGCCGGCGCGGTCATGGCCATCGGCATCTACGGCCTCGTCACCCGCAAGCAGGCCGTCGCGATGCTGCTCTCGGTCGAGCTCATGGCCAACGCAGCGAACATGGTCTTCGCCGCCTACGGACATTTCCGCGGTGGTCCTTCAGCTCAAGTCTTCGTGCTCTTCGCGTTGGCCATCACGGTCGCCGAGGTGGCGGTGGGCCTCGCGCTCGTGATGCTGCTGTACCGGCGCCACGGAGACACGACGGTCGATCTCGCGAGTGAGGCGCGGCAATGAGTCCCTCGAACCTGGCCATCATCGCGACGTTGGCGCCGGCGGCAGCGGCGCTGCTGTTGCTCGTCATCGCGCCGCTCCGTCACAAGGGCGCTCCGGCGGCGTGGGTCACCTTGCTCGGCAGCCTCGTCTCGCTCGGCTCGGCCATCATGTTGTTGCTCGGTCGTCTCGATGGCGCGGCCGACGTGCGCGTTACCGCTCCGTGGATTCAGGAGGGCGGGCGCTCGATGGCCGAGGTCGGCGTGCTGATCGACGGCGTCTCGGTGCCGATGCTCATCATCGTCTGCCTCGTCGCGCTCTGCGTGCAGCTCTTCTCGGTCGCGTACATGCACGACGAGCCGCCGCGCGCGTACGGCCGGTACTTCACGCTCCACGCGATGTTCCTCTTCAGCATGAACATCGTGGTGGTCTCGCCGAACCTGCTGCAGCTTTTCGCGGGCTGGGAATTGGTCGGCCTCACGAGCTACCTGCTCATCGGCTTCTATTTCGCGAAGCCCTCTGCCGCGCAGGCCGCCGTGAAGGCGTTCTGGATGACGAAGCTCGCCGACATGGGCTTCCTCTTCGGGCTGCTCGTGCTCTTCGTCGCCACGGGCAGCTTCGAGTGGACGTCGACGCCCAGCACGCAGGTCGCGACGTGGGTGACGGCGCTGCTCTTCATCGCCGTCATCGGCAAGTCGGCGCAGTTCCCGCTGCACATCTGGCTGCCCGACGCGATGGAAGGCCCGACGCCAGTCTCCGCGCTCCTTCACGCCGCCACGATGGTCGCGGCCGGGGTGTTCCTCGTCGTGCGCGCCGATCCACTGTTCGCGCAGGCTCCCGAGACCCGCGAGGTCATGCTCTGGGTCGGCACCGTGACGGCCGTCTTCGCAGCGGGCCTCGCGCTCGTTCAGAAAGACATCAAGAAGGTGCTCGCGTTCTCGACGGCCTCACAGCTCGGCTACATGGTCGCGGCGCTCGGAGCCGGGCAGGCGTTCGCCGGCTTCTTCCATCTCGGCACGCACGCGTTCTTCAAGGCGCTGCTCTTCCTCGCCGCTGGCAGTGTGATTCACGCGGTGCACTCGAACTCGCTCGAAGACATGGGCGGGCTGCGCAAGAAGATGCCGCTCACCACCGCGGCCTTCGTCATCGGAGCGCTCTCGCTCGCAGGCGTTCCCGGCTTCGCGGGGTTCTTCAGCAAAGACCTCGTGCTCGGTTCCCTGGAAGGCAAGGGCAACTGGATTCCGTGGACCCTGCTGATGGGCTCGGCGTTCCTCACGGCGTTCTACATGGGCCGCGTCGTCATCAAGGCCTTCTGGGGCGAGCCGTCTGAGAAGGCGTCTCACGCGCACGAGAGCGGCGTCGCGATGACCGGCCCGCTGATGGTGCTCGCGATTCCGTCGCTGGCGTCTGGCTTTCTCGGCGGCTGGCTCGCCTCGCAGGTGAAGGCCGAGTACCACGTGCACCTCGGCCTCACGCCCATCGTCGCCTCGTCGATGGCCATTCTCGGCATCGTGGCGGCGCTCGTCGTCTTCGGGCGTGGCGGCAAGGCGCCGTTCGTTGGCGTGCTCGAGAAGCTCGACACGTTCTCGCTCGTCGATCGCGCCTGGGCAGGCGGGTACCGCATCGGTCTGCTCGGCATCGCGTCGATCGCAGGGTGGATCGATCGGTACCTCATCGATGGCCTGATGAACTTCACCGGCTGGGCCACGCTCGAAGGCGGCGCGTCGGCGCGGAAGCTCCAGACCGGCATGGTGCGCGACTACGCGCTCATGGTCGTCGTCGGCGTCGTGGTGCTGGTGCTGATTGGAGTCCTTCGATGAGTCACCTGCTCGCCATCACCATCGCGGCTCCGGCCATCGCGGGAGCGCTGCTGCTGCTCGTTCCTTCGACGGCCCGACTCGCGATGCGCATCGTCTCGCTCGTCGGCGCGGTCATCTCGCTCGTCACCGCCATCATGGTCGCGACGCAGTACGATCGCGCCCAGGGCGGGCTGCAGCTGCTCGAGACGGTGCCGCTGGTTCCTTCTCTCGGCATTCACCTCAAGCTCGCGGTCGACGGCTGGGGCGTGGCGCTGTTGCTGCTCACCGGCATCATCATCGTGGCCGGCGTGCTCGCGAGTTGGACGGTGGCGCGCCGCGACAAGGAGTTCTTCCTGCTGCTGCTCGTGCTCGTCGCAGGCGTCTTCGGCGTCTTCGTCGCGCAAGATCTCTTCGTCTTCTTCCTCTTCTACGAGATCGCCGTGCTGCCGATGTACCTGCTCATCGGCATCTGGGGCGCGAGCCACAAGGTTCCGGCCGAGGGCCCGTTCAAGTTCACGTGGAAGCGCTTCGACGTCGGCTCGAAGGAGTACGCCGCGATGAAGCTGACGCTGATGCTGCTGGTCGGCTCGGCGGCGATCCTCGTGGCGATGTTCCTGCTCTGGGCGAACTCGGGCGCGCGCACCTTCGACATGCAGGTGCTCGAGCAGACGAAGTTCCCCATCGCGGTGCAGCACGTGGTGTTCCCGCTCGTGTGGCTCGGCTTCGGCACGCTGGCTGGCGTCTTCCCGTTCCACACCTGGTCGCCCGATGGTCACGCGTCGGCACCGACCGCGGTGTCGATGCTGCACGCTGGTGTGCTCATGAAGCTCGGGGCCTTCGGCGTGCTGCGCATCGGCATGGTGCTGGTGCCTGACGCGGCGGCCTGGTGGGCACCCATCGTCGGCGCGGTCGCCATCATCAACGTGCTCTACGGAGCGCTCTGCGCCGCCAGCCAGAAAGACCTCAAGTACATCATCGCGTACTCGTCGGTGAGCCACATGGGCGTGGTGATGCTCGGCATCGCGACGATGAACGCCGCGGGTTGGAACGGCGCCGTCTACCAGATGGTCGCGCACGGCATCATGACGGGCCTCTTCTTCGCGCTCGTCGGTCTCGTCTACGAGCGCGCCCACACGCGGGCGATCGAGAAGATGGGCGGCTTCGCGCACACGATGCCCGTCGTCGCCGGCTTCTTCACGCTTGCGTGCCTCTCATCGCTCGGGCTGCCCGGCACGGCAGGCTTCGTCGCCGAGTTCATGGTCTTCGCTGGCGCGGCGAAGGGCTCGAACTGGTGGTGGGCGATTCCCGGTGTGCTCGGCGCGTTCGTCACCGCCGTCTACGTGCTCCGCGGCTGCAAGCAGATCTTCTGGGGCCCGCCGCCGACGGGAGAGTTCGCGCACCTCGAAGACGTGCGTGGCACCGAGTGGGCCGCTCCGCTCGTGCTGGGGACGCTGCTCGTCGTCTTCGGCTTCTGGCCGCGCGTGCTGCTCGACTTCATCGACGTCGCGTCTCAGGCCTACCTCGGCCGTCTTCCCGCCGTCGTCGCGCTCGCGCAGGTGGTGTCGCCATGAACGCCTGGCTGCAGGTCTTCTCGCTCGACTTCGCGGTGGCTGGAGCGGCGATTCTCATTCTCGCGCTCGACGCGATGGGTGGCATCTCGGGCCGTGTGCTGGGCTGGTTCACGGCGGCGCTGCTCGGCGGCGTGCTGGTCGCGAGCTTCCTCTTCGATCCCACCGGCGCGGTGCCACACGGCGTCTACGTCGCAGGCGCGTGGGTGCTCTTCTTCAAGCGCGTCTTCCTCATCGCGGGAATTCTCGCGGTGCTCGGCAGCCTCGACTGGCTCTCGGAGCGAACGCCACGCCGCCAGGCCGAGTACTACGCGCTCATGCTGTTCAGCCTCACCGGCATGATGGTGGTGCCGGGTGCGCGCGACTGGGTGTTGCTGCTGGTCGCCTTCGAGTTGATGGGCATTCCCCTCTACGTGCTGGCCGCGTGGGCGAAGACCGATGGGCCTGCCGACGAAGCGAAGCTCGGCCCCGAAGCCGGCATGAAGTTGTTCGTCACCGGCGCGGCGAGCTCGGCCTTCACGCTCTTCGGGCTCGCGTTGGTGATCGGTGAGACGGGCTCGACGGCGCTGTCGGCGCTGCCCGCGCAGGCCACGATGCTCACGCACGTCGGCATGATGATGGTGATCGCCGGCATGGGCTTCAAGCTGGGCGCGGTGCCGTTCCACATGTGGGTGCCCGACACGTACCAGGGCGCTCCGACGCCGTTCGTCGCGTTCCTGTCCGTCGCTCCCAAGGCGGGCGGGCTCGCGGCGCTGACGGTGGTGACGCTCTCGGGCTGGGGCACGCAGCAGACGCTCTGGGCGCCGGCCATCGCCGTCATCGCCGCGGCGAGCATGGTGGTGGGCAACATCTTCGCGCTGCCGCAGACCGACGTGCGCCGCCTGCTCGGCTTCTCGGGCGTCGCGCAGATTGGCTACGTGCTGGTCGCGCTCGGCGCCGGCTCGCAGGAGGGCGTCGCCATGGCGCTCTTCTTCATCGCCACCTACGTCTTCACGAACCTCGGCGCGTTCCTCGTCGTGCACGCGGCGGCGCAGAGCAGCGGCGGGCACGAGACGGCGAAGCTCGCGGGCCTGTCACGTCGGTCGCCGTGGCTCGGCGCATCGCTGCTCGTCTTCCTGCTCTCGCTCGCCGGCATTCCGTTCGTCGTCGGCTTCTGGGCGAAGCTGTTCGTCTTCATGGCGGCGTGGCGCGCGGGGCTCGGTGGCCTCGTGGTGCTGGGCCTCATCGTCGCCGTCTTCGGGCTCTTCTATTACCTGAGCGTCGCGCGCTCGACGTTCATGTCCGAGGGCACCGCGCAGGAGCCGATTCGCGCCGGCCTCGCGCTCAAGCTGTCGATCGCCGTGTGTCTGGTGGCAGTGGTGGGGCTCGGCCTGTGGCCGAAGCCGCTCGTCGAGGAAGCGAACCGCGCCGCGAGCGCGTTCATGCAGAGGCACTGAGGAGCCCGTCCATGAGCCTGGAACACAGCAAGATTCGCCGCATCATCCTCGTCGAGCACGAAGGCCTTCGCATCGGCATGCGCGGCATCGAGTCGAAGCTCGAGCTGGTCTCGTCGGGCGACGTCGGCGCCATCAAGGAGACCCACCAGGCGCTCCAGACCCTGCTCGAGACGTTCATTCGCCACATCGAGCACGAGGAGCGCATTCTTCGCCCCGTGCTGCAGACGGTCGATGCGTGGGGCCCGGCGCGCGTGGCCTCGATGGACGAAGAGCACGCCGTTCAACGCAAGCAGGTCACCCGGCTCGCGCAGATGGACGCGATCAGCGACCCCGCGAAGTGGGCCAAAGAGGTGCGCGCGTTCGCCACCGAGCTGCTCGCCGACATGGCCGATGAAGAGAAGACCTGTCTGTCACCCGACGTGCTCCGCGACGACATCATCGCGGTCGCCGCTGACAGCGAGTGATTCACCCCCGTCGTCACCCCCAGGAGGCCTCACATGCCGTACGTCGTCGCTGAGCCGTGCATCAAGTGCAAGTACACCGACTGTGTCGAAGTCTGTCCCGTGAACTGCTTCTACGAGGGCGCCAACTTCCTCGTCATTCACCCGACCGAGTGCATCGACTGCGGCGCGTGTGAGCCCGTCTGCCCGACGAAGGCGATCTTC
>JBEOKA010000372.1:0-16135 GCA_040275325.1 Myxococcaceae bacterium | reverse complement strand
CGACGGCAGGCGGCTCGACGGCAGGCGGCTCGACGGCAGGCGGCTCGACGGCAGGTGGCTCGACGGCAGGTGGCTCGACGGCAGGTGGCTCGACGGCAGGTGGTTCGACGGCCGGAGGAAGTGCACTCCTGGTGACTGGTCTGTCGGTCGCCTACTCGGCTGGCCGCGACACGGTCGAGGTTCGCTGGACGAACCCTTCAGACCCGAGCCTCACGCGCGTTCGTCTGCTTCGCGCGCTCGATGTCGCACCGACGGGCGCGATGGACCCTGCGGCGACGCTCGTCTTCGAGGGGCTGGCCACCATCGCCACCCACGCGGTGAGCGAGCTCGAGCCTGACGTGCCGTATCGAAGCTACCTCGCCGGAGCGAAGGCACCGCTCGCGCAGCGTCTGCCTCTGCGTCAACCCCGCGTGTACCACTACGCCGTCTTCGCCTGCTCGGCGACGACCTGCGAGACGACGGGCGCGAGGACGACGTTCCGGCGCAACCTCACCGAGGCGCTGCTCAAGGGCGGCTACACACTCTTCTGGCGGCACGCTTCGGCGCTCACCTGTCAGGACGACTTCGGGCTCGGAAACGCACCCGCGCCTCTGCTGCCAGACTGGTGGAAGGCCTGCCGCAGCACCACCATGCCGCTCGTCTGCGGAGCCCGCGTCCCCTCGGCGGACGGCGGCGTGACGGTCACGACGAATGGCCCGTTCGCGCGGCAGCTCACCGACCCCGCGGCGGCCGGAGAAATCGCCAACATTCGCACCTGGCTCGAGCAGAAGCAGATTCCCTTTGGCCTGTTGCGCTCGAGCGAGTTCTGCCGCTGCAGCGAGACCGCGCGCGGCTACTTCGCGCACCTCTCGGCCACGTTGCCCGTGCAAGAGACTCCCGAGCTGACGCTCTCGGTCTACGGCGCGCGCTGCCCGAACGTGCTCGCCGCGACTGCGACGCCGCCCGCGGCCGGCACCAACACTGGCATCGTCTCGCACTCGGGCATGGGCTGCCCCACCGACCTGCTGGCGTGGTCTCAGGTCGCCATCTTCCGGCCCGTCGCGACGGCGACGGCCTGCAGCGCCGCGATGCCGTGCACCCAGCCAGACGAAGCCTGCGTGCAGTCACTGTGCTGGCGTCGCGAACTCGTCGGCACCTTGTTCGACGATGAGTGGGCCGAGATTCCGCCGCTTTGAGGTGACTCAGGCCGGACCGCAGCGAAGGCGGTGACAGACCAATGCGTGCGCCACCGTTGCTAGACAGGAGCCATGCCAATTCTCGCCTATGGCCTCATCTTCCTGACCCTCGGTTGTCTGCTTCTTGGCGGCGCCCTGTATTCGGCTGATCAGTCCTACAAACGAACCCTGCGCTGGAAGGCTGCGGAAGGAACTGTCGTCAGGGTCGAGGAGCCCCGCCCCATGCAGCAACGCGCCCAGCCCCCGCGCGTGTCGACCATCGCCTTCTCGTCGCCGCGCGGCCAGATTGAGTTCGAAGGGGTCGTCTATCCAGTCCAGCGGACAGGCGCTGTCGTGAAGGTGCTGTTCAACCCTGACGATCCGTCACAGGCGTGCGTGGACTCACCGACCCGTTGGATCGGGGTGCTCTTCGTCGGCGTGCTCGGAGCAGGGTTCGCAGGGGTGGGCGGGCTGATGACCTTCTTCGGGCTCTTTGGTCGGTAGGCTCCTGCGAAGGCGGTGACAGCGCGCGCGGAGTCGGGCATCACCACCGACATGACGAACGTCGAGACGCTCATCGTTGGAGCAGGCATCAGTGGACTGGCGACGGCGGCCAGCATCGGGCGCGGCGCGAACCTGCTCGTGCTCGAGCGCGACGACGAGCCCGGCGGCTACTGCAAGACCGTGAAGCAGGACGGCTTCGTGTGGGACTACTCGGGCCACTTCTTCCACTTCAAACACCCCGACATCGAGGCGTGGCTGAAGGCGCGCATGCCCGGTCAGACGGTGCGCACGGTGCAGAAGAAGTCGTTCATCTCGTTCGCGAAGCGCATGGTCGACTTCCCGTTTCAGAAGAACATTCACCAACTACCGCAGGAGGACTTCATCGACTGCCTGCACGACCTCTACTTCGCGCGGCAGCCTGGCCAGACGCAGCCCGAGACGAACTTCAAAGAGATGCTGTACGCGCGCTTCGGGCGCTCCATCGCCGAGAAGTTCCTCATTCCGTACAACGAGAAGCTGTACGCGACCGACCTCTCGACGCTCGACCGCGACGCGATGGGCCGCTTCTTCCCGCACGCCGACCTCACCGACATCATTCGCAACATGCGGCAGCCCGACAACGCGACGTACAACGCCGCCTTCACGTACCCCGAGGGTGGCGCCATCGAGTACGTGAACGCGCTCTTACGTGAGGTGGAGCCGTCGGCGCTCCGACTCGGCGAGGCGCTCACCAGCATCGACCTGTCGAACAAGGTCGCGCGCACGACGAAGGGCGAGTACCGCTTCGAGCGGCTCGTCACTTCGGCGCCGTTTCCCAAATTGCTCGAGCTGTGTGGCGTGCCGTTCGACCCATCGACGTACACGTGGAACCAGGTGCTCGTGTTCAACCTGGGCTTCGACTCGAAGGGCCCGAAGGACATCCACTGGCTGTACGTGCCCGACCGCGCGCGCTCGTTCTACCGGGTGGGCTTCTACGACAACATCTTCGACAGCCCGCGCATGAGCCTCTACGTCGAGCTCGGCTTCCCACGCGACGCGCGCATCGACGTCGCAGCCGAGCGAGCGAGTGTGCTGAAACACCTGAGCGACGAAGGCCTCGTCACGACGCAGAAGCTGGTGGCCGAGCACTCGGTGGTGATGAACCCGGCGTACGTGCACATCACGAAGCAGTCGCTCGGAGAGGTGGCACGCGTGAAGGCCGAGCTCGCGGCGAAGGGCGTGCACAGCATCGGCCGCTACGGCGGGTGGACGTACTGCAGCATCGAAGACAACATTCTCGAGGCGCGCACGCTGACGACGGGGCTGGGGCTCGCGAAGGCGTGGCCGATGACGAAGCAGGCGTGACGTGCGAACCGCGATTCTCGTCACCTTCGGGCTCTCGTACGTCGGCATCACGGCGCGGCGCCTGCGGTGGTTACCCGTGGGCCGCCCCGCGATGGCGCTCATCGGCGCGACCATCTGCGTGGCGCTCGGGGCGTGGGCAGGCGAGCCCTTTCTCGGGGTCGATGACGCGCTCAAGGCCGTCGAGCTGCACACGCTGTCGTTGCTGCTCGGCATGATGGTGGTGGCGGCGGGGCTCGGTGAAGCGGGCTTCTTCGCGTGGGCGACGCGGTGGCTCTCGAAGCGGGTGACGTCGCGCGTGGGCCTCTTGTGGGCGGTGACGCTCGGCTGCGGTGTGCTCTCGGCCGCGCTGGTGAACGACGCCGTGTGTCTGCTGGCGACGCCGCTGGTGGTGCAGCTCGCGAAGACGGCGCGCGCGCAGGTGAAGCCGTTTCTCTTCGCAGTGGCGATGGGCAGCAACGCGGGCTCGGCGCTCACGCTCGCGGGCAACCCGCAGAACATGCTCGTGGGCAAGCTGTCCGGCCTCACCTACCGCGGCTACCTCGGCGACGTGGCGCTGCCAGTGCTCGCGGCGCTCGTGGTGACGGCAGCGATGCTGCACTTCTTCTTCCGCAAGGAACTCTCGGTCAACACGCCGTCTGACGACGTGAAGGACGAGACGCCCATCGACGCTCCCCTGCTCGTCGCGTGCGTCGTGGGCCTCGTCGGCGCGGTGGTGGCGAACCTGCTCGGCGCGCCGCTCGCGTTGTCGGCCCTGGCCGCGGGCACCGTGACGCTCATCGTCGCCGGGATGCGCGCCGAGAAGCTGCTCGCGATGGTCGACTGGAGCGTGTTGCTCTTCTTCGCCGGCCTCTTCGTGCTCGTCGCGGCGCTGCAGCGCACGGGCTTTCCCCAGGCGTGGGTCGCCTCGACCGAAGGCGCGCTCGGCCACGGCTCGCTGGTGCTGACGGCGGTGCTGGGCATCGGCTCCCAAATCGTCAGCAACGTGCCGCTCATTCTGGTGCTCGAGCCGTGGATTCGTTCGTTCCCCGACGCCTCGCACGCGTGGACGGTGACGGCGCTGGTGTCGACGCTCGCGGGCAACCTCACGCTGCTCGGCTCGGTGGCGAACATCATCGTGCTCGAGCGCGCGAAGGAGAAGATGGGCTTCGTCGAGTACGCGAAGGTCGGCGTGCCGGTGACGGTGCTCTCGACGGCCGTGGCGCTGGCCCTGCTGCGCTGAAGCGACTTCTGGTACGCACCGGGCATGTCAGCCCCCGCCCTCGAAGAGATGCGCAGAGAAGTGACCGATCTTCGGCAGCGTATCGCCTCGATGGAGCGGGCGCGCACGCTCCGCACCCGTTGGCTGGTCGCCGCCGTGCTCACGGTGGGGTCCGTCGCGTTCGCCCAGCTGACGGTCTTCACGCCCGACACGCCGGCGTACGCCTCAGAGGTGAATGGCAACTTCAACCAGCTCAAGACCTGGCTCGAGCAGAAGGTCGGGCCAGTGGGCACGCCAAACGTCACCATCACCGGCACCACCAGCCTCGCCGGAGCCACCGTCACCGGCACCACCGCGCTGGGCGCGACGACCATCACCGGCACCACCACCGTCACTGGCGCGACCACCATCACGGGCAACCTCACGGTGACGGGTCGCGTGGCCCCCAACTTCGACTCGGGCTGGTTCGGCGTCACGTCGGGCAATTCCTACCCGGTGGCGCACGGGCTGGGCGCAGTCCCCTCGCAGGTGCAGGTGATGGAGTGCGGCGCGATCTCGAACGGCGCCTGCACGACGCGCGTCGTCTACGCGAACTCGGGCTTCAACGACGGCTCCGCGTGCCTGAACCCCATCAACACGTTCTCTGACGGCACCAACGTCACCGTGGCGCTCACCTCGGCCTGCAACGCGTGGGGCTATTGGCTGCCGGTTGGTGGCTTTCAATACGCGGGAGACGCCGATGGAAACCTGTCGACGGCGTTCTACCGGGTGCTCGCCTGGCGCTGAGCCGTCAACGAACGCGAAACGCGAGATGACAGCTCACGCACGAGGCGTTGAGCGTCGGGAGTGCAGCGAGCGTCTTCTCCCGGTCACCCGTCGCTGCGATGGCCGAGAAGGCGCTCGCGGCTTTGTGCTGACTGCGGCCGAGGTCGTGCATCGCCGCCGGCATGTGGGCTCCCGGCCGCGCCTCGACGGGTTTGTCGCGGTGCTGGCCCATGGCTCCGGTGCCGAGCTTCTTCTCGGCCAGCAGCCCGGCCTCCTTCACCTTTCCGCTCACCACGAGCGTGACGATTTCGTTGAGCGTCACCAGGTTGTCGCGCATCTCGGCGCGCAGCGTCGCCACCGCCGGCTCGGGCATCTGCACCAACTGCCTCACGTCGACCGGCTGTGCGAACGCCGAGACGGACACGACGGAGAACACCGCGACCCAGCGAGCGCGACTCATGGGAGCTCCAGTGAACCGGCGTCAGGCAGGTTCGACGGGTGAGAGCCACGCGCACGCGTTGGGGTTCTGCCAAGTCACCTGCAGGCGGGCATACCCGTCGTCCCGCTGTCCGAGTAGCGGCAGTGCTGCGAGACGTCGAAGGTGTACTGCTTCGGCTGCGTGGCGCCTCCTGAGCAGCGCGTGAAGACCGGCATGGTCGCGGCCTGAAGCGGCGTCACGGCCCGTCCACCACAACCGACCCACTGGCCCATGGAGCGGCCCACGTCGGTCAGCCCGAAAGCGACCTCCTTCGCGGCCCGACTCTTCGAGCCGACGGCATAGTCAGCGAGCGCCAGCGCATGGCGGGTGATGCCCCAGACATCGAGCGCGTTGTCTCCAGCGTTGGCGACGTCTCCGGGCGGAATGTTGTGACCGGCGAGCAGCAGGTCTGCGCCGCACTGGTCACTCGAGACAACCTGCCAGCTGCGCTCGAGGCCCGATGGCAGCTTGTCCCAGATGTCCTGTTGGGCAATCACGTGGTCGTTGGTGTCGTCGTCGCCGAAGACCTGCAGCACCACTTTCACGTCGAGCGGCAGGTCGCGGTAGTGGTCGTTGGTCGCGGTCGGCGTGACGAGTGAAGGAAACGAGAACCACGGCGCCATGATGAAGACGAAGCGGCCAGCGGAGCCCCAGGCCTGGGTGAGTCCATTCTCCGTCGGAGCAGCAAAGGCCCGGCGTGCCATCTCGGGCGTCGCGCCGCCGCCGAACGAGTGGCCCATGAAGCCGACCCGCGTGAGGTCGAACTGTGCGCCGTACTGCGTCGCCGCGGCGCGGAAGCCTTCCCACAGCGTCGCGTACTGCTCGGTGCGGGTGACGGCGACGCCCTTGTAGGGAACGAAGACGACGTTGAAGCCAGCGCTCGCAAGTCGTCGGAGCATGGGCGCGATGCGCGTGTGGTCGCTGCCCAGGAAGGCGTGGCTGTAGAAGATGACGGGGTACGGCTGCGTGTTCATCGGTCGGTAGACGGTGACGGGCTCTTGCGGCCACCGCGCGTTCGCGACATCGGAGCGCACCTGCACTGCGAGAGCGCCCTGCATGCCGTAGTCGGTTGGCGTGGTGGTGACGGTGAGCGAGTTCACCTCGGTGCCAGTCGGGCGCGGCGCACAGAACGTGGAGCTCCCACCAGCCGAGGAGCCACCGGCGCCGCCAGCGGTCGTGCCACCTGCAACGACACCGCCCGCGGAGCCACCGCCCCAAGGCCCACCATCGGGCTCGGGCGAAACGACTGGTTCAGGGCATGCACACATCACCAACGCGACGATCGGGAGCCAACGCATACCCGGCCCAAACCGGACCGAGCGCGAAGGTTGCGGAGAAATCGTCACCGTCGCGTAATCGAGGCGCCCCGCTGCTTCAGGCCGTCGAACAGCTTCTTGCGCGCATCGACCCACATCGAGCTGTGCACCGAGAGCGCGGCCTCGACGGCCTTCGACTCACCGGGCTTCACGCGCACGTTCACGACCTGGTCAGGCTGACCGTGCACCTCGAAGCGGCTCACCGCCCGCTGCGTGGGGAAGTCGAACACCGTCACGCGCAGGTCGGCCATGCCGCCGACGAACTGGCCGTCTGAGACGAGCGTCGGCACCACGCTGCTCACCGTCTCGACGACGACGACGTACTTCGTCTGCGCAGCCGCGCGTTCGCACTGCGTCTTGAGCGAGTCTCCGTTGCGCGAAGACATGGCGCCCTCGCCCATCGGGTTCTTCGGGCCGGTCCAATTCAGGCAGTAGAGAAAGTCGCCGCCGGCGATGGGGTCGAAGCGCTTCACGTAGGCGGCGTCGTCGCGGCGCACGGACAGGTCTGGGTCCTTCAGCTGCTCGGGCATCAGGAACGTCGCCGTGCCGACGGCGTCGTTGGCTTCATCGAAGACGACGCCCTTCAGCGGAGCCTCGACGACCGCATCGCCGAGGTGCGCCGCCAGCGCGTCGAGGTTCTTTCGAATCGGCTCGTAGCGGGGCTTGAGCTCTTCGATGGCCGCGGCGTTCGTCTTGCCACAGGCGATCAGCAGCAGCGCCAGCACCGCCACGGAGCGCTTCATCATCGGCCCTCGCGCTTGTCGTACAGCTCGCCCTTGAGGCCCGGCAGCGCGTTCGGCGGCAGCTTGCCCATCACGTAGTGCACGGTGTCGTGCAGGGTCTCGTACGGGTCGCGCGCCGTGAAACCCAGCTCACGCTCGGCCTTCGACGAATCGCACCAGAACCAGTGCTCGCCGACTTCGACCTCCTGCGGGTCGAGCGTCACCTCGGTCTTGCGCCACTTCGCGAACGCCTCGAGCGCGTACGCCCCGAGAATGTTCACGTCCTTCGGCAGCTTCACGCGCGGCGCGGGCACTCCCGACAGCCGCTCGAGGCGCTTGAAGAAGTCGTGCATCGACAGGTTCACGCCCATCAGGTGCCGGCCGTACTGCTCGCCCTTCGTGAGCGCCGAGAGCGCCGCCTTCGCCACGTCACGCGCGTCGACGAAGCTCATGCCGCCACCGGGCATCGCGGGAATGTCGCGCTGCAGGAACTTCACCACCGTCCACGTCGACGAGAGCCGGTCGTCTCCCGGGCCCATGAGAAGCGACGGGTTCAGCACCACCAGCGGCAGGCCGTGCTTCTTGCAAAGCTCGAGGGTCAGCTTCTCCTCGTAGATCTTCGACATGTAATAGGGCCAGCGGCCGACGGTCTCGATGGGGTAGTCGTCGGCTTCGGAGCCCACGCGCTCGGTCTTCGAGACGGCGATGGTGCCCGAGGTCGAGACCAGCACCACGCGCGGCTTCTGACCCGAGGCGATGATCTCCTTGAGCAGCTCTCGCGTCGCGTCGACGTGCAGCTCGTACATCTTGCGGCCGTCTTCGTTCTTGAACGACACGAGCCCGGCGAGGTGCATGAGCGCGTCGATGCCGCCGATGGCGCCCTTCACCGCTTCACGGTCTTTCAGGTCGGCCTGAATGAACTCGACCTTCGAGGCCCACGCGGCTGGCGGCTTCGAGCGGCCGAGGCAGCGCACCGAATGACCCGCCTCGAGCAGCATCGGCACCAGATGCGTGCCGAGAAAACCGGTGGCACCCGTCACGAGAATCTTCACGGCTTGGTCCTTTCGGCGCGGGTCGGAATCGCGGGCAACACGAGCTGATCAGGCCGCACCGCACGGCCCTGCGACAGCGCGCGCACGGACTCTTCGGCGAGGCGGGTGGCGATGCGATAGCTCTCGCTCTTCGCGAGCCCCTTCGCCTTTGCGCGCAAGTCGTCGATGAGAATCGGAGGCCCGATGCGCACCTCGAGCTTCTCGAACTTCGGCCACCACGCGCCCTTCGGCAGCGCGTCGTAGGTGCCCTTCAAGTACAGCGGCAGAATGTCGACGCCGTAGCTGAGCGCGAGGTATCCGGTGGTGGGCTTGAACTCCTGCAGCTCACCGTTCGGAGACCGCGTGCCCTCGGGGAAGATGAGCAGGTTGAAGCCCTGCGTGAGCGACTCTCCGGCGAGGCGCAACGACTCGCGCAGGCTGCCCTGCCGGTCCATCGGAATGAGGCTGGTGAAGTTCTCGAAGTACGCCCGCTTCCACGACGTATCGAAGAAGTAGTCGCGCGCCGCGAGCGCCACGAGCCGGCCGCCCTGGTCGCCGAGCGCCATCTTCACGAGGCCCATGTCGAGGTGGCTGGCGTGGTTCGCGACGACGAGGAAGTTCCGGTTCTGGGGGATGAAGCTCTTCCCCGTCACCTTCACGTCGAACATGCCGCCATAGATGCTGCCCTGCCCCAGCGTCAGCGCCTTGCGGCCGGCCTGCGCCACCACTTCGGGCAGCTCGAGCTCGAGCGCGTCTGACTTCTTCGAGCTCTCGGCCTCCTTCACCACGAGCTCCTTCACGCCTCGGGGCTTGCGGCCCGCCGACAGCACCACCTTGCGCAGGTCGTCGACGGTCTGAATCTTGGTGAGGTCGGTGATGGCCGAGGTGGGCACGCCGGCGTTCTCGAGCGCGGTGCCGAGCTCCGTGAGCATCAAGGAATCGAGGCCGAGGTCGACCTGCAGCCGCGAGTCGTTGCGAATGTCGGCCGCGGGCTTCTGAATGACGTCGGCGATGACCTGCACGAGCCAGTCGGTGCTCTCGTCGGCTGCGCCCGCCTTCGCCTTCTCGGCGCTGTGCACGAGCTTCTCGAGGCGCACGAACTCCTTCACGACGACGGGGCGCTTCACCTTGCGGGTCGAGGTGCGCGGCAATTCGCTGTCCCAGAAGCGCAGCACCTTGATGCGGCGGAAGAAGGGCTCGTCGCTGGCGACGCGGCGGAAGTGCTCTTCGAGCTCCTTCTTCACCTCTTCGCGCGGCCGGTCTTTGTAGTCGGGCACGCAGAGGCAGGCGACCTTCTCACCGCCGTGCTCGTCGGGCAGGCCGACGACCGACAGCTCCTTGATGTGCGTGTGCGTGCCGTAGAGGTCTTCGAGCTCGTCGGGGTACACGTTCTTCCCGTTGGCATCGATGATGACGTCCTTCTTGCGGCCCACGAGCGTGAGGTTGCCGTCGGGGTCGAGGCGGCCGAGGTCACCCGTGTGCAGCCAGCCGTTCTTCAGCACCGCGTCGGTCGACTCGCGATCCTGGAAGTAGCCGGCCATCACGTTCGGGCCCTTGGCGATGACCTCGCCGATGCCGTCGTTGTCGGGGCTGTCGATGCGCAGCTCCACACCCGGGAGCGCCTTGCCCACCGAGTTCGGCAGCCGCTTGTTGCCCGCGTTGGTGACGGTCAGCACGGGCGCCGCTTCGGTGAGGCCGTAGCCCTCGTTCAGCGTGAAGCCGAGCGCGTGGAAGGCCTTGTGCACGTCGTCGGTCAGCGCCGAGCCGCCGCTGATCATGAACTTCATGTTGCCGCCGAACTTCCGGTGCACGGGCCAGAAGAGCAGCTTGCCCAGGTTGATGCCGCGGCGGTTGCGCAGCTCGGCGTTCACGCTCATCAGCGCCTTGAGGCCCTCTTCGACGAGGCGCGGGCGGGCGGCGAACTCCTGCGTCACCTTCTTGTGGAAGAGCTGCCAGAGCGCGGGCACGCCCACCATGCCGGTGATGTTGCCGCCCTCGAGCACGTCGCCGATGCGGTCGGCGGTCAGCTCGTCGATGTAGGAAATCTCGGCGCCGCGCGAGAACGGCGTGAGGAAGCCGGCCGAGAACTCGAACGTGTGGTGCAGCGGCAGCACCGACAGCACGCCGTCACCCAGGCCGATGTCGAACGCGCCCGCCAGCTTCGCGACGAGCGAGGTGAAGTTGCGGTGCGTGAGCACGACGCCCTTCGGAATGCCGGTGGTACCCGAGGTGAAGATGAGTGACGCCACGTCGTCGGCCGAGGCCGAGCGCTTCACGGAGCCGATGCCGTCGGGCTTGGAGACGTCTCCCGACATCGCCTCGGCCAACGTGTGCACCTTCGTCGGCAGGCCCGCGTCGGCGAGCAGCTTCACCAGGTTCGACTTCTTCTCGAGCAGCTCCTCCGAGACGAGCAGCACCTTCGCTTCGGAGCGCTTCGCGATGTTGACGAGCTCGTTCTCAGACAGCTCCTTGTCGCAGGGCACCGACGTCGCGCCCGCGCGCAGAATGCCGAAGAACGAAATGGGCCACTCGGGCCGGTTCTCCGACAGGAGCATCACGCGCTCCTGCGGCTTGAGGCCGACACTCAACAGGAAGCTGCCGACGCGGCTCGAGTAGCGGTGCACCTCGCCGTACGTGAGGCGCCCCTCTTCTTCACCTTCGTGGAAGCGGAACGCCACGCGGTGACGCCACGCATGCACTGACGCCTCGAGCATCTCGATGAGGTCGCGGTACGCCGGCAGCACCTTGCGCTTCTCGGTCTCTTCGTCGAGCCCGGGGAACACCCACTTCGCCAGCCCGGGGATGTGCACCTCGAGGAAGTACTGCCGCCAGTCGATGGCCTCGGGGTTCCAGTTGATCTTCGCGCGGTCGTGCGCCGGCATGTCGACGTACAACGAGCGCGTGTTGTCGCAGCGGAAGACGAAGCGGTTGTTCCAGATGAAGGGCAGGAAGATGTCGACGATCATGTTGAGGCGGCCAGCGTCGTCGACCACCTCTTCGAGCTGCTCCTTCGCGTGCTCGAGCATCGCGCTCACCTTCGGAGCGCCCCACGTCGGCTTCTGCTCGTCGATGAAGCCCGCGAGCCACTTCGCGCCCTTCGCGATCATCGGCGTCGAGAGCGTGTCGAAGCGCAGCTTGCTGGTGCTCTTGGCTTCGTTGCGGCTGCGCAGCTCGTTGAGCCACGAGTTGCCGGTCTTCTTCGTGCGCCAGTGCTCGCGCGTGTAGAGGCCGACGAGCTCGGTCGAGCGGGCCGCGATGAAGGGCGACGAGTCACCGGTGGCCTGCTGATAGACGCGGCGCTCCGAGGTGCGCAGCTGCTGCGCGGTGATGGCGATGAGGCTGCCCGCGACCTGATCGACGGGGATCATGTCGAGGATCTTGTCGAACCCCGTCGGCAGAATGCCGCGGCTCTTCATGAGCGCGTAGATGATGGGCGCCGAGGTGGTGAAGCCCTCGTTCCACCCCGGGAACGGGTAGTGCTGCGCCGACTCGACGATGGAAGGACGCACCAGCGCGTACCGAAGCCCTGGCGTCTTCGCGATGACCTGCTCGCCGAGCGACTTCGTGTACGTGTACGTGTTGGGCCAGCCCCAGTGCTTCGCGCGCTCCATGCCGGCTTCGACGAGGCGGGTCGTCAGCCACAGCTTGCGCTCACGACCCACCGCCAGGCGCAGCGCCTTCTCGTCGGTGGCGTCGCGACCTTCACCTTCGAGGCGCTCGATGGCGCGCGTGCGGAACTCGCTGGCCAGCGCCTTGTCGTCGGCCTGTTCACGCAGCCGCGCGACCGTCTTCTCGCAGTCGGCCAATTCCTGCTCGAGCGAGAAGTCGCGGCCGTCGAGGTCGCCCTTGCGGGGGAAGTAGCCGACCACCTCTTCGTCTTCGAAGACGAGGCCCGAGCGGTTGCCGGCGACGAAGGCCGTCGACATGTGCACGAGCGGCACGTCCCAGAACAGGCACGCCTCGACGAGGTACTTCACGCCGTGCGTGTTGACGTTGAGGCCGACCTCGAGCGACGGGTTGAACGAGACGAGGCCCGCGCAGTTGATGACGACGTCGATGTTGCCCTTGAGCGCGCGCGCGGCCGTCTCGTCCATTCCCATCCACGGGTCGGTGATGTCGCCGTCGAGAATGGTGACCTTCTTCGAGAGCCACGCGATGGCCTCGGCTTCGCCACCGAACTTCGTGCGCAACGGCTCGAAGGGTTCGCTGGTGGCGACCTTGTCGAAGAAGCGCGACTTCGCGTCCTTCGCGCTGCCCTTGCGAACGAGCACGTACACGTGCGCGAGCTCTTCGCCGTAGTGGTGCAGCAACATCGACAACGACACCTTGCCGACGAAGCCGGTGGCGCCCGCGAACAGCACGCGCTTGCCGGTGAGAATCTTCGTGACGTCGAGGGGTCCGAGCGGGGCAGACGACGGTGAGGCCATGGGCGGTGCGTGTAGCAGATGGCCAGCGCCTGAGAACGGGCTCGAAGTGCATGCGTGACCGAATGGTCAGCGGTAGCGTGACAGCCGATGCGGTTCCTGCTTCTGGCAGCCATTTTCCTCTCGGCGTGTGGGCCCCGGCTGGCGTTGACGGTGCGGGCTCCGGCGAAGGTGCAGCTCGGCGTGGTGAAGACCGTGGCGGTGCTGACGCACGAGTCGCGGCTGGGGCTGGTGATGCGGGAGCGCGTGCGCCACGACCTCGGCGACGACTCCCACTTCACGCTGGTGAAGATGTGCGGAGAGCGCAGCTGCGAGCCGGTCGATGCGTTCGTGCGGCTGTACGAGCGCGACGTGCGGGCAGCGGCTTCCGACCGCGGGCCGGTGATGGTCGTGGTCGTCGACACGGACGTCAGCTGGCCCGATGGAAGAGCGCTGACGCAGCGGCAGGCGCGAACTCGCAGTCACCTCATCGGTGGTGATGCACCGAACGTCGTGGCCGAGCGGCTGGTCAGCGAGGTCGCCGGTGAAGTCGCGATGGAGCTCTTTCACCCGAAGCAGACCGAGTGGCTCGTCTTCGATGACGGCGCGCCGTTCAAGCTGGGCGTCAGCCAGGCGATGGATGGGCGACTCGCAGACGCGAAGCGCACCTTCGAAGCGATGATTCTCGCGAACCCGCAGACCGCTGGCGCGTACTTCAACCTCGCGCTGGTGCTCGAGTCGCTCGGTGAGGTGACGGGCGCACGCACCAACTACGAGAAGGCCACGACGCTGGTGAACAAGCCGGAGTACGCGCAGGGGCTGGCCGCGTTCGAGCGACGCGTCAAGGCGACGCAGGCGTTGAGCGCTCCACCGAGCCGTTGACCCGCTCAGAAATAGTACTTGAGGCCGAGCCCACTCAGCACACCGTCCATCGGGCTGCCGTCGAACGACGTCTCGAGCCTGAACGTCTGAGAGGCGATGACGTTGCTCCCGGTCGCGAGGCGCAGACTCGTCCACGAGGCTGACAGCGCGAGTGACCCCTCGACCGACCAGTTGGGAAGCCCGATGGCCGTCAGCAACACCTCGACGCCCGCCGAGACGCCAAAGCCCACTGCCCAGGCCGTCGACAACGCGCTCGGAGCGTCGGCCCCGAGCTTCGGCACGATGGTGCCGCTCCCAAAGCGAAGGGTCGCGCGAGGGGCGACCCACGCGATGACGTGCGTGGTGCTCAACAACGCCAGCGGAAGGCCGAGGCTCGTCGACACGCCGCCTCCACTCCACCCGCTCAGCGCACTCTGCTGGCGGTTGGTCATCGTGTACGTGCTGTCGCCGACCGTCTCTCGGGTCTCGAACGAGGCCACGTCGGTTTGCTGGTCGCGGCTCACGCTCACCGAGGTCCCCACGGTGAGCTCGACTCCGACCGACTGCACAGGGCCGACAGAGACGGTCGACCACCGTCTGAAGCCGACGCGCGGCGCAGCGAGGAACGAGGAGAAGCCCGACCGCCCGAGAAGCGGCGTCAGGTGAACCGTCGGCGCAGCGCCAGTCGGCTGACCGACGAGCACGGGGATGAAGTCTGTGCCGAAGTAGCCAATGCCGAGGCGCCCGCGCATCGACTCGAGCGCGGTCGGCGCGGGCGGCTGCACCGCGACCAGCGGTGGTTGTGCAGGCGCCTCGGGTTGCGCAATCGCAAGAGTGCCGTTGAGGGCGAGTGACAGGAACAAGCGACGCATGGTGCCTCCGTTGAAGAAGCCGCAGAAAACGGTCACCCGTCGTCGCGATTCACGCGGACCTGTCGATTGACGCCTTCAGCAGCTGAATCGAGCGTCAGTGGGCCGAACCGCTGCGCTCGTGGATCACCGCATCGCGCACCGCCTCGCAAAGACCTCGGGCCACCGAGTTTCCCCGGCGGCCCGATTCCTTCTTCTGCTGCTGAGTGCCTGCCGGCCCTTTTCGTCATCACGGACTCGCGGAGCTGAGCAACGTCTCCGGGTGCGTCGTGGTCAGGCGAACGGCATTGTGAGGCAGTGTCGAAGACGGCTCAACAGCCATTCCTGCCTCACACTTTGACCGACACTGAACACATGCCTCACTGAAGGTTGTCGAACCCGTGTCGTGCGGAGTGGGTCTTCAGTCAGGGTGGACTACGGTGCCGCGCCGTGAACGACGACTCGGTTCAGAGCGCGCGGCGCCTGGTGGTGCTGGTGCTGTGCTTCATCGCAGCCACCGCCCACGCGCAGGTCGACGCCGGCACGGTCGACGCAGGCCTGAGCACCGTCGACCAGGTGGTGAACGACCTCGTCGTCGAGCTGCCTTCGTTGCCGGGCGACCCGGGCGTCGATGCCGGGTCCGACGCCTCCGACAAGGCCGACGCGAGCCCCACCCCCCAACCCGACGCAGGAGTGCCTGCGCCCGAAGAGCTGACGGTGGTGGTGCACGACACGGTGACGCCGCTCGTCTTCCGCCGCGGCCTCGCCGAGAAACCCGCCCGCGTGCGCGCGCGCGAGGCCACCATGGCCTTGACCAGCGCCATCGAGCTGCCCGCGCTGCCCGGCGCGCCCCCGGGGCAGGTGCTGGTGGTGGGTTCCGAGGCCCGCGTCTTCGTCAGGGGCCGCGCAGTGACGACCTTCACCGACGCCGACCGGCTCGCGAGCGGCGCGGTGACGTTGACGGCCTGGGCCGCCGAGCTCGAGACACGGCTGACCGGCTTCGTCGAAGATGCGGAGCGACGGCACGCCTACCGCGAGTTCGCCTTTCATCTCTTCTTCGCCGTCTTCGCGCTGCTGATGGCCGGGCTCACGCTGCGAGCGCTCAACCGGGCCTTCGCGCGCGCCGACACGGCCATCGAAGACCGCGCTGGCAGCCTCAAGCCGTTGGTGGTGCTCGGCGCCGAGCTGCTCTCGAGCGACGCCGTGCGAAGCCTGCTGGGCACCGGGCTCGTCGTGGTGCGGGTGGTGTCGCTCGGCGGCACGGTGGTGGTGGCGCTGGCGACGGTGCTCGCGCAGTTCGAACGAACGCGCCCCGTGTTGTCGCGGCTGGCCACCTCCATCGGGCGGCCGGTGCTCGAGGCGCTCGAGGGCGCGCTCGCGGCGCTGCCCGGCCTCGTGCTGGCTGGCGTGCTGCTGGTGCTGCTGCGCGCGCCGCTGCGCTTCGTCTCGTTGCTCCTCGGCGGCGTCGCCACCGGCCGCGTGAAGCATGGGTGGCTCGAGCCGCGCCGGGC
>JBEOKA010000371.1:0-6297 GCA_040275325.1 Myxococcaceae bacterium | reverse complement strand
GTCTCGACGCTCTCGCTCCCGCTGGCTGGTGACAGCCTCACTTCGCACATCGGCTCGGAGTGTACACGCCTCACGCCGTACCGCTCAGCTCCACAGCTCGGCGTCTTCGAGCACCGTCTGCAGCGGCAGGCGCACGGTGAAGGTCGAGCCTTTGCCGGGCTCCGAGGTGAAGCCGATGGAGCCATGGTGGCGCTCCATCACCGCCCGCGCGACGGCCAGCGATTGGCCCTGACCTGCCCCAACCTCACGCGTGGTGAAGAAGGGCTCGAAGACGCGCGCCTGCACCTCTTTCGGCATGCCGCAGCCGTCGTCGGTGACGCGCAGCACGGCCTCGTCGCCCTCGACCCTCGTGCTCACCGAGATGTGGGTGGCCGCGGCGAGCTCGGCGTTCGAGAGCAGCGAGTCGAGCAGCCTCGCGAGCGCAGCCTGGTCGCAGACGATGGGTGGAATCGGCTCGAAGTCGGTGGTGATGGTGGCGTTGCCGCGTCGGCGCACCACGTCTTCGAAGACCGGCGCGAGCGTCGAGACCGAGGTCACCTCGACCGCCTCACCGTCGGAGGGCGCCAGCTGCTTCAGGCTCTGCACCAGCGCGGCGAGCTGGCCGTGGCCTGCCTTCAGGGCGACGAGCGCGTCGCCGACGTCTTTGCGCAGCACCGCGAGGTCGACGTCGCGCGCCGCCTGCTTCGTCGCGCTGCTCGCGTGCGGGGCGAGGGCTGTGTCGAAGAGCGGGCCGAGCAGCTCGAAGCTCTCGCCGACGAAGCGGCCGTTGTCTCCGAGGAACTGCAGCGGCGTGTTCATCTCGTGCGCCACGCCCGCGGCGAGCGTGCCCACGGCCTCGAGCTTCTTTGCTTGAGAGAGCCGCTGCTCGACGGTGCGCTGGTCGGTGACGTCACGGCCCACGCCGTAGAGGCGGCTGCCCTTGCCATCGGTGGCGAGCTGCCAGTGCACGACGCGGGTCTTCCCATCGGCCGTGACGAGGTGGAGCGACAGCGGCACCTGCTCGTTCGTGCGCAGCATGCTGGTGAGGGTGGCGTGCGCGGTCTCGTGGTCAGCCGGCTCGACGAGGTCCAAGAAGCTGGCGCCGCGCGAACGCTGAAGCGAGTAGCCGAACGACTGGAACGCGGTGTTCAGGTGGCGAATGCGCAGCGCCTCGTCGAGCACCACCAGCAGGTCGGCGCTCAAGCGGAAGAAGGCCTCGAGCTCGCTCTCGGAGTCTGACGCGCGCACGTCGTCGATGACTGCCAGCCGGGTCGACAGGGCGTCGAGGAGCTCGCTGATGCCGGGGCCGGGTGGATCTTCTCCAATCCACCGCTTCACCTCGGCTGCGAGCACGGGGTGGAGCCGGCTCGGCATGTCATGCGCTCGCGGTGGAGAACTCCGGTGTGGCCTCGAGGTCAGAGGCGATGACGGCGCGGGCCGGCAGCACCAGCGGCGCGAGGCGCGCGAGCACGAGGGGCGTGATGCGAACGCCTTCGGGCACCACCTCGACGCCGTCGCTCGAGAGCGGCTCGACCAGCCGCATGCCCGCGGCGAGCTCTTCGACGGGCAGGCTGTGTGGCCCGTGCGGCTGAATCCGGCTCTCGATGTCGCGCAGCGCGGTGGCGAAGCGGTCGTCGATGAGCCCGGCCTTCAGCAGCCCGTCGATGCGCTCGGCCCAGGCGCCCTTGCCCCCGTCGATGGCGATGGCCACCTGCACGACGCGCGTGCCGACGCGCAGAGGCTGACCTTTGGGAGCGGCGAGCTCTTGCAGCATCACGTGCGCGGCGTCGTCCTGCTCCGAGCCGGCGAGCGAGAGCACGGCCGCGTTGACGAGCTTCGGGTCACAGCGCTCGTCGAAGCAGGCGCGGGCGGCGTCGAGCACGGCCACCGACTCGATGGAGAGCACGTCTCGCAGGCCCAGATGCTCGGCGAGCGCGCGCGCAGTTCGGCGAACGCGGGCCGCACGACCCCACGCCGGCACCGACGACAGCGCGAGCAGGTCTTCGGCGCGGTCGATGACGCTGCGCTCGATGGCCTCGCGTTGGCGCCGCTCCTCCTGCTGCAGCCGGAAGTGCGCCATCGCGGCGCTGACGATGTTGCGCAGCTCCTCGAAGTCGACCGGCTTGGCGATGAAGCGATAGATGCGGCCGTTGTTGATGGCGTTGACGACCGCCGTGAGGTCGGCCTGGCCCGTCAGCAGAATGCGCACGGCGTCGGGCGCCAGCAGCTTCGCCTCAGAGAAGAACTCCGCGCCGTCCATGCCGGGCATGCGCATGTCGGAGATGATGATGGAGAAGTCGCGGTCTTTCTTGAGCAGCGTCAGGGCCTCGTCGCCCGAGTTGGCCGTCACGACTGGAACGAGCCGGCGCAGGTTTCGTGACAGGCCGGCGAGCAGCTGCGCGTTGTCGTCGACGAGCAGCACTCGGCCAGGGTTCTCGAGATGGTTCATGTGGAGCCTCGTGGGCACAGGTCAGCAAGGCACGGGCCCGGTGGAAGGCACGACAGTCTGGCGATCAGCGACGGGTCAGGGTGACGAGGTGGGTCTGTCGGCTCCCACCTGCTCCGTCACGGCGACCCACCTCGAAATCCACCGGTGGGCTGCATCCGATAGAAGGGGTGGATGGCGGAGGCTCCCTACACGACGGTCGCGCGCTCACTGGTGGCGGTCGCCGATTCCCTCACGAAAGCGTTTGCGAACCGGCCCGTCGGTGCGGGCAAGCGCCTGTTGCAGGTGAAAGCGCCGCTCGGCCCCAGCAGCGCGGGTGGGAAGCTGAGTCGCCAGGTCGCGGTGCTGTCGAACGCGAGCTCGAGCATCGCCATCGGCTGGCTCGACGTGGTGAACGGCCAGTGCGGGCTCAAGGAGTACCCGATGCTGAAGCTGGCCAACGAGCTGCGCGGCGCGGGGCCGATGGACTTCACCGCCGAGGACTACGCGGCCTTCACCGCGCTGCTGACGTCGGAGCTGACGGGCCTGGGCGTGAAGGTCACCATCGACGTCGTCGATACGAGCGAGCTGATGACCGAGAAGACCGCCGTGCCGGGCGGAGCGAAGCGGCGCGTCGACCCGGTGGTGCTGGTGCTCGCGGGCGTGGCGCTGCTGTTGGTGGTGATTGGCACGGCGCTCGCGCTCAGCTGAGCAGCGTTCCCATCCACCGGTCCCAGGCGCTCGAATAGAGCCCGTAGTTCCCGCGCACCTGCAGGTGATGCTGGTTGTGCATGGTGGCGAAGTTGAGCCACTTCAAGACCGGGTGCCGCTGCCACGACACCGGCCATGGCTCGACGCCGCAGTGGCCCATCACGTTGATGGCGATGGCGAGGAACGAGAACACCAGCCACACGAGCGACGGCACTGGCACGAAGCGCACGATGGGCACTGCCCACACCACCTGCACCACCGCGTCGAGCGTGCCGAACGAGAGCGCGGCGAACGGAGACGGGTTTCTCGACTGGTGATGCACCGAGTGCAGCCAACCGAAGACGCGCGGGTGATGGGCGAGCCGGTGCGCCCAATAGAAATAGGTGTCGTGCACCACGAGCAGAAAGAGCAGCCACGCCGAGAACTCGAGCGCCGCGAAGACGCCCCGCTGCTCGAGCTTCACGATGGGCAGGCCTGCGTAGACGACGCCGAAGAGCGTGCCGAAGACGAGCGCCGACCGAAGCGACGTCACCACCTCGCGCACGACGTCAGCGCGCGTGAACTCGACCAACTGCAGCCGCTTCGCCTTCGTCCAGGGGTTCGCTTTCCACGACCAGAAGAAGAGCCAGGCGCCGCCAGCCGCGAGCAGGTAGCGCACCGCGTGGAGCGTCACCAACGCCGCCATCATCGGCAGCACACCCGTCGTGTCCAACGATGGCTCGCTCACCGCGTGCGTTCGAGCAGCCCGCCATCGGTGGTCTCGAAGCTGATGACCGCGCCGCTGAGCGGATCTGAGAGGTCGGCTCCGGTGCGGTACTCGACTGCGGCGCGCAGTTGGTCGCGCGCCTCGACCTTGAACGTCGCCTTGCGAACCTCGATGCGGTCATCGGCTTTCGGCGTTCTGCCGAGCGCTCCGAACAGGAAGAGTGGCTCGGTCGGGTCGGCGATGACGCAGACGGCGGTCGTCGTCAGGCGCGCCGTTTCACCCTCGAACGAGAGCGGCGCAACACACCCACCGCCGACTCGCCAACCCGAAGCCTCGATGCGCAGCGTGTCGGTCACCGTCCTCGTCGAGCTGCCCTGCCCCGTCGACTCCGTGACGACGGTCGAGATGGTCCACGCGCCAACCGTCGGGCTTCCACAGCCGAGAACCAGCACCACCAGAACAGCAATGACCCGACTCATGCGCAGGGCTCCGCGGGAAGAAGAAGACGACCGCGCGCCCTAACACGAAGCAGCTCAGACGGCGCTCCATCGTGCCGCTACTGCACCACGTGCCAGTCGAGGGTGGCGTTGCCGAGCTGAAAGCGGTCGGCGTCATCGAGGCGATGGCAGCGCGCGGGGCGAGCGCGACGCAGGTCGACGATGCCGTTGGAGCTGCCGCAGTCGATGAGGTGCGGCGCTCCGTCGACCGATACCAGCGCGGCGTGAACGCGCGACACATGCCCATCGGGGATGAGCACGTCGCACCGCTCGTCACGGCCGATGAGCACGCCGCGGCGAATGAGCTGCTCGTCGATGGCCGTCGTGAAGACGCCGCTCGAGAGACGAAGCGTCAACACTCCGACGGCAGGTGAGGGCGTCTTGAGCCACGACCAGCGGCCAGCCTGCGGCGTGGGCGGCACCTCGTCGAACAGCCTCCACGCGACGTCGAGCTGCTCGGGCAGCTGCACCTGTACGCCGGTGGGCACGCAGAAGAACGAGAGCTGTGCGGTGCGAAGGAGAACAGGTTGTTCCGACTGCGTGACGTGTTGTGGGCCGAGCGCGGTGTGAAGTCCGCCGGGTGTCTCGAGGTCGATGGCTGAGAACCGAACGCGCCCTTCGACGAGCCGCACGACGAAGAGCACGTGCCGCAGCGAGAGCGCCTGGTCTTTGGTGATGCTCAGGTCGACGAACTGGTGGCGGCCGAGCGTTCCCGCGCGCACGTCTTCGGTCGCCGAGAGCCACATGCGCCCTGCGAGGCCAGTGACCGCGTGAACGGCGAAGACGAAGAGGCCTGGCCGACGCTCCTCGAGGCAGGCGCTGAAGAGCTGGCGGTGCAGGCGCTCGTAGTGGCGTCGGGGCGTGTCGGCGAGCTGCGCACCGTGCACGAAGGTGCTGCTCCGATGGCCTGCGTCGGGCTCCATCACGCGCACGATGCGGGTGCTCATGACTGGCCTCTGCTGGTCAGTGACGGGCAAGACTGATCAGCGATGAGGCAGCTCCTGCTCCACAGTGGCGCAATCATGAGGGCTCCCGGGTGATTCAGGGCGGGAGTCCAAGCGGCGTGCCGTGCAGCGCCAGCGGACGAACCTGAGCTTCGTCAGCGGCGGCACGACGCGTCGATGGCCGTGTTGCGCGAGCAGCCAGACGGGTCGAGCGGCGCCTCACGCTGGCACTTGCTCTCGCACGAGAAGTTGCACGCCTGCATGCAGCGCATGAACGCTCCGCTGCAGCGGTCGACGGCCGCGGCTGAGGGGCATGAGTACCCCGCGCCGTTGATGCAGCAGGTGGCCGAGGCCGAGCCTGTCGTGGTGGTCGTCGACTGCACCGCCGACTCGTTCACCGTCACCGACATGTTCGGCATCATCGCGCCGCCGATGGAGATGGTGGCTCCGGGCGCCGTCACGGTCGTGGTCGTCGTCGTCTCGACTGGCACCACCGCGGGCTGCGGCACCACGACGACGGCGGGAGGCGGCATCATCATCGACCGGCTCGCCATCGCGATCTGCCAGAGCTGATCAGCGCGATTCTTCGCGGCGGTGAAGCGGTTCTGCTGCTCGGGCTCGGGCGTGTTGCCGGGCAGGTTGATGAGCAGAATGAAGTCCTGCTCGTTGGCGCTGTTCTGCCACGACAGCTGCGTTCCATCTTCGAGCGTGGTGACCGCGCCGCTCACGCCACGAAACGACTCCAGGTTCTGCCCGACCGACGCCGAGATGAGCGCGGGCACCATGGCCTGGCCCTCCGCGGGCGTGAGCGGCAGTTGGTACACGCGCATGGTGGCGCAGCTGACGGCGAAGAGGGCGAACGAGGCAGCGACGAGGCGGTTCATGGGGGCTCCGAAAAGAGGTGCCCCACCATACG
Organism: Myxococcaceae bacterium; assembly: GCA_040275325.1. GTDB lineage: Bacteria > Myxococcota > Myxococcia > Myxococcales > Myxococcaceae > Xiheimicrobium. Next base: position 119 of record JBEOKA010000371.1, on the reverse strand, counting down.
TGCAGGACGCGGCGGTCATTCAGCAACTCGTGCATCCGAGGCGCGGTTTTCGTAGTCACGGCCCGTGCGCCTGCTGTCGCTCTCGTGCGAGTCGTTTCGCAACCTCGGTCAGGTGTCGG
>JBEOKA010000370.1:0-3609 GCA_040275325.1 Myxococcaceae bacterium | reverse complement strand
CGACAGCGAGGCGTTTCAGATGCAGCACATGGCGGTGGTGCGCGACTTCGTGCTGCTCCAATAGCCCCAAAACATTTGTCTTCCCGCGGCGTTACAAAGGCTGAGCTGATCCACCCAGGTCGGGTTTCTCACCCACGTGCCCCCCGCCACCCTGCGCCTGACTGGCCTGGCCCTGCTCTGCGTGCTCCCCGCCTGTGAAGGCAGCATCGTGGGGCCACGCGTCGAAGCACCCCGCGACGTCACCCGCCCCGCTGACCCGAACGACCCGACGATGCCGCGCGCTGAAGGCCGGGTCGCACTGCAGCCGATTCGTCGACTCTCCATTTCGCAGTACGAGAACACGCTGCGTGCGCTCTTCCCCGGAGCGCTGGGCAACGAGCTCGTCACGCGCGCCCACTACCCTGCAGCGTCGACGCGCACGGGGCTCGCGGGGGGCTTCAGCAGCGACTCCGACACCAACACCGTCGGCACCTCGGACGAAGTGAACCTCGAAGACAACGCCGAGGCGCTCGCCGAGTACCTGCTCGGCAACGCACGCACGGCGATTCCCGCGCTCATGCCGTGCTCGTTGCCCGCCAGCTTCACCGACGCGCAGGTCGACGCGTGCATCGACACGTTCATCACCCAGTTCGGGCGGCGCGCGTTTCGCCGACCCGTGCGCACCGCGGAGCAGGCGTCGATTCGCCGCGCGTACGACACCGTTCGCATGACGCAGGGCGCGGCTGAGGCGTGGGCGACGGTGATGCAGTACTTCCTGCAGGCGCCCGCGTTGCTCTACCGGGCCGAAGCGGGAGCCGGCTCCAGCGGCCTCGTCGACCTCACGCCGTTCGAGCTCGCGACGCGGCTCTCGTTCTTCGTGACCGACGCTCCGCCTGACGCCGAGCTGTCGATGCTGGCCGAGAGCGGCGCCTTGTCAGACCCCATGGTGCTCGAGGCGCAGGCGCGACGGCTGCTCGCGAAGCCCGAGGCCGCGGCCGTGACGTCGCGCTTCGTGCGCGAGTGGCTGCGCATCGACCTGCTCGACGCGGTGCCCGACAACGCGGCCGGCTTCCCCGCAGCGATGCGTGATGACTATCGCGCGCAGGCCGACCACCTCGTGCGTCGGTCGCTCGCTTCGGGCTCGCTGCGCGACCTGTTCCGCACCAGCCGCTTCCCGCTCGGCGTCGAGAGCGACGATGCGTACGGCCAGGCGAATCGTGGTGGCGCGAACTTTCCCGATGTCGACGTGCCCGAGCGCGTGGGCATCTTGTCGTCGGCGCCCTTCCTGACGGCCCACGCACCGGCCGGGCACCAGGTGCCGATTCTGCGAGGCGCGTTCCTGCGCAAGCAGGTGCTGTGTCTGTCGCTGCCTCCGCTGCCGGGCAACATCGACCTCACCACGCCGCTCGACGGCGCCCGCGCTGCGCCCACCGCCCGCGACCGCCTCGCGCCGACGATGACGCTGTCGACGTGCTCGGGCTGCCACACGTCGCTCAACCCGCTCGGCTACGCGCTCGAGAACTTCGACGCGACGGGCCGGCACCGCACGACCGAGAACGGCGCCACCATCGACGCGTCGGGCACGCTCGACCTCGACGACACGACCCGGTGGACGTTCTCCGGGCCCCGCGAGTTCCTCGGTCACGTCGCCTCGAGCCAGGCCCTCACCGCGTGCGCCGCGAAGCAGTTCTTCCACTTCGCGCACGGCCGGCAGAGCGCACCCGAGGAGCAACCGTTCGTCGATGCGCTCGCCGATGAGACCGCCGCGACGGGTGGGACGATGAGTCAGCTCGTCACCGGCATCATCCGTTCGCCGCGCTTCACCCGGTTCCTTCGGGAGGCGGCGCCATGATGTCGTCGCTCGATCATCAGCTCGCTGCGGCGCTTCCGCGAGTTGACGTGACTTCGTCGCGCTCGCCATTCAGCTCATCGCCAGATCGTCAGCTCGCTCCGGCGCTTCCGCGAACTGCGGTGACGTCGTCGCGGTCGCCATTGCGCTCGGCGCTTCCGCGAGTCGTCACGACATCGATGCGCTCGCTTCGAATCAGCTCGTCGCCAGGTCAACCGCTCGCTGTGGGCGCGATGACGGTCGGCCACTTCACTCCGTTCCTTCGGGAGTCCACGCCATGACGTTGAGCCGCCGTCGGTTCCTGACCGGTGCCTCTGGCGCCGCGCTCGCCCTGCCCTGGCTCGAGAAGCTCTCGGGTGGAGCCGCCTTCGCGCAGACCGCCATGATGCGGCCGACGCGTCTGCTCGTCGTCGCGTACCCGATGGGCTTCATTCAAGAGGAGTGGGCACCGTCAGCCGCGGGAGCGACCTTCACCCTGCCGAGAATCACCGCGCCGCTCGAGCCGTTCCGCCAGCACCTGCTCTTCATCTCGAACGTCGACAACCGCGCCACGCAGCTCAACAGCCAGCACGCCTTCGGCCACCCAGCGAAGAAAGAGAGCGTGCTCACCGGCACCTTGATGCGTGCGGCGTTTCAGGGCGACCAGTCGAACGTGCTCGCGAACGTCATCGCCGACCGCGCGGGCTCCGACCAGGGTGGGCCGAACAACGAGAGCGTCTGCAACTTCGTCGGCACCCGCCTTCGGGGAAGCCGGCCCAACGCCTCCATCGACCTCGCCGTCAGCGGAGACCAGTACGACCACCACGACGTGAACTCGTCGTTCTTCTTCGAGGGCCCGGTGACGCCGGTGAAGGTGCAGGCAAACCCCTCGCGCGCCTTCGCCCGCTACTTCGCCAACGTGACGGGAGACTCAGCCGCCCTCGAGGCCCAGCGTCGCGCCCGTGCCAGAAAGAAGAGCGCGCTCGATGCGGTGCGTGAGGGCTACGTCGAGCTTCGCTCGGGCCTGAACGCGCAAGACCGCACGCGCCTCGAAGACCACGCCAACCGTATTCGGCAGGTCGAGCTCGAGATGGCGCGGGCCACGTGCGCGCGGCCGGCAGGCAACTACGGCACTCCCACGCTGACCGCGCCGTACCTGCCGTTCCGAAACCTCTCGATGCGCGAGCGCGCCGCGTTGATGGTGCCGATTCTCACCAACGCCATGGCGTGCGACCTCGCGCCCGTGGGCCGCCTCGAGTTCATCGACCAGCAGAACCCGCTCTTCGGCGTGACGTCGGTCGATGCCGCGATTCGCGCGTGGAACACCGCGCCGACCTCGAGCGACTGGCACGGCATGGTTCATGGCGACGCCTCTCCGGTCGACGGCGTGCGCACGCGTGGAACGCCGAACGCGCAATACCTCGTCGACAGCTACCGCTTCTTCATCGAGCGCTTTGTCGACGTGCTCACGGGGCTGCGCTCCATCTCGGAAGGCCCCGACGGCCGCACCGCGCTCGACAACACGATGGTGGTGCTCTGCTCGGACTACGGGAATGGCAACGGCCACTCGTCGAACAAGCTGGGCTTCGTGCTCGGTGGAAACCTCGGCGGCGCGCGCACCAACTTCCACTTTGACGGGCGTGGCCGCGACGCGAACTTCTACACGCAGACCGCGTACAGCTCGAACCAGGTGCTCAACACCATCATTCGTGGGTTCGACCTGCGTACGGCGGGCGGCGCTCCGGTTGGAGACTTCGGCCTGCAGAACTTCCCTGCAGGCTCGGGCGTGCTGCCCGTCTTCT
>JBEOKA010000369.1:0-5277 GCA_040275325.1 Myxococcaceae bacterium | reverse complement strand
GGCGCCGACGCCCGAGGCACAGGCGGTGCTGCACGAACTCGGTCACGATGACGCGGTGGTGCTCGAGCAGGGACAGACGCCAGACACCACGAACGAGAAGGTGCAGCTCGCGGCGGCGTCGGTGCTGGTCGCGCTCGCCGTCGCGGTGATGCTCGTGCGCAGCCCGGCGTGAGACGAAGCCGGGAGCGAGCCTGAGGAGGATGCCGCGGCGAGGTTGGCTCGCGACTTCAGCCCGTCGTCCACGCCTGGTGTTTTCGCAGCTGCTCGATGGCAAGACTGCCTGCTTCGAGCTGCCCCTTCTTCGCGTCGACGACCCGCCACGCGAGCGCCTGCACGTGAATCGGCTGTGACTCGATGAACACGCAGCGCACTTCACCCTCGTCGAAGCCGCACTGGCGTTGGAGTGAGGCCAGCAACTGCTCCTGGTGCAGGTGGCCTTCACCGAAGTTCCACCCGATGGCCATGCCCGCCATCAGCTCTCCGTCGAGCCACTCGTAGTCCTGCAGCCGGTCGACGGCCTTCGGCACCAGGTACGGCAGACAGCGCCCGTGCAGGTGCATCAACCTGAACGCCATCACCTTGCCCACCATGCCGACGGCGGTGCCCTTCTCGTAGAAGGGCTTGAGCTGGTCGTAGATCCACGGGCTGGTCGCGGTCAGCTTCTCGAGCTTCTTCACCGCGTCTTTGCGAATGAACCAGACCGAGTTCGCCCAGTTGCCGGCGTAGTACCGCATCGAGAGCAGGAACGAGATGAGGTCGGGTCGCAGGTTGCCCAGAATCGGCAGCACGAGCGTGAAGGTGACGACGAAGGCCGCGACCCACGTGGGCCCGAGCGTGAGCAGCGAGACGTCAGGGTGCGCCCAGAAGAGCGCGAAGCCGCCGTAGACGACCGCCACGTTCCACTCGATGGGCACGCCCATGGGCACGTTGCTCGTGATGTACGTGTGGAGCATCAACATCAGCACGATGGCGACGACGGGCGGCGTGCCGAGCGGCGTGAGCAGAAACGCGATGGGAACGCCGAGTTCGAAGAGCGTGCCTGCGTGCGCCATGGCGGTCGCGAGCGTCGAGGGCCGCAGATCGTTCGGGTAACTCCTGTACATCAGCTTTCGCATCCACTCGAAGCGGGTGAGCGGACCATTGCTGGTCATCACGGCGACGACGGTTGGAAAATGATGGTTGAGTTTGGAGACTCCGGCAAAAAGCCAGAGCGCGAGCTGCACGGCCATGGCACCGGGGAGCCAGTTCGTCGCGAACGTAAAACAGACGATGGTGACCCAGTAGTGTTCGGCGCGAGCGGCGAGGAAGGTCGTCTTGTCGAGCACTCCGAGGACGGGGACGATGATGGCGATGGGGAGGAATTCGTCGAAGCCCGGCGTCGGCGCGACGAGCGCACGTACGAGCGAAACGAGCAAGCCCGCGTAGAGCAGCACATCGACGACGGTGCGGCGGTCGGAGCCGATGAGCGGAACTCCGGGAAAGAGCGGCAGCTTCGTGGTGCCGGGCCGAAGGAAGTAGAGCAGGCCTCCGAGCGGCGGCAGGTAGCGGCCGGTCAACGGACCCGAGCCACAGCCGAAACCGAGCACCTCGAAGAAGAGGCTGAAGGTGACGGCCTTCTGAAACGCGATGGGGTTCAGCCACCACGACGCGAGGTCTGAGAAGCCGCCGAGCCCGGGCGTGAAGCTGCAGAAGAACATCCACGCGGCGACGTAGCCGACGACCTTCAGCGCATACGCGACGTAGACGGGAATCGGAGCGCCGTAGCCCTGCAGCGCCCACGCCTGACAGACCTGCTGACCGCGCGGCTCGAGCGGTTGTTCGACCCAGACGAGCGGGTCGTACGGCGGCGGCGTCGGGTCGAGTAGTCCCATGGTCCCCTCACGGCGTCAGCGCGGAAGGGCGACTCATACCACCGTCGTCAGCCAACACCTGCAGTGCTCTTCATGCGCCGTACAGCGCGTCAATCTCAGCCCAGACCTCCTCTTCACTGACGAAGTCGCCTTCGTCGGCCTCCTTGATTGCGAGAATCAGTTCTTTCGCCAGCTCTTCGTCGCTCTCGATTGGCTCGTCTGACTGCGGACGACTTTGGTCTTCCACGCTCATTGCCCTCCTCAATTCTCCGCAACGCCAGCGACAACCTGATGTTCAGGTCCTCTCGAAGCGCGATGACACGCTGCAAGGCCAACTCAATAACATCGAGCAGCGGTCGAACGTCGCTCGTCCACCAGTAGTTGGCCAACGACGTGATGCTTGGCGCGATCCTGCTGCCCCATGGAGGCATCGCCTCAGGCTGCTCGATGTCCCAAACCAACTGATCTGGTGAAAGCAAAGCAAGCTGGTCTCTGACGGACCGCAACTCGGCAAGAGCTTCGGCGGCATGAGCGAACTCCAGGTGTCCTTGAAAGTGCTGGTTCTGCAGGACTGGGAATCGGCTGCCCCAACGAGATTGCTCGAGACGGCTGCCGACCGTCGAAAAGAAGCTATTCAAGAAGGAACCCGACCCAACCTCGAATCGCTCCTGGCCTACGTAGAGACAGACGCCCATGGCTCACGAGCCCCACAGGGACGGCTTCGCCACCATCGCGAAGATGATGAACACCGACACACCGAACGCGGGCACGCCGAGCAGCAACCACACACGATTCAACCGATGAAACCGCTCGGGCAACGCGCCGCCTGACTCGAGCGCCACCTTCGTCATCTTGCGCAGCTCGATCTGTATCCACGCGGCGGGCAGCCAGAGCACCATCGCCGCGAGGTAGCCGCCGAGACTGGCCAGCACCCACGGCGTCGTCCACGACAAACCATACACACTCACCAGATACGCTCCCGTCAGTGGAGAAATCACGCCCGACGGCACCGTGAACACCCAATCAGCCAACACCACCTGCTTCTGGGCCCAATCAATCACACGCGGGTCACCACTCTGGTCACCCCGGAATTTCCAGAACGCGCTCATCAACCCGGCACCAAAGAAGATGGTCGCCGACAACACATGCAGCGCCTTCATCAGCAGAATCATCGGCGGCATCGGTGGAGCACCATGAGCGTTCCGGCCACGATGGGTAGGCTCTTCGTCATTGGACCGAAGGGGTGAAACCACAACATCGGGTCCTGCCAGCTCACCAACGCAGGCAGCACCGCCAACGCAAACACCTGCGCACCCACAACGAACACCAACAACCTTCCCTTGAACACGAGCGCTGCGACACCCGACGCTGCCTGCGCCAACCCCAACACCACCAGGAACGTCGAGGGAGAAATCGGCACCAGGCCGCTGCCCGAGACGACGGCGAGTTCCATCGGCTGTTGAAAGAACACCTTGGGAAAGATGCCCTCGGTCACCCAGACCAGCGCCATGCCGCCGCGCAACAGCCACGTCACCCGCGGCGTCCACCCTTCCCTCGCGACGAGCCACGTCACCGTCACCAACGCGAGGAACGGGTAGTTCTTCGACAACACGCCGTACGGGTGCACCAGCAGCATCGGCTCGAGCGTCGCGAGAATCAGCGTGAACACCACCACGCAGCCCGCCTGCCCCACGAACAGCCACGTCTCCGGAGCCGACGTCACGATGACGACCGCGAGCACGAACTCCGCCACGCACGTCGCCACCATCAACCAGTCGGGCAAGCCGAGCCGCGAGAGGGAGTCATGGCCGACGCTGCGGTAGTACGGGTGCAGCACGCCGAGCGCCGTGGTGAACCAGATGCTCGCGCAGCCGGCCTTCAGCCAGAGCAGCTCTCTCGGCGTCGCCGGTTCCCCCGTCACCCCGCGAGCATAGAGGCAATCGGCGCACGGCCGGCACGTCTATGCTGCGCGCCATGTCAGACCTCGCCCCGTTGCAGACCACCGAGCTCTACGTTCGCCAGAAGCGCGAGCTCGCCGAGTTCTTCGGCTTCGAGACGCGCAACAAGTACGCCATCAGCACCAGTGACCGGCGCGAGGTCTTCTACGCGGCCGAACAGCGCTCGGGCTTCCTGGGCATGCTGGCCATGTACTTCCTCGGGCACTGGCGCAGCTTCGACATCGCCTTCTTCGACCAGACGCGCCAGGAGGCGTTCCGCGCGCACCACCCGTTTCGCTTCTTCTTCCAGCGGCTCGAGGTCTCGGCGGGCGGCCGCGTCATCGGCGCGATTCAGCAGCGCTGGGCCTTCTTCACCAAGCGCTTCGACGTGCTCGACGCGAACGGCAACGTGCTCTTCGAGATGAAGTCGGGGCTCTTCAAGTTCTGGACGTTCCCCTTCTTCCGCGGCGAGCAACAGGTGGGCGTCATCGAGAAGAAGTGGAGCGGCGTCTTCAACGAGATGTTCACCGACAAGGACAACTTCCGCGTCGCCTTCCAGGACGGCGGCCTGTCGATGGACCAGCGCATGCTGATGCTCGCCGCGGCCGTCTTCGTCGACCTGCAGTACTTCGAGCGCAAGGCGCAGAGCAGCTGAGCATGAAGTCTCGAACCGTCATCATCGTGGTCGTCGTCGTCTGCCTCGCCGGCCTGTGTCTCGTGGGCAGCTGTCTGGCCTTCGGGCTGCTCGCGGCTGCGACCGAGGAGTCATCGGCCCCCACCGACCCGGGCACGGTGAGTGACTCGACGCCATCGGCCGAAGACGAGGCACCCACGCAGGGCACGCGGTACCAGTGCATGGCGACGGGCACGGTGAACAAGTGCATCGCTCCGGGGCGGTGCACGTTCCACACCGTCTCGGGCGTCGGCTCGGGAGAAGACCGCTTTCAGGCCTCTGAGATGGCGCGCATCGCGTGTCAGGGCCAGGCGCTCGCGATGGGTGGCGCGACCGTGTGCATGGTCGCCTGCACCCCGAAGTGAGGCTCCGAGCTAGAAGGCTGCATGCGCTCGAGCCCGTGGGTGATGTTGCTGCTCGTTCTGTCGTGTTCGCCGCCACCCGTGACGACTCCGTGTGGGCCGTCGACGTGCGCTGGGTGCTGTGACTCGAGCGGAACCTGTCAGGCGGGAGTGACGGACGCTCAATGTGGTGAGCGTGGGTTCGCGTGTCGTTCGTGCGATTCGACGAGTCGCTGCGTGACAGGCGTCTGCATCTTCGCCAGCGGAGCAGGGGGCGGCACGGGGAGCGCCGGTGGATCAGCGAGTGCGGGTGGCCTGGCGGTCGCTGGAGGAACCGCGACTGCTGGCGGATCCGCGACTGCTGGCGGATCGGTCACCGCTGGTGGATTCGGGACCGCTGGTGGCGCTGCGACTGCTGGTGGATTCGTCACCGCTGGTGGCGCTGCGACGGCTGGTGGATTCGTCACCGCTGGTGG
>JBEOKA010000368.1:0-30318 GCA_040275325.1 Myxococcaceae bacterium | reverse complement strand
CGGTCGATGCAGGCTCGGTCGATGCAGGCTCGGTCGATGCAGGCTCGGTCGATGCGGGCTCGCCGGTCGATGCGGGCGCGTCATTCGATTCAGGTATGACGATGGATGCCGGCGAAGCAGCCGACGCCGGCGTGGAAGACTCGGGCGTCGCAGCCGATGCAGGCGTCGAAGACGCGGGAGCGCTCGATGCGGCCGTCGCCTCCGACGCCGGCGTGATGGACGCCGGGGGAGCCGATGCGGGTGCAGCAGCCGCTGACGCTGGCGTCGAGGCAGATGGTGGCGCGCGCCGCAGAGAGTCGAACTACCGCGCAGGCTGTGACTGCCAGTCGGGCAGCGGCCCGTGGTTGATGAGCGCGGTGATGGTGATGGTCATCGCGCGTCGTCGCCGTCGCCTGTAGCGTCGAGTTCGTTCCCCATGGCGCTCTCGGCTGGCTCCAGCATCGGCGAGTACGAGGTGGTGAAGCACCTCGGCGCCGGAGGCATGGGTGACGTGGTCGAAGCGGTGCACCCCATCATCGGCAAGAAGGTCGCCATCAAGGTGATGCGCTCGACGGCGAACGCCTCGCTGCTCGAGGCGCGGCGGTTGCTCGAAGAGGCGCGCGCGGTGAACGCGATTCGTCACCCGGGCATCGTCGACATCTTCGGTGCTGGCGTGCTGCCCGATGGCCGCCCGTACCTGGTGATGGAGTTGCTCGAGGGGCAGTCCCTGCACGAGTTTCAGCAGCGGCTGCGTCCGGTGCCGATGGGAGACGTCTTCTTCGTGCTCGAGGGCGTGCTGAACCCGCTCATCGCTGCTCACCGGGCCGGCGTGATTCACCGAGACCTCAAGCCCTCGAACATCTTCGTCACCGACGGGCCCGGCGGCCGGCGGGTGAAGCTGCTCGACTTCGGTGTGGCGCGACGGGTCGACCGCGAGCCGCTCACCGCGCCCGAGATGACGCTCGGCAGCCTCGGCTTCATGAGCCCCGAGCAGATGAGCGGGCAGCCCGTGCCGCAGAGCGACCTCTACTCGCTCGGCTGCATCGCGTGGCTGCTCGTCACGGGGCAACCCGTCTTCCCGTACCGCAACGTCGGCGAGCTCGCGCGCCACCACCTGCTGACGAAGCCGCCGCTGCTGGGCGTGCTGCGCGGTGAGGTGAGCGCCGAGTTCGAGAACTGGGTGATGTCGCTGCTCGAGAAGGAGCCCGGTGCACGGCCTGCCTCGGCCGAGCTCGCGCTCGAAGGGCTGAAAGAGGCGCAGTCGGCGCTGCGGGCCGAGCCCACCGTGAAGCCGGGAACGCTGCGGCCTCTTCGCAGCGAGGTGAAGACGATTCTCGCGAACCCGGTGGTGCCTGCGGCCGAGACGCGAGAGCGGCGGCGCGCCCCCGTCCCCTCGGGCTCGAGTGACCGAAAGACGTTGCCCGCGTTGCTGGGCCGGCCGCCGTCGGCCGCGACGGTGCCCGATGACGACGATGACGACGACAAGACCATCGAGCTCTCGCCTCGCAAGAAGCGTTGACCTCGACGTTCAGGGGTCGATGACGATGGGCGCGTCGAGCGTCTTCACCACACAGTCGTCGCGCGTGCCGTCTTCGAAGGCCACCATCACGAAGTCGGCGTCTGACTCGAGCGCGATGATGGGGTGGTGCCACACGCCGACGCGGTAGTTGATGCCCTGACCCGGCTGACAGAGGAACGCGCGCAGCCCGCGCACGTCGGGGCCTCCGTCGACGGTCGGCGCCACGCAGACGAGGTACCGCGTGCACACCATCGGCAGGAACGCCTGCGTCGAGTACGGGTGGTGCTCGAGCAGCTTCAGCGTGAAGGGCAGCGCTTTGGCCACCGAGCGAAACACCGACACGTTGGCCTTCGCCTGCGCGCGCGCGTTCACCAGCTCGGTGCACCAGTCGAGGCGCGTGGCGGTGCCCTGGTTCGCCGACTGGCCCGCGCGAAGGCCGGCCGAGACGACGTCTCCGAAGGGCTCGAAGGCCTCGACCGACAGCGGCTCGACCCGCACGTCACGAGCCCCGGTACGTGGAGTACCCGAAGGGGTTCAGCAGCAACGGCACGTGGTAGTGCTCGTTCACGTCCTTCACCACGAAGTCGATGAAGACCGAGGGGAAGAACGTCTCGACGCCCTGGGCCGAGAAGTACGGCGCCACCTCGAAGTGCAGGCGGAAGGTGCCCTTCATCGGAATCGTCTCGAGCAGCGGCTTGACGCGCCCGTCGTCGTTGGTGACGCCTTGCGCGAGCTCGGTGGTGGCCATGCCGACGACCTGCTCGAGCCGCACCGTCACGCCCTTCGCCGGCTTGCCGCGTGAGGTGTCGAGGATGTGAGTCGAGATGCCCATGGTCACTTCTCCAATTCAGCCGACAGCCACTTCTCGAGGCGCAGGCGCGTAATCTTCATCTGCTCCACGGCCGCCGTCTCCATTTCGACCTTCTTCGAGCGGGGCAGGCGCTCTTCCAGCAGGGCCAGCATCTCGCCCGCCGACTTGCCGGTGGCGAAGACGATGAAGATGAAGCCGAACTTCTTGAAGTAGGCGTCGTTCGCCTTCATCAGCTGCGCGCGCACCGCCTTGTCGGCGTCGTCGACCCTCTTCTGCTCGCCCTTCGACCAGCTGGCCGACTTCGCCGACTGCGTCTTGCCCTTCTGCTTCGAGCCGATGCGCGGGTGCGCGGCGAAGGCGTCGAGCCAGGCGGTGGTGCCCAGCTTCCACCACACGCTCTCGGCGGCGGCGAAGAGGTCTTTCAACGAGCCGAACGGCCTCAGCGCCGACATCGTCTCGGCCCAGGCGCGCGCGCCACAGCACGAGAGGAAGAGCTCGGCCGCGTCGTCGGCGTCGAGCGCGTTCAGCTGCGCGAGCACCTCACGCTCGACCGGAGAATCGACCGAGGTGCCGAACACGCGCAGCCGGTTCACGCCACCGTGGGGGAAGATGTGCACGCGCAGGTGCGTGACGGTCATCGGCCGGTCGGGCTCGAGCTGGTGGCGTCTGTGCTGCACCAGCGGCGTCTTCGCGAGCAGCGTCTGCCAGCCCTTCGGCTCGCGCAGCATCGCCTGAACGGCCTCGGGCCCGAGTTGCTCCTCGTCGACGGCCTCGATGAGCGTGGCCTGCGGCGCGTTGCCCTTGAAGAAGTGGGTCTCGAGCTCGATGCGCTCGATGACGCCGCGGCGCGCGAGGCGAATGACGCACCAGTCGCTGCCGGGCGTGCGGCGGCGCTTCGTCTCCCAGCCATCGCCCATGTTCACGCCGCGGCCGGGCAGGAGCAGGTTCGACGGAGGCCCGAAGAACTGGTCGCTCACCGCCGCGATGGTGCCGCCGTTCTCGACGGCCGCGAGGTCGACGCTGCCGCGGCGCCAGAAGGTACGGGGCTCGGCGGCCACCTCTCCATAGACGCGCAGCCGGGCGACGCCGCCGTCGGGGTAGATGCGCAGCCGCACGTGCGTGACGCGCGACGAGGCCGTCTTCGCCTTCAGCACGTTCTGGAAGTCGGGCTTCACCGCCTGGCGCGGCAGCACTTCGAACCACTCGGTCGACGCGAGCAGCTGCGCCGGCGTCGCGGTGTGCGCGGCCACGAGGCCCTCGAGCGCCACCTCTTGCGGCGCGTTGCCCTTGAAGTGCGTGGTGTCGACGAGCGCGCCATGAATGCGGCCGGGAGCGCCGAGGCGAATGATGGCGAAGTCGTGCCCGGGCTCGCGCTTGCGCTGCGACTCCCAGCCGTCCATCCACTTGCCCTTGTCGGTGTACGCGCCTTCTCGCCACTCGGCGGCGCCGGGTTTGAGCAGGTTCTCCTTCTCGGCGAAGTAGTCGTCGGTGGCGTAGAGAACGAAGGTACCCAGCAGGTCGGCGGCGAGGTCGACGAGGTGGGCGAACTCAGCAGGCACGGGAGCGTTCGACATGGGCGCGACCTTCGCCCATCGCCACGCGCTCCCCAAGCAGCATCAGTCGCGTCTGCGCCGGCGCGCCACCATCAGCGCTGTGAGCAGCAAGAAGGGCAACGCGTCATTCGTCGTGCCGCAGCCGCAGGTGGGCACGAAGGTGATGAGCGGAGGGACGCCTGCATCGTCGGTGTATCCGCCGTCGCTGATGGAGCCGCCGTCACTGATGGATCCGCCGTCACCGATGGATCCGCCGTCACCGATGGATCCGCCGTCACTGATGGATCCGCCGTCACCGATGGCTCCGCCGTCACCGATGGCTCCGCCGTCACCGATGGATCCGCCGTCACCGATGGATCCGCCGTCACCGATGGATCCGCCGTCGCTCATGGCTCCGCCGTCGCTCATGGCTCCAGCATCTGATCCGCCGTCACCTGTCGTTCCGGTGCCAGCGTCGAGTTGGTTGCGGGGCAGGACGTACCGAAACTCGACCCGCCGAATACCCAGTGCGACGTCGAATGACTCCCAGGCGACGACCGCCTCGCCTGCTGGGTTCGAGGCGAGGCTGAGACTCGAGAGGTCTGCGCCGCCAAGGTCCGTGCTCACGAGCACCGTCGAGGTGCCCGTGACCCACCCGAGGCTCGCGCCATTGGCGTTCGCCCAGGCCCACGCGGCCAGCATGCCCCCGTCCATGGGGACCACGACCGGTGCGATGGAGACGTCGTCGGGTCTCCCCGCTGAGCCCCGATTGCCGAGGGTGACGGTGGTCGCTGGCGCGAATGACGCGAACTCCACCAGCCCGGCGTCGTTGGCAGCCGCCACGAAGATGCTCGAGCCGCTCTCTACGGCAGCACATGGAGCGTGGAGCTTCAGGCCCAGGTTCATCAAGGGGGTCGAGAGGCCGTTCGACTCATTGATGCTGTGGACCATCGAGCCGCTGGTGACGAACCAGAGCTTTCCGTTCGCGGCCGCGACACATCGAGGGGGGCCCTCGGCGGAGTTGATGGGCACGCTCAGGTCGGTCTGCACGATGAGACCGTTCGTGCTCCATCGAGCCGTCAGCACATCACCCAGCACCGCGTTCGGGAGATTGCTGAGGTTGGTCAGCGGTGCGCCCTTCACCACGACCCCCGCATCGGCGCCGAGCGCCCAGACCTGCCGCCCACCCGGGCTCGAGACATCGACGCCGAAGCGCCCACCCGCTGGCGCCCGCAACAGCACCGGCTTGATGCCGGAAAAGCTCCCTCCGCTCGTGAGCACGGCCGGGGCGCTCGGGGCTCGCCCTGGCGCGAGCTGGCTCATCAGCACGCTGGCGCCGCCATCGAGGTGCGCCTCTTCCCAGGCGAGCAGGAACCGGTCGAGCGGGTCGAACCAGATGACGCTGGGGTTTCGTTGGCCCGACGGTGCGCTCGAGCTGACATTGAGCGTGTTCATCGGAGACGAGAGCCCTGCTGAGCGCACCGTCGTGTACTCCATCGCTCGCAGCTGAAGGCCCGCCCTCGTCACGACGAGCAACCGGTCATCGTCGCGGCGACCGCCCAGCCCGACGACAGCGCCGCTGCCTGGCGCGGTGAAAGGAGCGCTCATCTCGACCACGTTGCTCGGCGTGACGAAGCGGCCCTCCCAGTTCCCTGGCATTGAAGCGACGATGCCGAGCGTCGAGAGGGTGCTCGTCGCAAACGTCGGAAGCCCCTGAGTCGTCTGGAAGGCCTGCGACTGCCATGACGGCGTGGCGCGGTGCACGACAATCTGCGACCCGGTGACGACCACGAGCTCGTGCGAGGGGTTGGTCACGGCGGTGGACTGGCTCGCGTTGGTCGTGAGGGTGCTGGCGGGCTCGACGGAGTCGCTGATTCGCACCACGCGCACCTGGCTGTTCTCGAGCCAGCTGACGAGGAACCCACCATCGATTCCGCCCGCCGAGAGGTTCGTGAGCGCGCCTGCGTCGATGGTGAAGCGGGCTCCTGAGGTTCGGTAGCCGTGAAGGCCTGAGGTGCTCGCCCACACCGCGATGGCCTCGGTGTCATTCGCTGCCGCGGCCGTCTTGTCAGGCGCCACGTTGACGAGGGACAGGTCCTCGCGCTGGTCCCAGCCGCCGTCCCAGGTGTCGACGCCGCCCTTCCAGCCGTAGAGGTGCGCGCCGCCATCAGGCCCCTGCACGGGAGCCACGAGCCACGAGAAGGTCCTGGTGCTGACGAGCGCAGGAGTGAAGCCACTGAGGCCAACCGACCCTGGCACCTCGCTTCCTCCGCCGAAGGTTGGACCGCCTGAGCGAACGCGGCTGACGAACACCGAGGTGCGGCTCGGCTGAGCGCTGCTCTGCCGTCGGGTGTCGCGCCAGGCGACCAGGTACTCCTCGCCAATCCACTGCACGGCAACCCGCTCCATGGAGAGCGGCGTGAACGCGGGGTTGATGGCCACCCGAAACGGCGGCTGGCCGGGCGGCGGCACGACGTCGAGGGGAAGCTGGGCCACGCACGAGAGCGTCAGGGCGAACAACAGCACCGCTCCAGTCTGGCGCGAGTCGGCCCGAGGGGCCATTCAACGCACTGATTTCACCTGCAGTGAGCCACTTTCAGCGCTCGTGGCATGAAGCACCGTCCGCTCCATGTCGACTGCCCCCCATCTGCGCCTGGCCGAGCCCGTCGCTCCCTCGGCAGACGACCTCTACGCGCGCTACGCGAAGTACGTGGCGCGGCTGGGCTTTCGGCTGCTGGGGCGTGACGACGGGCTCGACGACCTCGTGCAGGACGTGTTCCTGGCGGCGACGGTGGCGCAGGTGCGCTCGGCGAACGAGCACGAGGCGCGCGGGTGGCTGGCGACGGTGACGGTGCGGCTGGCGGGCCGGGTGTTGCGGCGGCGGCGGTTGGCGCGCTTCTTCGGCCTCGACGAAGGGCCAGACGAGCGGTTGTTGGCGACGGGCGCGTCTCCCGAGACGGTGACGTTGATGGCGCAGCTGTACCGGCGGCTCGACGCAGCGCCGACGGCCGAGCGCCTCGCGTGGACGTTGCGGTACGTCGAGAACGAGCCGCTCGACGAGGTGGCGCGCCTGTGCGGGTGTTCGCTCGCGACGGCCAAGCGCCGCATCGCTGCGGTGCAGAAGCTGGTGACGGAGACCGACGATGAAGCGTGACGACCTCGCGCATCAGCTGAACGAAGCCAGAGAGCGCTTCGAGCCTCGCTGGGACGACGCGCGTTCGGCGCACGTGCGGGCGGGCATGTCTGCGAGGGCGAGAACGCACCGACGTCGGCGCGTGGCGACCGTGGCGGCGGTGGTGCTCGTGCTCGGCGTGGTGGCGCTCTCGCTGCGGCCCGCTGCGTCGGTCGTCGCCATCGAGCCGCTGGCCCAGGCGAACGTCATCACGCTCGAGCGCACGGCGACGCTGGAGCGGTTTCGCGTCGACCAGCATGGCGCGTGGTTCGACGTGACGCCGAATCGCAAGACGGTGCGCGTCGAGGCGGGTGACGTCGTCGTCGAGGTGTTGGGCACGCGGTTTCTCGTCGAGCGGGTCGAGGCGCGGGTGCACGTGGTGGTGGAGCGCGGCGTGGTGCGGGTGTCGACACGCGGGGTGGTGCGCACGCTCGAGACGGGCGCGTCGGGCTGGTTCCCCGAGGAGCCTGCCGTCGAGGCGCCGAAGCCTGTCGAGCCCGAGCCCGAGGTGGTGCCTGCGCCCGTGGAGCCGACGAAGACCCTCGAGTCGCCGCGTCGGCCGACGAAGCGCAAGCCCGTCATGAAGGAAGACACGACATGGAGGGTGCTCGCTCAGTCGGGTGACTTCGACGCCGCGTGGCGCGCGATGAAGACGGCGCCGGCTCCGCGTGACGAGCCGGCCGAGCTGCTGCTCGCGGCCGACGTCGCGCGGCTGAGCCGGCACCCCGAAGAGGCGCTCGCGCCGCTGCGCCGGGTGCTCGAGGCGCACGCGAAGGACCCACGTGCTCCGCTCGCCGCCTTCACCCTGGGGCGGGTGTTGCTCGATGACCTCGGTCGGCCGAAGGAGGCCGCGGTGGCGTTCGAGCGCGCGCGTGGGCTGGCGCCCGAGGCTCCACTCGCAGAAGACGCGCTGGCCCGGGAGGTCGAGGCGCTGTCGCGTGCGCAGAGCCCCGAGGCGAAGGCCCGCGCCGAGACGTTCGTTCAACGGTACCCGTCGAGCGCGCGCCTGCGGGCGGTGCGGCACTTCGGTGGGTTGCCGTGAGGCGCGCGGTGGTCGAAGGAGGTCTGGTGAGGCGGGACGCGGGGTCGGAGCAGATTGTGGTCAAGCGGTGTGCTGGGTCACGCGTCGAGCGCGGCGACGGATCAGCAACGAAGCAACGTCTTGTCTCTCGGTGTGCTGGGGTAGGCGTCGAGCGTGTTCGCTCGCCATCGGAGCGTGCTGGTTCGCGCGCTGACGGATCAGCAGCGGAGCAACGCTTCCGGTCTGCTGGGTCACGTGCCGAACGGGGTGATCAACAGAGCGCCGTGGAGACGACGTCATGATGTCGCTCCTGCTTCTCCTTCTCTCGGCGACGCCGGTCGACGTCACGGTCTCGGGCTGTCTGCTCGATGAGAACAAGGTGCGCGCGCTGGCCGAGCTCGAACTCCATCGCGGGCCGGCCGACGTTCGCGTCGTCGCGCGCCTCGTCTGCACCGAAGAGCGCTTCGAGGTGCAGGTCGACGACCCACTCACGAACAAGACGCTGCTGCGCGCGCTGAAGACGAAAGACCTCACGGCGTCGGCGCCCGAGCGGTTCGCGGCGCTGGCGCTGGTCGAGTTGGTGGAGGCGAGCTGGAGCGAGCTGCTGCTCCCCACGCCGACGGTGAGCGCTGCACCCGTGACCGAGACGTCGACGCGCGCGGTGGTCGAGCAGCTCGGCAGGCCGCGGGTTCGCCTCGGTGTACACGGCAGCGCGCGGTACTTCCCGGGCGCGACGCTGCTGCTCGGCGGTGGCGCGTTGATGGCGCACGTTCGACTCGTGGGGCCGCTCGGCCTTCGCCTCGAGGCGGGCGCCGAGACGGGCTCATTGCGCACCCCGGTCGGGCGCATCTCGGCTGACGTGCTGGGCGCGGCGGGCTTCGTGATGGCGCACCTCGACCTCGGGCGGTTCCTGCTCGGCGGAGGCGCGGGCTTTCGGGGCGGGGCGGCGCGGCTCATCGGCACTCCCGACGACGCGACCGTCGTTCAAGGGCGAACGTTGTCAGCGGCGCTGGGCGGGCCGTCGATGCTGGGAGAGGTCGCTGCAGGCATCGGCCCGGTCGACGTCAGCGTCGCGCTCGAAGCGGGCTGGGCCATCTGGCGGCTCGACGCGCGCGTTGACGGAGCCTCGTTGTCCTCGGTCGGCGGCCTCTGGGTCAGCGCGATGCTGGGCGCAGGAGTTCGCTGGTGAGCCACTTTTTCACGTCGAGGCATGAACGCGGCATGCGCCACCTGCTCCTCGCTGCCGTGTCTGTCGTCGCCGCCTGCAACCCCGTCTCGCAGGGTGACGTCTTCGCCACGCTTCCCGCCGAGGTCGTCACCACGACCGACGCCGGCACGCCGTGTACGCCCGCGCAGGACCGCGCGAACTGGCCGGTGCGAGTCGTCTTCGTCGTGCAGAACTCGGGCGCGATGTGCGTCATCGACCCGCCCGGTTCACAGGGAGCGGCTGGCTTCTGTGAACAGGCCGCCGCGTCGCTGCCGAACGTGGGCACGGTACCGGGGCGCATCTCGGCGATTCAGCGCTTCTATTCGGACAACAAGACGCGCCCGAACGTCTCGGCGGCCATCGTCAGCTACGGCACGAACCCCTCGGTGATTCCCTTCGCGCCAGTGACGCTCGGTGTGCCCTCGGCGGCGGGGGCGCTGCAGTCCATGCTGGGGAAGGGCTCGAACCTGCAGGGCGCGCTCGAGGCGACGAAGGCGCTCATCGAGCAGGACGTGCAGGCCACGGCGGCGTCGCTGCGTTCGCGCAGCCGCTACGTCGTCGTCATCTCGAGCACCGGCCTTCCCTTCCCCCGGTGCAGCAGCGACGACGCGCTCGCGATGTACGCGTCGGTCGCGAACCCCGGCCTCGTCTGGGCCGACTCGGTGGGCTCGGGCACGTACTGCAACAGCGTGATGCCGAACGACCCCGACTTCATCACCGGCTTCACGGCGGGCGGTGACTTGAACCAGAACGCGCAGCTCTTCGGGCTCGTCGATGGGTTGATGGGGCTCGACGCGCAGTACGGGCTGGGTGACGTGCGGGTCTTCACGCGGCTGCTGTTGAACGACGCGAACCTCGCCGCGTGTGGACCCATCTGTCAGGACCTGCTGGGCCGGGGCATCACGCCCGCCGACGCGCGCAGCATGGGCTCGTGGTTGCTGACGCAGCTGGCGACGCGCGGGCAGGGCGCCTTCGTCGACCCCGGCACCCCGTCGATGTTGTCGTTCTCGAGCATCGACACGGCCGAGTTCACGACCTTCTGCGCCCCGTGAGTGCAGAAGGCTGCTGACTTCCGCGCCATTTCGGGTAGCGGAAGGGGCATGAGCGCTCCCATCGACGTGAAGGCCATCTCTCTCGATGACAAGAAGGCCGTCGAGGCCTTCATCGACGTGCCGTGGGTATTGGGCATGGCGAACGAGAAGAACTGGGTGCCGCCGCTGAAGGACGACTACCGCAAGCAGCTCGACGCGAAGAAGAGCGTCTTCCTCGCGCACGGAGAGCTCGCCGCGTGGATTGCGTACCGCGACGGCAAGCCGGTGGGCCGCATCAGCGCGCAGGTCGACTTCGACTTCGACAAGACGTGGCCCGACGACCCGAAGACGTGCTTCTTCGGCTTCTTCGAGTGCATCGACGACGTGACGGTGGCGAAGGCGCTGTTCGAGAAGGCCGAGGCGTGGGGGCGCTCGAAGGGCCGCACCCGCCTGCGTGGGCCGTTCACGCTCGACTCGAAGGGTGAAGTGGGCGTGCTCATCGAGGGCTTCGACATTCCCGCGATGATTGGCACGACGTGGAATCGCCCGTTCATGGACGCGCTGATTCAGGCGGCGGGGTACCCCAAGGCGAAGGACATCTACGCGTGGTGGTACGACGCGAAGACGCCGATGGACGAGTTCACGAAGAAGGTGGCCGACAAGACGCGCGCGCTGCCCAACGTGAAGATTCGCCTGATGGACAAGGGTGAGATTCGCCGCGAGGCGGGCATCATCAAAGACATCTACAACGAGGCCTGGCGCAACAATTGGAACTTCACGCCCTTCACGGACATGGAGCTCGAGGTCATCGCCAACGAGTACAAGATGTTCATCGACGAGCGCATTGCGTACGTGGCCGAGGTCGATGGCAAGGCTGCGGCGATGTTGTTTGCGATTCCCGACATCAATGAGCTCATCGCCGACTTCAACGGCGAGCTGATGAAGAACCCCATCAACCTGGTGAAGCTGCTGTGGCGGCTCAAGTTCAACCGGCCGAAGCGGGCGCGGCTCATCATGCTGGGTGTGCACCACGACTACCGTGCGTCGCGAAAGTACGGAGCGCTGGCGGCGGTGCTGTACGAGGAGATCTCGGTGCGCGGCAAGGCAGCCGGCTACATCGGCGGTGAGCTCTCGTGGACGCTCGAAGACAACGACGGCATCAACCGCGGCATCGAGCGCATGGGTGGAAAAATCTACAAGAAGTGGCGCGTGTACGAGCGTCCGCTCTGAGGTTGCAGCGCGTGGCATCGGCTGCATGAGCAGCGCTTTGGGCTCGAGGTGCAGCGGAGGGTGAGCCTCTGGTGAGGTTCGCTCCGATGATCACCATCTACGCGCAGGTCGTGGGCATCGTGGCGTTCACCGTGGCGACGCTGGTGCTGGGCGTGTTGATTCGAAAGACACCGACGAAAGAAGCGGCGCACCGGCTCAGTCGAGTCAGTCACACCTTCTTCTGGGGAGCGTTCATCGTTCCTTCGTTCGCGGGTTTCGTGTGGCCCGGGCTCACGCACTTCGACGAGCTGCTCGGGTTGCCGTCATTGCCGTGGCCGGTGGCGCGGTGGGTACTTGGCGTGCCGATGACGCTGGTGGGCGTGTACTTCTCGTCGTCGTCCATGCGGGCGCTGAAGAGCGAGGGCTCGGGGATGATGGCGTTTCAGCTGACGCAGCGGGTGGTCGCGAGCCAGGTCTATGAGCGCGTGCGGAATCCGATGTCGCTTGGGCTGTATCTGCAGTTCATCGGGGTGAGCTTGTTGGTGGGCTCGACGTGGCTGCTGCTCGGCTCCGTGGTGCTCTACGTGCCGGCGCACATCTTCAATCTGTGGTTCTTCGAGGAGCGCGAGCTCAGCGCCCGCCATGGTCCGTCGTATGACGAGTATCGGTTGCGCGTGCCGTTCTTGATTCCGCGGCTCGTGCTTCCGTCGCGTTGAAGAGCAGCTCCAGGGTGAGCGCTGGGCCGGTCGTCACGGCGGCCTTCAGCCCGCTCGCCCATGAGCCGTTGCCGGGTTGGCGCCACCCAGTCGCCACGTCGTTCGCGCCAGCGTCTCGACCAGCCGCGCATCATGACTGACGACCACCAATGCACATGGCAATGATTGAAGCGCCGACTCCAAACGCTCGATGAGGTCGAACGAGAGGTGATTCGTCGGCTCATCGAGCAACACCAACCACGGACTCGCGCAGAGTCCGAGCGCGAGGTGGAGGAGTCGCGTCTCTCCAGCCGAGGGAGCGCGGGACGCGAGCAGCCCATCTGGATCGACGCCGAGCGCGTGCACCCACTGCAGCACCCGCCCACGCGCCTCTCGCGGTAACTCCTGCAATCGCTCGAGGTCGTGCAGCGCCTCCTCTGCGCTCAGGTCTTGCGGCATGAACAGCACGCGCTCGTGAGGAACCGTCGCGCCAGCGCTGATCAGCCTCAACAGCGTCGTCTTCCCACTCCCGTTCGGCCCGGTGATGGCGAGGCGCGCCTCTCTCGTCACCTCGAACGGCGCCTGGAGCGTGAACAGCACCCGTCCATCGGGCGTGGAGCGCGCTCCCGGCTCCAACCGCGCGACGACGGGCTGAACACACCGCTCGCCTGGGAGTTCGAGCGCCACCACCTCTTCGAAGACGACGTCGACGCGCTCCCGCTGCTGCTGCACGTCGGTCGCCCGGCCCTCGAGCCGGCGTACCGAGTTGGAGAGATGTGCCTGTGCCCGCTCTGCGCGGAAGTTCTCCAGCACTCCGCGCGCGTCGGAGTCCTTCTTCGACTTCATGCGCGCGCCGGCCGAACGCTGCTTCGTCGCCGCCGCGTGCTCCCGCCGTCCCTCGCTCAACGAACGTTGGAGCCGCGACGCCTCACGGCCGAGCGCCTCGTATTCGGCGCGCGTCGACGACTCCTTCGCCAGCCACTGCACCCGCGCCTCGGAGAAGTTTCCCTCCCACCGCTCGATGCGCCCGTGCTGCAGCCGCAGTGTCTTCGTCGTCAGGCGGTCGAGCACCGCGCGGTCGTGCGCCACCAACACGTTCACCGACTCCAACCGTGAGAGCGTCGACACCACCAGGTCGATGGCCTGCGCGTCGAGGTGATTGGTCGGCTCGTCGAGCAGCAGAATGTCTGGCTCACGCCACAACGCCGCGCCCAGCTGCCAGCGCTTCTGCTCGCCGAACGACAAGGTGCTCCAACGCTCGAGGCCGTGCAGTGACAGGCGCGACCGCCACCGGCCCGCCAGCGAGTCATCGGCGTTCGCGAACGACTCCACTTCGGTCGTCAGCTCCGTTCGCTGCGGCACGAGCAGCACCGAGGCTTCGGCCGGAACGCGCTCGACGTGGCCCTGCTCGGGCTTCACCAGACCCGCGAGCATCGAGAGGAAGGTCGACTTGCCCGCGCCATTCGGGCCGACGAGCCCGGTCCAGCCTGGCGTGAGTTGCAGCGTGACGTCTGAGAACAACGTTCGACCAGCGACGACGCCGGTCAGGTGATGCACTCGCAGTGATGACATTCGGAAAGGGCTCTCTGACAACGAAGGAACGCCAGACGCGCGGCTCCAGCCGGAGCAGGTGCCACGCGGAGTTTGGGTTTCGTTCTCAGAGGACCATGGGCGTCGCGCGTGAACGCGACGGACGCCTTTGTAGCAGAAGCTCCGCGGTTCCTGACAAGCGGCTCGGAGCCAGGCAGCGAACCACCCGACTCACGCGCTGCGGCTTCGTCTCACGGGTTGCCAGTTCGACTGCGCCTTCGCGAGCCAACGTCGCCGCGGAAGGAGCGACAGTGGTGAAGTCCCGCCGCTCCTCAGGCTCGCTTTCGGCTTCGTCTCACGCGGCCTGCGTCACGGGCTGCTGCGGAGCGGCCAACAGTGCCGCCGCGATGCGCTGCTGCAGCTCGTTGAGGCGCGGGCCCGCGGCCGCCACATCTTCACCGCTCAGCTTCGCCAGCTCGGCCTTGAACGATTCGATCTGCTCCGGCGTCAGCTTGCCGGCCGCGCCCTCGAGCTGTTTGCCGATGCTCGACGACCGCGCCGCCACGTCGACCTGCGCGTCGTGCCGCTGGCGGAAGATGTTCCCGTCGACCTTGTTGAACAGGCGCGCGTCCTTGATGCCCGCAGCCGCCAGCGCCTCGAGCCCCGCGACCTGGCCCGTCATGCGCGCGGCCTCCTTCGGCGACAGCGAGCCGTCGGCCACGCCCTTCGCGATGCGGTCCTTGTAGCTGGCGATGCGGTTGGTGGCGTCGAAGTCACCGTCGCGGCGCTCCTGACGGACTTCCTTCGCGAGCGCCTTGAACTTGTCCTGCACGGCCTTCTTCGCCTCGGGCGTCGTCGCAGCGGCCAGCTCGCCCTTGAGCGCGGTGACCTGCTCGCCGAACTTCGCCGCCTCGGCCTCCGAGATGGTGCCCGCGTTCTTGCCCGCCGCGATGCCCTTGCCGAGCGCGTCGATGCCCTTGGCGACATCCATCGTGTCGTTGTGCTTCGCCGAGCGAATGTCCTTCGAGAGGCCGTTGAGCAGCGTCTGCGCCGCCTTGCCCTGCGTGAGGCCGTTGCCGTCGAACTTGTCGGCCTCGAGGCCCGTGCGTGCCGCAGCGACCCGCTCCTGCAGCGGCGCCGCCTCTTCAGCGGTCAGCTTGCCCGAACGAAGGCCTTCGTTGATGCGGCGCTCCTGGTTGGCGATGCGCTGCTCGAGCGAGGCGAAGGTGGGCTGGGGGCGGGCGGCGGTGGTCTTCATGGTGTTTTTCTCCTGAGGGAGCTCCGAAGAAGTTCGGAGACGCATCAGGTCGCTAGAGCAATCGCAGCGCCAACGCGGGTGATCACGTGTTCAATGCAGTTGGCAGCGCGACTGTCCTCACCGGGAGGACAGAGGATTCTCGATGCGCCACGCCATCGATGCTCCACCAGCGATTTCGCAAAGATGCGAGCGCACTTCGGCACACATCGCGGCGCGTTTTGGCTGTCACGAACGCTGACAACGTGTCGCTTCGGCGTCGACTGATCAGCTGGTGATGCCGAGCTCTCGGCGCACGTCATCGAGCGGGCGAGCCAGGTGCGGCCACGGGTTCCAATCGCGAGAGAGGTCGCGCGTCACGGCGAGTCCACGACGAAACGCCGGCAGCACGAGGGCCGGGTCGAAGAAGCCGTGTTCTCCGGGCGAGTAGGGCGAGACCCGAATGCCGAGGTGGAACTGGAGCGCGATGGTGAACAGCCAGAAGAACGGGTCTTCGCGCACGTACCCGGCGATGAAGCTGACGACGCTGACTTCGCCGTGCGGTGAGGTGTCGTAGCCCGCGAGCACGTGCGTGAGGTCGTGCCACAGGCCCTCTTCGGCGACGATGCCCTCACCGGGGAAGCCGAGCTCGTGGTCGACGATGAAGCGAAAGTACGCGTGGCCGAGCGTGCCTTCAGGCAGACGGCCGAGCTCGATGAAGCGGTTCGCGAGCGCCGGGTCTTTCGCGAGCCCAACCATCGGGCCGACGATTTTCCAGACGCCGAGCAGGCCCTTCTCCTTGAGCGTTCGTTCGAAGATGGGCCGCGCGAAGGAGCGCCGCGCGAGGTCGAGCCACAACGTCTTGAGCCGGCCCTGTGAGAGCAGCGTGACGTTGGCGACGCGCGGTTCATCGACGCCGAGCACGGTGGCGTAGCGCGAGACGAGCGCGGCTTCGGCGCCGCTGACGTCTTCGTCCATCACGGTCATGAGAATCATCGCCTGCACCGCGAGCTCACGACGCTTTGGATCCGCGAGGACTGTCTTCAATGCGTCGGGTTCGATGGAGTCGAGCGTTCGCGGGTCATCGAGCGTGACGCCGAGCAGTGTCGCTGCGGCGCGAATCAACGACGCCTCGGCATCGGAGAAGTCTCCGTCGGCGCGCGCGCAGGTGGCCATCGCGCGAAGGCCGGCCATCGCTTCAGCGGGAGAGAACATGAGCGGCTGCATCGGCGAACGATAGCGCGGGCACCGCGACGAAAGCGTTTGTCACCTGCGTGCGTGTGGTGCAGGGCTGCTGCCCGATGCGATACCGGAGTCTGGACAGCTGGCGAGGCCTCTGCGCGCTGCTGGTGGTGCTGTACCACGCGCAGGGCAAGGGCTTTCTCGGCGACAGCGCCTTCGTGCACGGCGCCTTTCTCTTCGTCGACTTCTTCTTCGTCCTGAGTGGCTTCGTGATGTGCGAGGCCGCTCTGACGCGCATCGACTCAGGGTCGAGCCTTCGGCAGTTCCTGCTGCGCCGCCTCGCGCGGGTCTGGCCGCTTCACGCCTTCATGTTGCTCGCGTTCCTCGCCCTCGAGACGCTCAAGCTGCTGGTGGTGCAGCTCACGGGTGCGCCGCCGACCAGAGAGCCCTTCTCGGGCATCTTCGTGCTCTCGGGGTTCCTGCCGAGCCTCTTCTTGCTGCACTCGATGGGCCTGCTGTCGGGGCTGACGTGGAACGGGCCGAGCTGGAGCATCGCAGCGGAGTACTGGACGTATGTCGTCTTCGGCCTCGTGGTGTGGCGCGCGAGGCGGCGCTTCGTGGTGGTGGCCGGGCTGCTCGCGGCGACGGCTGCGGGCACGCTCGTCTGGCGCTCGACGCGCGGTATGGACGCCACGTTCGACCTCGGGTTCGTACGGTGCCTCTACGGCTTCTTCGTCGGAGCGCTCGTTCACCGGCTCAGTCAGCGGTGGCGCCTGGCCCACGCACCCTTTGGCACCGGCGTCGAGCTGGCCGTCACCCTGGGCGCCCTGGCCTTCGTCGCGGTGGCCTTCGACAGCTCGCTGGCGTTCCTCTCGCCGCTCGTCTTCGCGTTCGTCATCTTCGTCTTCGCGTGGTCGAACGGCGGGCTCGCGAAGGTGCTGCAGACGCGCGGGTTCACCCAGCTCGGGCTGTGGTCGTACTCCATCTACATGACGCACCTCTTCCTGCTCGGTCTCGCGAGCGGCGTCGCCAGCGCCTTGAACCGCGCCATCGACTCGCCCGCGTGGACCGGCTTCTGGGAGACGCCGGCCATCTCTGACGTCACCGTGTTGGGGTTCGCTGGAGCAGTGGTGCTCGTCTCGAGCGTGACGTACCGGCTCATCGAGGTTCCCGGCCAGGCGCTCTTGCAGCGGTGGGCGCCGACACAGGCCTGAGGGCCTCAGTTCGCAGCCGGGCCCGCGGTGCCTTCGAGCTCGACCAGCACCTTCGCGAGGTCGACCTGCACGTCGAGCCGCTTGTGCTCGAGCTCGATGGCCTGCCGGTCGGCCGTCATCAACAACGTCGGGTCGAGCGAGTCGTCGCCCAGCACGCGCGTCTGCAGCGCGAGGTGGCTCGTCATCGTCGCGCGGTACTCCGACTCGAACGAGCGCCAGCGCTCGGTGAGCCCCTGCGCGCGCGCCATCAGAATCTCGAGCTCAGCCGACTGCTGCGCGTGCTCGGCGTCGTACTGCGCCTGCGCCCGCACCACCTGCGCGCGCGCGACGTCGAGCTGCGGCGCCGGCGTGATGCCGAGGGGAATCGTCAGCCCCACCTGCAGGTCGTTCTGCACCGGCATCTCGCCCGTCTTCTGTCGTAGGCGCAGCTGCAGCTCGGGCCACGGCAAGCGCTTGGCGCCGACGAGACGCTCTCCTGCACGACCTGCGTCGACTTTGAGGCGCAGGCTCTCGAGGTGCGGGTGGCGCTCCAGCCGGTCGAGCAGCGTCGCGAGTAAGGGCAGTTCTGGTGGGGTGTCGGGCAACGTCAACGGAATCGGAGCGACCGGCTGCCCCACCAACCACGCCACCGACGCGGTCGACTTCAGCTTGCTCGCCTCCCACCGCGCGATGTCCTGCCGCGCGTCGGTCTCGGCCAGCTGCGCGAGGTTCACCTCGACCTGCGTCGAGCCACCACGCTCCATGCGCCGCTGCATCACCGCGCGCAGCTTGCCGCGCAGCTCGGTCGACCGTCGCGCCAGCGCTTCGTGCGCCGCTGCACCCGACACCTCGAGCCAGCCCAGCCGCACGTCACGCACCACGCGCCAGGTCTGTGCCGCGAGGTCGAGCTCGGCTTGCCGTACCTTGAGCTCGGCCTGGCTCGCGCCGTTCGACCACTCCCACGGGTTCGGCGGCCGCCACGAGAGGCCGGTGAACCAGGTGAAGCTGCCCGAAGGTACGGCCTGCGCGTCGTTGAACTGCAGCCGCAGCTTCGGCATCTCCCAGTCGTGCGCGAGCGGAACGGAGGCGCGGGCGACCTCGACTTCACTGCGCGCGACCCGCAGCTCGGCGTTGCCTTCGGGCACCAGCGCGAGCGCCTGCTCCAGCGTCGTCGGAGCCGCGGTGAGAACCAACACCGCCACGCTAAAGCTGTACATGTTCGTACTCCCCGGTCGCTGGCTCGATGTCAATTGCACGGCTCGATTGGACCGCTGCCACGCCTCTGGCGCGCACGAGCGGCGACTCAAAACTGAACATGCAATCGTTCTCCCGCCCGCCACGCGGTCGCGTCTTTCACCTCGATGACGGCGCGCCGGCCCCAGCGCGGCCACTGTGGCGAGAGCCAGCTT
Source organism: Myxococcaceae bacterium (assembly GCA_040275325.1). Lineage (GTDB taxonomy): Bacteria > Myxococcota > Myxococcia > Myxococcales > Myxococcaceae > Xiheimicrobium. The sequence goes on along the minus strand of JBEOKA010000368.1, from coordinate 11,594 downwards.
CGCAATGGCAGCTGCTCCACCGACGGGCCGACTTCGACCACCGTGCCCTTGAACTTCTGAGACCACAGCCCCCGCGAGGCCCGCACCGTGAGTTCCAGGCCTGGCTCGAGCCCACGCGCGCGCTCTTCAGGCACCGTGGCGACGAGATGTCCAGGCCGGCCGCGCACCAGCCGCAGCACCTCGGTGCCCGAGGCGATGACGTCACCCACCGGCCGCGTCAGGACCGAGACCGTTCCATCGACGGGCGCACGAATGACGTGCTGGTCGAGCAGCAGCATCAGCTCGGCGACCGAGGCCGCCTTCGTCTTCACGGCCTCGAGGTACGGCCGCACGCGCAGGTCGGCCTGGGTCTCGACGACGGCGGCGCCCGACGAGGCGTAGAGCTCGGGCAGCTGGGTGCGCCGCCGCTCGAAGACCTTCACGCGCGCCGACGCGGCCAGGTAGTTGCGCCGCACTTCCGTCTCGACCGCCGCGTCGACGAGGTGCTCGGCGCGCAGTTTCTCGACGCGCTCGAGCTCGCCCTTGAGGCTCTCGGCTTCGGCCCGCGCCGCGCTCTCGTCAGCCAGCGCTGAGGAGCTTCGCAGCACGCCCTCGACCACCTGTGTCTTGTGAATCGCGCGTTGTGATTGGAGCTCGGCCTCTGCCTGCGCGAGCTCGGCGTTGGTGCGGTCGAGCGCGAGCTTCACGGCGCGGTCATCGAGCGAGACGAGCACGTCGCCGGTCTTCACCTGTTGGCCGAGCGTCACGTGCACCGTGTCGATGCGGGCCATCAACGTCGGCGCGACCGTGTACTCGATGCTCTCGGCGTACGCGGGGATGAGAGAGCCCGTGAGGCCGCCCTGTTGGTAGAGCATGGCCGCGCCCGCCGCGAGCAGCGCCGCCGCGATGAGCAACTTCGAGAGGTACTCGCGCTGGCGCATCAGGCACTCCTCGGGTCGGTGCCACTGAGTTCGACACAGACAGAAGGTCGAGCGGCAGAAGCTCCGCACGCGCTGCGGAGTCGTCGCGCGTCGCGAGCGGCAGGAATCCCGCACGCACCGCGGAGAAGCTGCCGGTCGATGGGCCGCGCATCGCGAGCAGCAGAAAGCCCGCACGTGCCGCGGAGACGCTGCCCATCACTCTCGCTCGCCTGCGTTCGCTGGCTCATGACTCACACCTCCAGCGAATCGTCTTGAAGCAGCAGCGACACATCAGCCGCGCCGAGCGCCTGCAACGCGGTCAGCAACGTCGTCTGCTCGGCACCGCCCGAGATGCGCAGCTGCCAGGTCTGCTCGGTCGCGTCGTCGGCCAGCGCGCGCGAGTTCGACAGCATCGCCCGAGACGTGTGCTTCGCCAGCACCTGCGGCAGCCCCTCGAGCTGGCTCATCTTCACGCGCAGCCGCAGCACCGCCGACACGCCACGCCGCGCGCCGAAGTCCGTCATCGTCTGCAGCAGCACCGCCAGCGTGAAGAGGCCCGTCGCCGTCAGCGCGATGCCCCACGCTCCGACTCCGGCTGCGACGCCCACCGCCAGCGTGATGAACACGAACATCAGGTCTCTCGTGTCCTTCACCGTGCTGCGCACCTGCACGAGGTTGACGGCGCCGAAGATGCCGATGCCGCGCGCGATGCTGTCACCCACGCACAACATCACCGCCGCGCTCGCCAGCCCCGACAGCGCCAGCGTCTGCGCGAAGCCCTTCAGGTACGACACGCCCTGGTAGGTGGCCGTGTAGAGCGCCGAGATGCCGAACGACAGCCCGAGCGCGAGCGCCAGGCTGATGACGGCGGTGGTGAGGTCGATGTCTCCGGTGGTCATGCGGCATCCAGTGCGAAGAAGGGGTCACGGCGCGCGGCCTCGGCAGCGGCCACGTACTTCGAGAACGACAACCGGTACGGCGCCAGCGCCGCGATGACGTTGCCCAGCCACCACGGCTTCACGTCGCGAAACTTCACCTCGACCAGCACCCGCGCGTCGGTGTGGCGCTCGGGCATGCGTCGCCACGTCGATGGGTCCGGCGTGAGTGGGTCGGCGCCCCGCACCGGCTGCCACGCCATCTCGTCATCGATGGTGAGGCGTGTGTCGAGCGTGCGGTCGACGGCGCGAAACGCCCGGCGGTGCCCGCGCACGAGCAGCTTCGGCGCCGCCTGACACCGCACCGCGAGGTACTGAAACGTGTTCAGCGCCGCGTTCTGCACCGGCAACGGCCGCGTCACGTCGTGCACCACCTCGCGCGCCTGCTCGAGTGACAGCACCGCGCGCTTCTTCATCACCACTGCCACCTGCCGGCGTTTGATTTCGAAGAAGCACTCTCCGCGCGGCGCCTCGCCGTAGTACCGAACGCGCAGCTTGATGCGGTCGGGCGCGCCAGAGAGGTGCTGGTTCAAGAACGTGAAGTGCCGCGAGTCGAAGTAGAGCGAGGTGTTCACCTGCGTGGCACCAGCGCGCAGGGCCACGGCGTCCTGCTCCATGAAGCCGTCGAGCACCTTCAGCGACGACTCGACGTGCTGGCGCGGCGCCCAGAACTTGTACTCGAAGCGCTCGAAGTTCTCGGTGACGGTGGGCTGTGCCATGTCACTTCCCCCGCCCCGGGTAGGGCCGCGCCTGCTTCACCCACAACGTCGGTGGCTGCCCCGGAGCGTCGGCGTCGTCGAACTTGAACTCCACGTCCATCGCGTACCAACCGGTGTTGCCCGCCGCCGGCCCGTAGGCCTTCGAGAAGTACGTGTGAATGGCGTCGAGCGCGCGCCCAAGCTGGTACGTCTGCGTCGTCGTCAGCACCGTCGTGCTCGGCGCCACCAGGTTCGAGTGCGTGATGTACGTGACGGGTTGGTTGGGTTGGCTGAAGTAATACAGAAATTCGTCGCTCTTCACGCCCGCGGGAGGCGCCACCACCTCGGCGTCTCCGCCCGCCTGCACGTTCACGTAGAAGGCCGGGTCGAGCCCCGCCGCGTCGAACGGGTTCGCCGTCACCGCCACGCCGTTCGCCTCTTCATCGGGGAAGTTGCGGTGCACGAGCAGCGCCATGCCGACCGAGTGGTGGTCGATGCCGTAGAAGCTGCGCTCCTCGAAGGTGCGGAAGCTCCAGGTGCTGGCCCAGGTCTCGCGAATCGCGTCGAGCACCGTTGGCCACGTCGTCGGGTTCCCCGTGTGTGAGACGTAGCAGCCCGCGCAGGGAAAGCCGTCGAGGTCCTCCGAGTTGGTGCTGGTGCGGAAGCGCAGCTTCGAGCCCGCGAAGTTCGGAGTCATCGAGCGCGCCAGAATCGCGTCCTGCAACGCCTGGTCGACGGGCGCCGCCATGATGGCTGCGTGCAGTTCGTTCAGCTTCGTCACCCGAACGCGCGCGTCGGTGCGGAAGGTCTCGTCAGCGAGGTACGAGTCGATGAGCGTGTACAGCCCATTGCTGCGCATGAACTCGTCGTACGCGGCCATGGGCACCACGAACGCGGGCCGCACCGGCACGTTGGGAATTCTGCGCAGCACCGAATATTGCGCAGCCTTGCCACCGTACGCGCGCACCGACTCCTTGATGGCTTCCCGCAGCGAGCCACCATCGGTGGGATTCGGAGTGCAGTCTTCGACGTCGACGACGTCCGTGCGCGTGACGTCGAAGGCCGGCAGCGTCACGGGTGTTGGTTTGTTCGCCAGCCAGAAGGCCTCGGCTTCGGCGGAGGTGACCTCGACGACGCTCCACTCGAGCGCGCCCACGGTGAGCTTCACGAGCTTTCCGTCGAGCGCCTTCAGCTTCTCGTTCGTCAGCGCGTTCTTGAGGCCCATGTTGGGCGTGCCGCGGTTCGCCGACAGCACGTTGATGTGAGACAGCGGCGTCTGGAACGTCTGCGTGATGAGGCCGCGCACGACCGAGATGTCGTTCGGCGCCTGGTCGAGCACGAGCAGGTCCTGGTTGCTGGGCGGGTTCACTTCCGTCTCGGCGGCCGTCGTGAAGCGCAGCCGGCCCACGCCCGTCGCGAGCGTCAGCGGCTGGTAGTCGATGCCCGCGAAGAGCTGGTCGGTCGTCAGCTGCTTGATGGAGGCCGGCAGCTTCTTCGCCTCGAGCGCGATGGCGTCTGACGTCGGGTGGAAGACGAGGGCGCTGCCGAAGTACGCGTGCGCCTGCACCGCCTCGTGCATCGTTCGCATCAGCTCGGCCGAGGCCGTGTCGTACGGAGAGAACTCGAGCGCGAACACGCCCGGCCCTTCGTAGAAGCTGACGGCCGCGAGGATGAAGCGGCGGTCGGGTGAGAAGTACTCGGTGGTGTTGAACGACGCGCGCGACGGCACCACAGGCAGGCTGCCGCCCGAGCGATGCGTCGACACCCAGTCGTAGTGCACCGTGAAGCGCGTGCTGTTCTGGAAGTGCAGCGTTCCGTCGGCGGTGTCGAACACCACCTTCACCGAGCGCGCGCCGGGAATCGTCGCGTCGATGGGCACCGAGGCCAGCTGCGTGAAGTCGTTCAGACAACCGACTTCATCGAGGTCGTCGGGTGCCGTCGTCGACGTCGAGACGCACGCCCAGTCGCGGCCACCCGCGTCGGGCGTATTCGTCGCCTGAGAGCACCCCACCAGCAGAAGACAAACGAGCGCGCGGAGGAGCATGGCTAGGCCTCAGGGAATCAGCGCGAAGCAATAGAAGCCGCCGTAGCCGCCACCCGAGCCCACCGTCGTCGAGTTCGCCATCGGCGGGCCCATCTCGATGAGGTTCACGCCGGGAGAGCAACCCGACTCGTCGAGCGACGACATCCAGTTCGCGGGGTCCATGGCACCGCCGCCGCCGCCTGGTCCGCCGTAGCGCGGCCACGAGTGCCCGACGCGTGGCTTGCCCTCGAGGGTGCGGTTGCCGGTCGCCGACGTCCACGAGAGGCACGTCGCGGTCTGCGAATAGAGCCGGCCCTGCGCGTTGCTGCCGGTGAGCATGTCGTGGTTGTCAACCTGGCCCTGGGTCGGGTCGGGCCGGTGGTTGGGCACGCCGTCTTCGTTGGGGAAGTCGTCTTTGATGGCGGGGTCGATGCCGACGGGCCGCGTGCTGATGAGGTCGGCCTTCGAGAGCGCGAAGGTGCGGCCCAGGCGGTCGTACCAGGGGCCGTTGCCGACGCGGTCGATGGCGTGCACGGGCTGGCCGTTGCCGTCGTCGATGGCCGAGAGGAACGCGCGCCAGGGCTTCGCGCTCGCGCCGGGCATCGAGCGTTCGGCAATCGTGGCGCACAGCTTGTCAGCGCCGCGCAGGCCAGCGCCCGGGCCCGTCTCTCCGAAGCGCAGGTCGCCGCCGAAGCCCGACTGGCTGCCGCTCAAGTCCTGCAATGCCTTGAGGCTGGTGACGAAGAACGAGAACTTCGGCAGTGAGCCGGCGTCGACCGTCATCGCCGTGCCGCCCGCGCTCGCGCCACCTGCTGTGCCGCCGCCCGACGCAGTGGAGCCTCCGCCCGCAGCCACGCCCGCGTCTTCGTCGCTGATGACGCGCCCACACGACATGGCAAGACAGACTGCAGAGATGAGAATCAGCGTCTTCAAGGAGAGTCCTTTCACTGGCATCGCAGGTCGGTCTGGCAAGTCTGTGGAGGCGTGCACTGTGTGTTGTCGGTGCACGAGGTGAGGCCGGGAATGACGATGGACTGCTCCTGCTCGGAGCCGACGAGCAGGTCGACGCGGCCCTGCTGCACCAGCGTCGAGCCCACACGCTCACGCCGCACGATGACGGTCGGGTAGCCCGAGACGCCGAGGTCGAGCAGGCGCGTCACCATCGTGGCAGACAGCGTGAGCGCGCCGTCGTCGGCGGTGTCGCAGCGAATCTCGCCCTTCGTGCCGCCGTGGTGGCTGATGTCGAGCTTGACCTTGATGCGTGCGGCGGTGATGGCCGAGCCCGCACTCCACGTCAGGTTCAACGGCATGCCCCGCTCGAGCGTCGGCGCGCCGCCCGTGAGCGCGATGGCCGCGACGCCAGAGGACGTCAGCGTGAAGGGAATGATGCTGGTGCTGCCCGCGGCCGTCAGCGTCACCGGGGTTCCATCAGCGAAGGGCGGCTTCGCGAGCGTGGTGCCAGCCGGTGGTTGGTAGCCGTTGACGATGGGTGACATGTCGAACTCGAGCGCGCCCGAGGTGCCCATCAGTCCAGTGGCGTGCACGACGCCCACCGGCTTCGAGGTGGGGTAGCTCTGGCAGACGTCGTTCTCGACGCACACCGCCGAGCCGCCACACGGCGTCGCACAGAACGGTACACGCGGCGTCATCAGTTGACACTCGCCTTCGTCGAGCGCTTTCTCCCAGACGAGCGCCGCCGGCGTCGGACCATCGGAGACCTTGCCGAACAGCGAGGCCGTGCCCGACGTCGCGGTGCCGTCGCCAACGGTGTGCAGGAGTTGGAACGTGCCCACCAGCGTGCCCGCATCTCCGAGGGGAACGTTTGCGTCGGCCACGAAGCTCGAGCCGGCATCGGAGCCCGCATCGGTGCCCGATGAGACGCCGCCGCACGCCGACGCGAGGGTCAGCACTCCAACGAGCACCTCACGGCGCATTGGCGGCTCCCGGAGAGCGGCGCTGCACCTCGAAGGTCTCGGCGCCGTCGCTCTTTCGCGCCCACGACGAGCCCGACGGCGCTGCGTTGGGCGGCCACGCCTGCTGCGCCACCGTCGCGTTGTTCGCGTCCAGCACCGTCACCAGGTCGCCGGCCGACTGCGACAGGCCGAACTCTCCCCGCACGCAGGGCGTCACCGTCGCCGGGCAGTCGGTCTCGAGGAAGATGGTGAACCAGCCCTTCGCCGCCACCTGCGCTCCGGTGGGGAACCGAAGGCTCGTCGAGTAGCGAACGCCTCCGTCAGCCTCGGCGTCGGTCAGCCCGAAGCCGCTCAGCTCGAAGGCCGTGTCTCCAGGGTTGTAGAGCTCGACGAAGTCTCCGCCGCTGCCAGCCAGCTCGTTGATGACGACCGCTGCGCCCGTCACGCCTCCGCCGTCAGCCGTGCCCGAGACGCCGCCGCACCCCATCGCCACCACGGCCACCAGAGCGGCCGCAACACACCCTCGCTGTGTCATGGCGGGCAGGTGTCAGGCTGGTGACGAAAGTGATCAGCGCCATGCTCGAATTCGTTCGTTTCCGACGTCTTTCGGGGCCTTGGCCGACCGCGCGAATGAGGGTAGGTGCGTGTCAGGCATGAGCCCGCAGCGATCAGCCGCCCTCGTCGAGGCGGGAGTCTTTCTTCAGCTCTCTGGAGACGCCGCGGGCGCGAAGGTGCTCTTCCGTCAGGCGCTGGCGCTCGACCCCGCGAACAAGAAGGCGAAGGTGCTGCTGGGCGACGAGCACCCGCTGGCGCGTGCCGACCCCCAGACGACGCTGCCCGAGCCGGTGGAGCTGCCGCGCGAGGCCGCAGGCAACGAGACCTTCTTCGTCGCCATGACGCCGCCGCAGCGGTCGGCCGCCGACGTGACGATGGTGGGCCGCCCCATCTTCCCCTCGGAGCGCCCGCACACGCCCGGCGCCATGCTGCTGCCGGCTGCCCAGAACTTCGGGCTCGGAGACCGCGGCCTCATCGCCGGTCACCTCGCTGATGGCGCGTTCGACAAGGCGCTGGGCGTCGCGCTCGAGCGGCTGCGCGTCGACGCCGATGACGTCGAGGCGCACGAGCTCGCGTGGGACATTCTCGTCGCCGCCGGCCAGACCGAGCTCGCCCGCTCGCAGCTGGGCAACCTCGTCGAGGTCGCCGTGCTCAAGGCCGACGTGAGCCGCGTGCGCCGCTTCGTGCACGAGCTCGAACACCAGGACCCCGCCCACCCCGTGTTGCCGCAGGCCCGCGCGCTGGTGAGCGAGTCGAGGGTGGCCGAGACCGACGCGACGCTCATCGACGAGGCGCTGCGCTCGGTGCTGTGACCTGCCCTCAGGCGGGAGCGCGGCTTGCCCCACGCTGCCCGCCGTGGTGAGAGGCAGCCCGCATGCAGAACACGAAATACGTCTTCCTCGCCGTGGTGGCCCTCACCGTCATCGTGGCCGACCAGGTCACCAAGTTCATGACGCTCGACTCGCTCTCGCTGGCCTTCGAGGGCGCCGACAGCAAGGTGGGCGTCTTCTTCGGCAAGGCTCCCGAGGCAGGGTGGGACAGCTACCACTTCCGGCCGAAGGAGGCGGTGACGGTGTCTGACTCGTTCTTCCGCTTCCGCTACGCCGAGAACCCGGGCGCCGCGTTCGGGCTGTTCCGCAACCTGCCCGAGAACCTGCGCGGCCCGCTCTTCCACCTCGTCTCCATCGGCGCGGTGGTGCTCATCGGCTACTACTACTCGAAGCTCACTGGCGCGAAGGTCGAGCGCTGGGCGAAGTGGGGCCTGCCGCTGGTGCTCGGCGGCGCCATCGGCAACTACATCGACCGGCTCGCGCGCGGCTTCGTCATCGACTTCATCGAGGCGCACTGGTTCGACAAGGCGTACTGGCCGGCCTTCAACATCGCCGACAGCGCCATCGTCATCGGCGTGGGCCTGCTCGTCGTCGACTCCTTCGTGCGCAAAGAGACGAAGGTCGTCACGCCCGCGGCGGCCTGAGCTGCACTCCACGTCGTGCTCGGGGGTCGAAGCGCGGTGAACGTCTCTGTCGACACCGCCACCGTTCGCCTCAGCCACGGCATCCACTTCGCCTGCGTCAGCTGCGGCTACCGCGCGCGCGCCGAGCTGAGGGTCGAGGCCGACGGAGCCGCCACCGTCAACGCCACTGCCTCCGACTCGCGTGTCGTCGCCCAGGAGCGCGCGGCCCACGGTGCCACCAGGAGCCTCGAGCGGGCGCTCCTCTCGCTGCGCTGCCCCGCCTGTCACCAGCTCGACCCCGTGAAGCGCGTCGCGTGGCGCCGTGACCGGCTGGGCGCCGCCGCCATCATCGCCGTGCTGGGCACCCTCGGCGCCGGGCTGGGGTTCGTCGTGTTCAACCCCAACTTCGCCCTGCTTCTGGGCGCCTGCACCGCCTTCGTGGGCCTTCAGCCGCTGGTGCAGGCCTTCCGTCCACCGCCAGTCGACGTCACCTTCACGCCGGTGCGGTAGCAAGCGCGTCGTTCGGGTGATCGCTTTTTCGGGGTGCCCGACACAGGCACTCCGATGCGACACGTCAGCAGGCTCGAACGAATCGCGGCGGCCTCGGTGATGGACCTGGTGGCAGTGGTGCATGGCCATCACGAGCAGACGCGGCAGTTGGCGCGCAATGCGTTGCGGCAGCTGCAGCAGGTGAAAGCGGTCGCGCGGTGGCAGCGCGTGCAGCTGGCGGTCGAGGCGTTGGTGGGCCATGCGCTCGAGTACCTCGACGAGTCGGAGCTGGTGATGCTGGCGCGCATCGAGCGGGTCGCGGCCTCGACGGGCCTCTGCTTCGGTGCCCTCTCGGCGTACCAGCACACCTTTGGCATCGTGATGGCCGAGCATGGGTCGCTCCATGCGCTGCGCCGTGAGCTCGAGTGGAGCCTCGATGGGCTTCGCTTGCTGGTGCAGCCAGAAGACGCGACGGCGCTGCGCGCGGTGGAAGGGTTCGTCGCCGCGTTGGTGTCGTGCCTCGACGCCGAGAAGGAGTCGCTGCACCTCGCGCTCGAGCCGTTCCTCGCGCGGGTCGAGACCGCTGCCGTGTTCGCCTGATCAACCTCACTGGAGCCTCATGTCGACTCGTCTCTCTCGTCGTACGGCGTTGCGTTGGGTGTCTGCTGGCCTTGGTGCGGTCGCGTTGTCGCGTTGTGGTGTTGGGACGGAGTCGATGCTGTCTGACGGCGGCGTCGAGGGCTCGAGCACGAGCTGGGCGAGCGGCGGCACCGCGGTGCTGTCAGGGAAGGACTATGGCAACCCGTTCGCAGCGGGCGTCGGTGCGACGTGCACCGTGTACAAGTCAGCCACGCTGGGGCCGTGTCACGCGACGAGCAGCCTGCTGACGCGAAAGGACATCGCCGAGGGCGTGACGGGCCTGCCGACGCGGCTCGAGTTCCTGCTCATCGACTCGAGCTGCAACCCGATTCCCAACGCGACGCTCGAGATCTGGCACTGCTCGACGGCGGGCGTGTACTCGGGCGACATCGACGGCAGCAACGACGCGATGTGCACCGGAGGAAACGCCGCGGCGGCGGCAGCGCTCTGGTACCGCGGCATTCAGACGGCGGGCAGTGACGGCCGGGTGACGTTCGATACGAACTTTCCCGGGTGGTACGGCAGCCGGGCGACGCACATCCACTTTCAGGTGTCGCGCGGGTCGACGAAGTCGCTCGTGTCGCAGGTGTTCTTCGACGAGACGCTGAAGAGCGACATCTACAACTCGCAGCCGACGTACGTGGCGACGAGCAAGAGCGGGTATGTGCTGAACGCGAACGACAAGGTGATTCAGGAAGCCGGGCTGACGGTGAACGAGGCGCTGATGCAGACGTCGCGGCAGAGTGATGGCGCGTTGCTCGCGTGGAAGGCCATCGTCGTCGGCTGAGGTTCTTTTGTTCCCAGACATGAAGAGCGCCCGGCGCGCGCGAGCTCACCCGGGTCCGTTCAGCTTCGATGGAGCTGCCGCACAGGGGCAGGCCTTCGTCGGTTTGTTCTCGCTCATCTTCGACTCCACGAACGCGAACAGGTCGGCGACCTGCGTGTCGCTCGCCGTGGGCCAGTGAAGCCGTTCACCGCCCACTTCTCTCGTGCCGCGTTCGTTGAATAGCGCGGCATGCTTGAGTGGGCTGCGCGGCCTGCTAGAGGCCATTACGTGAACGCGGTCGAGATTGAAGAAGCAGCGGCAGCGCTCGCCGGCAAGCCCTTCGACGCGACTGAGTTCGCGTGGGAGTTTCTCGCGGCATTCGACAACCCCGAGACGACCATCAAGAGGTTGCGCAAGGGCGAGACGAACAAGTCTGACATCGGTGGCGTGCTGCAGACCAACAATATCCACATCAAGGTGTGCTTGCCGGGCCAGGTGAGCACCACGCTGGACCAGCTGCGCGAGAGCCCGGCAACGAGGAAGGCGAAGGCGAAGTTCATCCTCGCGACCGACGGCGAGGAGCTCCAAGCCGAGCATCTACTGTCGGGTGAACATCTCGTCACGAAGCACGCCGACTTCGCAGAGCGCTTCGGCTTCTTCTTGCCGCTGGCGGGCATCACCACCGTCAAGGAGATCGCCGAAAGCAGCTTCGACATCAAGGCGACGGGCCGACTCAACCGGCTCTACCTCGAGTTGCGGAAAACTAACCCTGCGTGGAACAAGCGCGCGCCCGACATGAACCACTTCATGGCGCGGCTCATCTTCTGCTTCTTCGCAGAAGACACGGACATCTTTGGCAAGGCGGGACTGTTCACGAGCACCGTCGAGCAGATGAGCTCGGCGGACAACACGCACGAGATCATCGAGGAGATTTTTCGAGCACTGAACACACGCGAAGCTTCGCAGCGTACGCGGTGGGCGCGCGACTTTCCGTACGTTAACGGAGGCCTCTTCTCTGGCAGCGTCGAGGTGCCGAAGTTCAGCAAGACAGCTCGCTCGTACCTCCTGAACATTGGCAAGCTGAACTGGAAGCTGATCAACCCCGACATCTTCGGGTCAATGATTCAGGCCGTGGCCGACGACGAAGAGCGCGGTGCGCTTGGCATGCACTACCCCTGAACTCGGTTGCGGAGGATCCGCGGACGTGATCTTCCCGGCGCATGC